>JBAZLX010000011.1:0-22126 GCA_041650075.1 Bdellovibrionales bacterium | reverse complement strand
AACAATAACGCTTCGTGCGAGGTGTAAAATTCCGTCTCGCGGATTTGCGGCGACGTTTCGGACGTGATGTCGCAGGCCGCCATGAAATCCAGCGTTTCGGAAATGCGGTTGGCAAGCTCGCGGTATCGGCTGCCCTGCAGGCTGCGATCCACAAAATCCAAATTCCACTGATGCATGCGGTGCAGGTCGGAATAACCGCCCTGCACGAACGCGCGCAGCAAATTAAGCGTCGAGGCCGATTGATTATAGACCTTGATCATCCTTTCGGGATCGGGAATCCGCGCCTCTTTAATGAATTCGAGGCCGTTGACGATGTCGCCCCTGTAGCTCGGCAGCGTAACGCCGTTCTTTGTTTCGGTGTCTTCCGAACGCGGCTTGGCAAACTGTCCCGCCATGCGACCGACCTTGACCACCGGCAAGCCGCCGCCGTAAATCAGGATGATAGCCATCTGCAAAATGATGCGCAACGTGTCGCGGATGTTGTTCGCGGAAAATTCGGCGAAGCTTTCGGCGCAATCGCCGCCCTGGAATAAAAAGGCTTTGCCTTCCGCGACTTTCGCCAGACGCTTTTTGAGATTGCGCGCCTCGCCCGCAAAAACCAGCGGCGGCAATTTCGCCAGACGCGCCTCGACGTCCTTCACGGCGTCCGCATTCGGATAGGTCGGCAATTGCTTCGCCGATTTCGTTCTCCAGCTGTCCGGCGTCCAGGTTTCTTTTTTCGTCATGATTTTTGCCTGATAGGTTACCGCCCACCTTTAGCGGGCTTTGGTTAATCTTATAATAATGTGGGTGAGAAGCGAGTGAATATGTTCCGGATTACCGGAACCAATAAAAATACCCGTATGCAAAAACGCCGCTGAAAGAAGCGGATCCCAGAGCTTTTGCTGAAAGGGCTTTCGTCGTCATGTTCAAAAAGTAGCAGTCCGACGGGGAAAAATCAATGGGCGTGTTTCTTGCCGAGCGCCGAACAAGGGACTATAAGGACTTTCTTATTTTTGGAGTGTTTTTTATGGGTGTTTCTTTTATTGCCGAACGGCTGTCGCGGATCAAGGCGTCGCCGACGCTTGCCATAACGCGCCTTGCTATGGAAATGAAGGCGGCGGGAAAAGACGTCATCAGCCTCGCGGCCGGAGAACCGGATTTCGACACGCCCGACTTCATCAAGGAAGCCGCGTGCAAAGCCATTGCCGAAGGACAGACGCGCTACACCGCCGTTGACGGAACCCCTGCCCTTAAACAGGCGATTTCAGCCAAGTTCGCGCGCGAAAATAAATTGTCCTACAAGCCCGAACAAATCTCGGTCGGCGCGGGCGGCAAACAGGTCATTTATAACGCGCTTATGGCTTCTCTTTCCCCCAAAGACGAAGTCATCATTCCGGCGCCCTATTGGGTTTCGTATCCGGATATGGTGGCTCTCGCCGAAGGGGTTCCCGTTTTTGTCCCGACCACGGCTCAGAACGGATTCAAGATAACTCCCGCCGATCTTGAACAGGCCATCACGCCGAAAACCAAGTGGCTGATTTTGAATTCGCCATCCAATCCTTCGGGCTGCGCTTATTCGCGCGTCGAGCTGCACGGGCTGGCCGACGTTCTGAAACGCTTCCCGCATGTCCGGATTTTGTCGGACGACATCTACGAGCATCTTCTTTTCGACGATTTTGAATTCGCGACGATTGCCGAGGTCGTGCCCGCCCTTTACAGCCGCACGCTGACCGTCAACGGCGTGTCGAAAGCCTACAGCATGACGGGCTGGCGCATCGGTTACGGCGGCGGCCCCGAAGCTTTGATCAAGAAGATGGGCGAAATTCAGGGACATTCGACAAGCAACCCCTGCTCGATCAGCCAGGCGGCAGCCGTTGCCGCGCTGAACGGCCCGCAGGATTTTTTGAAGGAACGCATCAGGATTTTTCAGGAACGGCGCGACCTGGTCGTCGAGGAATTGAACAAGGTCGAAGGGCTTTCCTGCCGGAAACCCGAAGGCGCTTTCTACGTTTACCCGAGCTGCGAGGGCATTATCGGCAAAAAGACGCCGCAGGCCAAGATTATCAAGAACGACGACGATTTCGCGACCTATTTGATCCAAAACGGCGTCGCCGTCGTTCCGGGCTCGGCGTTCGGAGTCAGCCCCGCCTTTCGTATTTCGTACGCGACATCCACGGAGCTTTTAATAGAGGCGTGCCAGCGTATCGCGCGCGCCTGCGAAAAATTAAGGAAAGTATAGCAATGGATATTCCTTCAGCTTTGCTGCCTACCCGCTACGGGAAATTTGAATTGCAAATTTTTCCCGGCGCGGAAAACATCGAGCACATCGTTCTCGTTAAGGGAACGCCCTCGAACGATTGCCTTGTGCGGCTGCATTCGGAATGCGCGACGGGCGATATTCTGGGCTCTTTGCGCTGCGATTGCCGCGACCAGCTTGAGGAATCGCTGGAGCTGATCGAGAAAGAAGGCGAAGGCCTTTTGATTTATATGCGCGGACACGAAGGACGCGGCATCGGCCTCGGCAATAAAATCCGCGCCTATGCATTGCAGGAGCAAGGCATGGACACCTATCAGGCGAACGTGCATCTGGGCTTTGCGCCGGACGAGCGCGACTATGCGGACGCCGTGACGATTTTAAAACATTTCGGATTGAAGAAGGTGCGGCTGCTCACGAACAACCGCGACAAAAGCGCGGCGCTGGAGCGCGGCGGCGTTGTCGTCAGCGCGGAAGTGCCGTTGTGGACGGGTATCAATCCGCATAACGAGAAATATATCGCTGCAAAGCGGACGAAGATGAAAAAGGCGTAATATTTCTTTATTCTTTCAAAAAAACCTTCCTTTAAAAAAGCAAAAACAAAATCCTTTAAAAAAAACCATCGTGTGCATTCAAATGAATGCTCCCGCGGGATCCTGACGCACGATACATCAAGAGGCTCCAACATTCCTCGCCGATCGGCTCCTTCTCCCCCTTCTGCGCAGTTGAGGCGAAGAGCGCTACCACGGCCGGACAAACCCTCCTTAAGTTCGTATATCGAAGGGTGCGGGAGCCATCATACACTTTCTTGGGAGTAATTCAAGTAAAAAAGAGGAAATATCTATTGTTGGAAAACAAAGGGTTAAGTCCTTTTTTGTGCGGCGCAATGACGAATTATGGGAAAAGTGGGTAAAAAAAGAGAAAAAACCAAATGGGATGCCCGCCTTCGCGGGCATGACGATGGGAGCGACAATGCGACAAAGGCTCCGTGCTGCGATACGGGCGGGCGTGACGATACATTTTATAGCAAACGCACATTCGCGCCCCGCGAGGGGGAGGGAAAAGAAAGAGGGATCGCCGCCGGAGCCTGCCCTCGCGAAGGCGGGGACGGGCATGACGATGGTATTTTCGGGACGATGAATCGCAAAAAAATCGGAGAAATTCTGATTTTGTCCTATCCGGCAGAAGAGCTCTTTTTGGGAAGAGGCCGCACGATCAGGTCGCTCGCGTCTATTTCGCCGCTGTAGATCGCCATCAAGACCGCCGAGACGCGGTTGGAGGCGTTATATTTTTCCATCACGTTACTGACAATCTCGCGCACATAGTTGGGAGAGAGAGACAGGATATCGCTGATCTCGGCATTCGTTTTGCCGCGCGCCGCCCACGACATGACATCCTTTTCGCGCGGCGCCAATTTCGGCAGCGCCTTTTGTTCTCTGCTGCCATTTCTGTGAATTTCGATGAAGCGCGTATAAAACTGATAACTGATGACGTTGAATAACGCGAGCTTCTGCGGCGTCGTGCAATCTTCATAGCTGTCGGATGCCGCCGCAAGACCCGCGATTTGCCCAAAGGGCCCCCGCAAGGGAGCGCAAACGCCATGCTTTAATCCGGCGTCTTCGCCGCCGTTGCGGCAATCCTGCGCGCGCCGCGACTGGAAAAAATCCGACGGGATGGCGTCCCACGCGAACGTTCCGCTGCAAAGATGGCCAAACCTGCGCACCGCGTCAATGTCGGCAAATCCTTTGTCGACATAATACTTCATCCAGTCCGTCGGATAATTGGACAAAAGGCCGTGACCCGCCGGAATGTTGATCGCACTGTGATCCGTTTCAAGACCGAAGACGTAATATTGAAGACCGCATAGTTCGCGCAAACTTTCGCTGAGAAGAGCTTCAAGCTCTTCGACGGTTGTCGCTTCGCTCGAGCGCGTAACAAAATCGAGCAAGTCCATAGCTGAATATTCCCCCCGTCAGAATACAACCATAGGTAGAACCTATCGCTAAGTACGTGAGTCGCTTGCCTTTGTCAAGAAAACGCATACGAGGTTATTAACCCCTACATTTGTAAGGATTTTCCGAACCCCCGTTTAAGCGCATCATTCGTTCACAAGGACACGCGGGGATATAATTTGATTACTCTTCTCTCATTACAGAACATTGGCACGCACGGTCGTTTGTTGCCGGAGATCCTTATGTGCCGGCACAGGAATTTCGTCGCACGTCAAAATTACATGCACTATCCCGTCGGCACGGGCATGGAACACGACGAGTACGACACGCCCGCAACGGCCTATCTGGCGTGGACGAACGCGACGGGAAGAGTATGCGGAACGGCGCGCCTTAACCCGACGGATCGCCCGTACATGTTGCGCGACAAGTTTCCGCACATGATCGAGTACGAACCCCTGCCCCATTCGATACAAATTCTCGAAGGCAGCCGCATTTGCATTGACAACGATCTTCCCAGCGATTTGCGCGTGCAGATCAAGAACGAACTGGTTCTGGCTTATTACGAATATGCCCTTGCCGAAGGCGCGCACACCATCATCGGGTTGATGCAAACCCTTATCATGCGCCGCGTTTACGGTTCTTCCGGTTGCTGCCCCGTTAAGCTGGGCAGCGAACAGATGCTTGGCGACCAGCGTTGCGTCGCGGCCAAAATGAGCATCACGCCGGACATGTACGAACAAGTCAAAAAGAAGCTTGGTGTTCAAAAACCTGTGATCGGCAATCTGTGGTCTGCTCCCGAAAGTCTGGCTGCATAAAGGTGCTCCGATGCGCAAGAACGCTTATGAGGACAAAATTCTTCATTTTGTTCCAAGGCGGCGCTTTTTGGCGCCTTCGCTTCAGGAGATCGCCGCCATGAGCGGACAGCTTTCGTACCTCGCGACTTGCGCGCGCAATTTCGGCATGAACCACGTCAGCACATACTGCGGATTCGCCAATGAAGAACTGGGAAAGTGGTTGGAGGAGCACGGAAAAAATCCGGACGCCTTCAGGGATAACGGTTGAACGGAGACAACATCGGGGGAAACAACATGACTCAAGCCAATCTTCTTCTGGACAGGTCGGATCAGACTATTCAGGGCGCGTTCGACGCTTCGCTTGCTATCGGGGCAGAAGCCGAAAACAGACGTTCCCCAAGCGATCTTCTCCAGCAATTGTTGTGGACGGCGAATTTGTGCGGCTGCATGGGATGGAACGAGGCCAAACGCTACATTCTTTTCATGCGCAAAGGCCTTGAGATCGGCGAACCTTAATTTCTTCATCCTGGTTAACAGGCCTTTCCTGCAACGGAAATTGGCCTTCTTTTGCCTGAAAGTAAAAAAGCTTCCTGCTTTTGGAGAAAGACATCGTATAATCAATGCCGGATTTATATTCATAATTGTTTGACCTTATTAAGCGGATATTCTTATGACAAAGAAAGCAACGGTTAAGAGCCCCAATTTTGAGAATGACATCCCCCTTCCGCAAATCAGGAGGATTCTTGCAAACGCTATCGGTCATGGCTTTACGCCCGATCAAATTGAATTTGTAAGCCACCGCCCAACTTTCGCGCCGCCGGAAATTGTCGCCACGATCAATACAGACGGGCAAACAATTAAAATGACCGAGTTACATATCCGCAAGGCTATGGCTCAAGCTTGCAACGTTACTGAAAAAGACGTTTATTTGAGAGTATCGCAGCGCCAAAACGTCAAAGGCGGACTTATTACGGAAGCCGTTCTTTTGGGCGCCAAGATTCACGCGCCCTATTCTGAAAAGACGCCCCCGCAGCCTTAAAGATTATACCAGCCGCGATTTCTGCACTGCCGCCGCGATGAACGAGCGGAATAACGGGTGCGGATCGAGCGGCTTCGATTTCAATTCCGGATGGAACTGGACGCCGATAAACCACGGGTGATCCTTGAGCTCGATCATTTCGGGCAATTTGCCGTCGGGCGACATGCCGCAGAAGATCATCCCCGCTTTTTCCAGCTGCGCTTTGTAGGTCGTGTTGACTTCATAGCGGTGCCGGTGGCGTTCGTGGATAACGTCGGCGCCGTATATCTCATGCGCTTTCGTGCCTTTGGCCAGTTTGCAGGGATAGGAACCGAGGCGCATCGTGCCGCCCAAGTTGCCGTCCGATTTACGAACTTCGAGCTGATTGCCCTTCAGCCATTCCGTCATCAGGCCGACAACCGCCGAAGGACTTGCGCCGAATTCGCTGGAGGTCGCTTTCGCAATGCCGCACAGGTTCCGCGCCGCCTCGATCACCGCCATTTGCATGCCGAAGCAGATGCCGAAATAGGGAATCTTTTTCTCGCGCGCGAACTGCGCCGCGCGGATTTTGCCTTCCGTCCCGCGTTCGCCGAAGCCTCCGGGAACGAGGACGCCGTCCACGCCTTCAAGATGGTGCATCGTATCCGCCGCCTCGAACACCTGGGAGTCCAGCCATTTGAGATTGACCCGCACGTTGTTGGCGATGCCGCCGTGCGTCAGCGCTTCGGACAACGATTTATAGCTGTCGAGCAGGCTCGTATATTTGCCCACCACCGCTATCGTAACTTCGCCTTCGGGTTCGCGCACGCGCTGGACGATCTTCTTCCACGGCGTCAGGTCGGGTTTCGGTTCCGTCGGCAGCTTGAAATAACGCATCGCCTGTTCGTCGAGGCCTTGTTCGTGATATTTAACGGGCACGTTGTAGATCGTGTCCATGTCGAGCGCTTCGATCACGCATTCCGGCTTGATATTGCAGAACAACGCGATTTTCCGGCGTTCGTTGTCCGGTATTGTGCGTTCCGCCCGGCAAAGCAGGATTTCGGGCTGGATACCGACGCTGAGCAGCTCTTTGACCGAGTGCTGCGTCGGCTTGGTTTTCAGTTCGCCCGCCGACTTGATGAACGGCAGGAGCGTAACGTGGATAAAGAGGCAGTTTTCCGTCCCTTCCTCGTTGCGCAACTGGCGGATCGCTTCGAGATACGGCAGGCTTTCGATGTCGCCCACCGTGCCGCCGATTTCGCACAGGCAAAAGTCTTCGTCATGCAGATCGGCGCGGATGAAATCCTTGATCGCATCGGTCACATGCGGGATGACCTGCACCGTTCCGCCCAGATAGTCGCCGTGGCGTTCTTTGCCGATGACCGTCGAATAAATCTTGCCCGACGTGACGTTGTCGCTTTGCCGCGAGGCCACGCCCGTGAATCTTTCATAATGCCCGAGGTCGAGATCGGTTTCGGCTCCGTCGTCCGTCACATACACTTCGCCGTGCTGCGTCGGCGCCATCGTGCCCGGGTCAACGTTAAGATAGGGATCCATCTTGCGCAGGCGAACCTTGTAGCCGCGAATCTGGAGCAATGCGCCGAGCGCCGATGACGCAATCCCTTTGCCCAATGAGGACACAACGCCGCCGGTAATAAAAACAAAACGAGTCATAGCCTTAATCCCTAAAAACTAAAAAAACCTCACTTGGCCAACGGTACTGCCGGAGCTGCGGGCGCTTTCTGGCTTTCCGGCGCGGGCATTTCGATAGGCGCTATCTGATCAACCAAACTGGTTTGCTTGTGCTGGCTGCTCGCCATAATTCCGAGCGCCAGGCTGTTCACGATAAAAAACGTCGCCAATATCGCCGTCGTTCTGGTCAGAAAGTTGGCCGATCCGCGCGCGGTGAAGAGACCTCCCATGGTTCCGGCACCGCCGCCGCCCATCAGGCCGCCGCCGTCCTGCGCGGTCTTTTGGAGTAAAATAACCGCAATCAACGCAATCGCGAGGATCAATTGGACGACAAGAAGGACGTTCTGCATCGGAAAAACTCCCAAGATAAAACATAGAAAAACAAAAAAGCCGTGAGCCTTGCGGCCCAGGCCGAACATTAGGAACCTTTGATTTTGGCTGGAACAATTTTATAGATGAAAGATAGGAAAAAAGAAAGCTTTATGGCGGCCGATTATTCATAAATAGTCGAAATTTTACTCAACATAAAAGGTGCGGCTTTTTGTTTATTAACAAGAGAATAGCGGGCGCTTTAAAAGTGTTTCATGAAACGATTCAGTTTCCTTTCAGGAGTCTTAGGCTGCAGACCTGATTATCCGGAAAAGGAAAACGGTTTAAGCCGCCGGATAACTTGACAAAGCAAGGGCAAAAAACAACACTCGTTTCGTCTTTTTCTTGCCGATCCCTTCCCTTCTTTTCCCCATATATCAGGATGTATTATGGAAATTTCTCTTCAGGATATTTACAAGAATTTATTAAGGATTCGGGATTGGTCGCTGGTTACTAAAGCTTCCGTCTGCCACAGCGTCATTATCACGTCGGCCTCCTACTCGCCGTGGGGCGACGATGTCGAGTTCCTTTCGGTTTACGACATCATCAGGGGGAATACGCTCGTTGACCTTTACCGCTGCTATGAGCTGTGGAGCCTCGTCAGGCAAATGGCTTCCGTCGAAGGCGACATTTTGGAAATCGGGGTCTGGCGCGGCGGATCGGGATGCCTGATGGCCAAAAGAGCGCAAGCCGTCGCGCCGTCAAAAAAAGTTTTTCTGTGCGACACTTTTGAAGGAGTCGTCAAAGCCAGCGAACACGACACCAAGTATATCGGCGGCGAACATTCCGATACGTCTGTGGATACCGTTTTGGGACTGGCAGGAAAGGCCGGGGTCAATAACATTGAAGTGCTGAAAGGAATGTTTCCGGAAAAAACGGCTCATCTTATCGCCGACCGTAAATTCTGCCTGTGCCACATTGACGTGGATGTTTACGAATCCGCGCGCGACATCGCCAACTGGGTCTGGCCGCGCATCAGCGTCGGCGGATGCCTGATATTCGACGATTACGGATTTCCGACCTGCGACGGCATACGGCGCTATGTGGACGAGACCTTCCCCAGAACCGGCTCTCTTTTTATTCACAATTTGAACGGCCACGCCGTCATCATCAAGATGCGGGATTAGAGCGAGATTTTTTGACATTGAATCAAGAAAATTGAAAAATTTCGCTTTATTCATAGGTAAGACCAGCGATTCACGCTTCGCGGTCTAGATCAGCGATCCTCGAACGCGATGCCTTTGGAGGCAAAAAGCTTTTGCAGCTCTCCGTCCTGCACCATTTCCCGCATGATGTCGCTGCCGCCCACGAATTCGCCTTTAACAAAAAGTTGCGGCAAGGTCGGCCAATTGCTGTAGTCCTTGATCCCCTGATGCAGCCCCGGGTCGGCCAGAACATCCACAGCCCTGTACTTAACCCCCAACATCGAAAGAATCTGCACGGCCTGCGCCGAAAACCCGCATTGAGGAAACACGGGAGTGCCTTTCATGTACAGCACGACATCGTATGAGGATACTTCGGAGCGGATGCGTTCGCCGACTGCGGGATTGATCATCAAAGAAACTCCTTATACCAGTAAACGCATGAACCAAAACGACTCTCAACTTCACTCGTTCTGCGCCTGCCTCTTCATGCGCCGTTTGTCCTACGGTCATTATGCCTTCTTGACGGATAAGAGAGAAGAAAAATCGGAAATCATTGACAGGCATAGGTTCGTTTTCTAAACCTTAGGGACGATGAACCTTTGTTTTGGAACCGGTATTTATCATGTTCTCTCCTGACATACCCCCTCCTTCCAAATACCGGCGCATAAAACCTTCTTCCCCTCAGAAAAAGAAGACCCCTGCCTGGCAAATCAGGTTTTTTCAAATTGCCTTTATCGTTATCGGCCTCGCCGTCATCGCGGCCATTATTGTTTTCGGCCCCGCGCAAAGGAATCTTGTCTGCGACAAAAACACGGAAAGCTTGAGAAGCTCGCTGATTTCTTTCGGATCGTGCAGGGTCGAATAATCACTCTTTTGAGGGAATCGCCGTGCTGAGCGTCATCGCGCGCAAGACGCCGCCCACGCGCCCCTGAAGCGCCGCATAAACCATCTGGTGCTGCTGCACTTTCGTTTTTCCCACAAACAGGCGGCTTTCGACATACGCCTGATAATGGTCGCCGTCGCCGCGCAGGTCTTTAAGTTCTACGACGGCGTCCGGAAGGGCTTCCTTGATAAGGCGCGTAATTTCGGCTTCGGTCATCGGCATGGTTTATCTCATGTAATCCGGTAAAAACGATTCATGCGCAGCGCGCAAATCGGCAACCGCCATGCTTTCGCCCATCAACGCGATGGAGGTTCCTTTGGTTACGCCGAGTTTCGTCAGGGGGATGTTTTGAGCCTCCGCCTTTTTGACGATAACGTCGGGGGATTTTGTCGCAATGACATAACGCCCCTGATCTTCGCCAAACCAGAAGGCCGCGTCGCCCGCCTGTTCAAGCAGCAAGCCGACGCCTTTCGGCATCGCCATGTCGGCGATCGAAACCAACAGGCCGCCGCCCGATACGTCGTGGCAGGCGGTCAGAAGCTTTTCATCAATAAGGGCGCGGACGAAATCGCCGCGAACGCGCTCGTCCTGAAGATTGACGGGCGGCGGCGCGCCTTTTTCCTTGCCGAAAATCTCGCGCAAATAGAGGGACTGGCCGATGTGGCCTTTCGTTTCGCCGAGAACGAATACCGTTTCTCCCTCGCCCTGAAAGGCGATGCCCACGGCCTTTGTCACGTCCTTCATAATGCCGACGCCGCCGATGGCGGGCGCTGGCGCAATCGCGTTGCCCGTCGTTTCGTTGTAAAGGCTGCAATTGCCCGACACGACCGGGTAATCGAGCGCTTTGCATGCCGCCGTGATGCCTTGAACGGCGCCGACGAATTGCCCCATGATGCGCGGCTTTTCGGGATTGCCGAAGTTCATGCAGTCCGTGATCGCCAAAGGCGTAGCACCTACTGCGGACAAATTGCGCCACGTTTCGACAACCGCCTGCGTTCCGCCCATGACGGGGTCCGCCGCGCAGTAACGCGGCGTGCAGTCAACAACCATAGCTAAAGCTTTTTTGCCGTCGTCGAGGCGGACGACCGCCGCGTCGCCTCCCGGGCCTTGCACCGTATTGGCGCGCACCAGACTGTCATATTGCTCCCATATCCAGCGTTTTGAGCACAGATCGGGCGAGCCGATGAGCTTTTTCAGAACGCTAAGGACGGTGTTGCCCGCAGGCAGCGGATATTGCGAAGCCGAGACGTCGGGCGCTTTCGGCGTCGGTTCCCACGGCCTGTTATAAACAGGCGAGTTTTCGACCAAGGGGGAAACCGGAATATCCACTTCCTTTTGCCCGGCACGCATGCAGACCATGCGTCCCGTGTCGGTCAGTTTGCCGATGACCGCGAAATCAAGTTCCCACTTTTTGAAGATTTTCTCGGCTTCCGCTTCGCGGCCGGGCTTCAAGACCATCAGCATGCGTTCCTGACTTTCGGAAAGCATAATTTCGTAGGCGGACATCTCGGTTTCGCGCAAAGGCACTTTGTCGAGGTCAATTTCAATCCCAAGACCTCCCTTCGACGCCATTTCGACCGCCGAGCACGTCAATCCCGCCGCGCCCATGTCCTGAATGCCGATAATCGCGTCCGTGGCCATCAATTCGAGGCAGGCTTCGAGAACCAGCTTTTCGGTGAAGGGGTCTCCCACCTGAACCGTCGGACGTTTGCTGTCGGAATCTTCGTTGAATTCGCCCGACGCCATCGTTGCGCCCTTGATGCCGTCGCGCCCCGTTTTTGAGCCGACATAAACGACCGGATTGCCCACGCCCGCCGCCGCAGAATAGAAAATCTTGTTCGCGTCGGCCACGCCGACCGTCATCGCGTTGACGAGGTTGTTGCCGTTGTAGCTCGCGTGAAATTCCGTTTCTCCGCCGACCGTCGGCACGCCCATGCAATTGCCGTAGCCGCCGATGCCCGCCGCAACGCCCGAAATAAGGGATTTGGTTTTCGGATGATTGACGGCGCCGAAGCGCAGCGCATTGAGGTTGGCAATGGGACGCGCGCCCATCGTGAAAATATCGCGCATAATTCCGCCGACGCCCGTCGCCGAACCCTGATACGGCTCGATATAAGACGGGTGGTTGTGACTTTCCATTTTGAAGATCGCCGCCTGCCCGTCGCCGATGTCTATCACGCCCGCGTTTTCTCCGGGGCCGCAGATGACGCACTTGCCTTCCGTCGGAAGCTGCTTCAGCCAGACTCTCGTTGACTTGTACGAGCAATGCTCCGACCACATGGCTGCCGCCACGCCGAATTCGGCCTTCGTCGGCTCGCGCCCCATCATGTCGAGGAGAATTTTGTATTCATCCCGCGACATACCGTGCTCGGCTAACGCTCCGTCAACGCCGCCTTTTTCTTCGGAAATCTTTTTGGGCATATTTGATCTTTCATCGAATTTCGTGTTGCACTGCGAGACATTACACTAGATTCTCCCAGTGCAAAATGCCAAGATTTAAAGGTTAACGGCCCTATGGAGGTTCTTATGGCAATTACCGTGAAAGACATCGTCAAAGGCGGCACCCCTATCGTCTGCCTTACCTCCTATACCGCGCCTATGACCAAGATTATGGACCCGCTTGTGGACATTATTCTGGTCGGGGATTCGCTCGGCATGACCATTTACGGCTTCGACAGCACGAGGCCGGTAACGATGGAAATGATGATCCGGCATACCGAGGCCGTGGCGCGGTGCGCCAAGCACGCTCTGGTCGTTTTCGATATGCCTTTTGCCACCTATGACAGCCCCGAAAAGGCTTTGGCCAACGCCGAACGCGCCATGAAAGAGACCAAATGCCACGCCGTCAAGCTTGAGGGCGGCGTCGAAATGGCCGCCACGGTCAAGCGCCTTGTCGAAAACGGCATTCCCGTTATGGGGCACATCGGGCTGATGCCACAGTCCGTCGAGGCGGGAAAATTCAAAATTCAGGGGCGCAACGACGAAGGCGCGAAAAAAGTCATGGCCGACGCCAAGGCTCTGGATGCCGCAGGCGCTTTTGCCGTCGTCATCGAGGGAACGCTGGAACCCGTCGCGCACGACATCACCAAGGCAATTTCCATTCCCACCATCGGAATCGGCGCGTCGCCGTCATGCGACGGGCAAGTTCTCGTTATTGACGACATTCTCGGCACGTTTTTGGATTTCACGCCGAAGTTCATCAAACGCTACGCCAACCTGTCGCCGCTGATCGAAAACGCCATCAAGCAATACGCAGAAGACGTGCGCGAAAACAGATTCCCCACGATGGAGCATTGCTTTTTGCCGAAGTGAGGTTTTTTCTGAAGCGCGCTTCTTTTGATTAAAGATTCCGCTTCAATACATCAAACTTCACGCCGTCATATTGTTCGGACGATAGATATTCATATCCGTTGCGCTGATATAACCTTGCCACTTCGCGCGTTGCAACATAGGCTTGTTTATACCCAAGATCCTTCAGGATTTTATGCAATTCGCCAAGTAACGCAGAGGCGATGCCTTTGTGGCGTATGCGCTCAATTACAAAAGTCGAATTTACCCACGGGGAAAGGTCGCTTCGTCCTGTGTGCATTTCTTCTTTGCTGACACATATTATCCCGACCGGCTCTTTATCCAAATAATAGACGAGAGAAAAAGGAAGATCGGCATTCTTTTTTCGGAACGACTTTTTCAGACATTCATATTCCTGTTCAAGGCTGAGGAAGGGTGGAATTTGCCCCCAGAAATCATGAAACCAGCCGGCAATGATCCTGGCATCGGAGTCATCGTTCAAACAACGGATTGAGACGTCGTTTTTCATTTAAAACCTTATAAAAACACGTCGCCTGCGCTGATGCGGCGCTCGGTATTGTCGGCAAGGCGCAAGACAAGATTTCCTTCGGCATCCAGATCGACGAATTCTCCGGTGATTTCCTGACCGGCTGACGGAAGTCTGACGCGCAGCGTTCCTTTGCGCGCGCGGGAAAGCCATGCGGCGCGGACGGCGCCAAAGCCTGAGGCGTTCATTTTTTCGTACCATTCCCCGAAGGATTCGAGAGCCTGATTGAGGACATCATCAAGATTAAAGTCCGATTGATTCACCTGCGTTGCGGACGCAACGCGTTGGATTCCGGCTTCAGCCGGAATGACGCCAGAAGAAGGGACGGGGATGACGGCTGTTTCATCGGTGATTGCCTTTTCTGCCGCAAGGCATGTCGTCGGATAAAGCGGGGATTCCGGCACGTGAAGAACATTGATCCCCATGCCGATCACGAGCCAGTCTTCGCCCGATTCAAGCAATATGCCGCTGATTTTTTTACCCCCCACCAAGACGTCGTTCGGCCATTTGAGTTCAACCCGCGCGGCGGGTAAAATAGCGCTTACGGCTTCGGCTATCGCAACGCCCGCCACAAAACTGTAGTTGCCCCAAACGCGTTTCGGCAAGGGGGGGCGCAAAAGAACCGAAAAATACAAATTGC
The DNA here is from genome assembly GCA_041650075.1 of Bdellovibrionales bacterium. Classification (GTDB taxonomy): domain Bacteria; phylum Pseudomonadota; class Alphaproteobacteria; order UBA9219; family UBA9219; genus CAIXLI01. Next base: position 7,583 of record JBAZLX010000011.1, on the reverse strand, counting down.
CTTCGGGCGATTGCCACGTGCGCCCCAATCTTCCCCGCCCTGCATTCTGGGCGAGCGCATGGACAACCAGGCCTTCGGGAACGCCCGCCTCGGCGGCCGTTTTCACATCGTCGTTCGTGCTTGTCGTCGCGTCGAGCTTGAAGATGTCAAAGCGCATCAGATAATAAATCCTTTGGCGGCGTTGAGCGCGCTGTCAACAAGCGGGGACGGCGCAAACGCAAGGATAACCACGGCCACAGACGTCAATCCGACAACCGTCCTGACGCCCCAGTCGGGCAGAGGATCGAGCGTATGCAAAGGTTCGTCGAAATACATGACCTTGACGATGCGTATGTAGTAAAACGCCGCCACGACGCTCGTCAGCACGCCGATAATGGCCAGCGGCACAAGCTCGGCCTGCACGGCGGCGAGAAAGATGAAATATTTGCCGAAAAAGCCCGCCAAGGGCGGCAATCCCGCCAGCGAAAACACAAGAACGGCCATCGCCAACGCAACGAGGGGATACTTTTTCGACAGGCCGGAGAGATCTATCAGCTCTTCCACGGGTTTTCCGTTCCGCCTCAGGCACAAGATAACCCCAAACGCGCCGAGCGTGCCGAGCGCGTATATGACAAAATAGATCAGAAGCGCCTGAATGCCCGCGCTGTTGCCGATGATGAGGCCGATCAATAGCGTGCCCGCATTGGCAATCGCGCTGTAAGCAAGAAGGCGCTTCAGGTTCGATTGCATAAGCCCGGCAAACGCTCCCCATGCCATCGAGGCAACAGAAATAAAGACGATAACCTGACGCCAGTCGTTCATCAGGCTGTACATGGGATAGAGGAGAAAGCGCGTAAACAGCGCCAGAGCCGCTATCTTGGGCGCGGAAGCGAAAAATGCCGTCACGGGCGTCGGCGCGCCTTCGAAAACATCCGGCGCCCACATATGAAACGGCACTCCCGCCAGCTTGAACGCCAATCCGGCGCACACGAAGACCATGCCCACGACAACGCCCCGGGGCGCGGGCGCGGCGCCCCGCAGCGAAGACATAAGCGATTCAAAATCCGTCGTTCCCGCAAAGCCGTAGATCAGAGAGATGCCGTATAGCATTATCCCCGACGACAGCGCTCCGAGAATGAAGTATTTAAGCCCCGCTTCGCTCGACCTCTCCTGATCGCGGTTGAAGGCGGCAAGAACATAAAGCGACAGGCTTTGAAGCTCGATCCCGACATATAGCGCAAGCAAATTGCCCGCAGAAATCATCAGCATCATGCCGAGCGTCGCAAAAAGGATCAGCACTGGATATTCGGGACGCTCCTGCCCTTCTTTTTTGAAATAATCCCAAGACAAAAGGATGGATAATCCAGACGCTCCAAGAACGATCGCTTTCGCAAAACGCGCAAAGCCGTCGTCCACAAATTGATTGCCGAAGGCATAGGCCGGAAGCAGCCCGTCGAACATCAGGCCGAGCCTTTTGCCGCTGAACATCGTCACAATCGCCAACATAAACGTCGCTATCGCCAAAATACCGATGCGTTGCGTTTCGCGCTTGCCGCATACCGCCGCGACGACCAAAAGAAAAAGTCCCGCAAAGGCTACTTCGATTTCAGGCATCGCAATCAAAAAAGAACGGGGATCAATCATTTTCTTCTTCTCCCGATTGGTCTTCCGTTTGATCTTCCGCCTGCCCTTCCGTTTGTTCAGACGACATTTGAGCCAGGACAAGCGTCAATGTCCTGTCGAGCGTCGGCGCATAAACGTTGCGGAACGTCGAAGGATAGAGGCCTATCCACAACACAAGAACCAAAAGCGGCGCGACCATCGCGCTTTCGCGCAGGCTTAAATCTTTCATCGCGCGAACGTCTTTCTTCTCGAGCGCGCCGAAAAACAGACGCCGGTAGAGCCACAGCATATAGGCGGCGCTTAAGACAATGCCCAAGGCCGCTATAAAGGCAAACCAGCTGTTGGCTATAAACGCTCCCTGAAGGCTTAAAAATTCGCCCACAAAACCGGACGTTCCCGGCAAGCCGATGGCCGCCAGCGCAAATACCATGAACGCCGCCGCATAACGCGGCATATTCGTCGCCATGCCTCCGAAGCGCGCGATCTCCCTCGTATGGAGGCGATCGTAGACGACGCCGACGCACAGGAATAACGCTCCCGCGACAAAAGCGTGCGACAGCATGACCATCATCGCGCCGTCGAAACCTTGCGCATTGAAACAGAAAAGGCCGAGCGTGACATAGCCCATGTGCGCAACGGACGAATACGCGATAAGCTTTTTCATATCCGTTTGCGCCAGCGCAATGAACGACGTGGCGACGATGCCGATAAGGCTTAGGGCGATCACATAAGGCGCGAAGAAGTGGCTTTCCTCGGGCATCATTTGGATGGAAACGCGGATGAAGCCGTAGCCGCCCATCTTGAGCAATACGCCCGCGAGAATAACTGAGCCTGCCGTCGGCGCTTCGACGTGCGCAAAGGGCAGCCATGTATGGAACGGCCACATCGGCGTCTTGACCGCAAAAGACGCGAAAAACGCCAGCCACAATAAAAGCGCCATTTCTCTTGGAAACTTGCCGCCCATCATCGCGGTCATGTCCGTCGTTCCGAAATGCAAGATCATCGCGATAATCGCGATGAGCATCAGAACCGAGCCCAACAGCGTATAAAGGAAAAACTTGTACGCCGCGTAGGTGCGCTTTTCCCCGCCCCAGACGCCGATAATCAAAAACATCGGCAACAGCACGCCTTCGAAAAACACATAGAACAGGACGAAGTCGAGCGTCGTAAACGTTCCGATCATCATCGTTTCGAGAAGCAGCAGCGCGATCATGAATTCCTTGACGCGCTTTTTGACGCTCCCCATCGCCGACAGGATGCAAAGCGGCGTCAGGATCGTCGCCATCATGACGAACCAGACCGATATGCCGTCAATGCCTTTGATATAGGCTATGGAAAAAGAGGGTATCCAGACGACTTGCTCCATAAGCTGGAAGCCCGTATTCGCGGGATCAAAGCGGAACAACATATAAAAAGACGACGCAAGCGTCGCAAGGGACGCAAGAAGCGCAAGGACTGCCGCGCGTTGGGCTCCCTTTTCTCCGTTTTTGACGAACAGAAAAACGAGAAGCGCCCCCAATAGCGGGAAGAAAGTGGTTATGGAAAGAATAGGAAGAGAATTCATTTACGGGACGCATCCTTTTGCGGGGCGGGAAGCTCGTAGGGTTTAATCGGACTTAAGAACTCACCGGGGGCAAATTCATATGCTTTAACGACGCGGGCAATTGTCCCGTCGAAATAAAGCTCGGTCAGCGCAGCGTCTATCATCGTCTTTAAAGCGACGTCCCCCTGTGGAAGACCAAATGACGCTCCGTACATAAGGAGAGGGTTCGCTTTATCCACAACTTTGAGTTTGCCGGGATTGGCTCTGTCATAGCGGACAAAATCGGAATATGTCACGCCGGTCGCGTCGGCCTTTTTGGCTTCGACATCCTGATAAACGGCGGAATAATCGGTCATTTGCGGCAGAGATTTAATCACCGCTTTCGGAAATTTTCTGGGCGCCAAGAAGCTGAACGCCTCGCCGTCGAGAATGGAAACCGTGATGTCCGGATTGTTGGCATCTTCGTTTTTCTGAATGCGCTTTTCGTCTTTGCGAACCACAAGATACGTGGGAGCGTAGAAAAGCGGCACGCTGAAATCTATCGCCCGCGCACGCGCCGAGATAATGCCAAGCGCATTGCAGATCATGTCGTAACGATGCGTCGCAAGACCTTCGACGATGTTGCCCCACCCTGCCTCTTCCGTCCAATCAATGCGAAGCTCGAGCTTCTTGGCGACTTCGTCCATAATGTCGCGGGAAATGCCTTTGATCTCGCCCGTCTTGAGGTCCTTGAACAGGACGGGGTCCCAGATGGCATAGCCGCAGCGGATCGTTTGCGTGCGCATCACGCGTTCGAACGTCGTTTCCTGCTTTGTTGCGGCCGGCGTTCTGGCTTGCCTCGACGCGTATACAAAAGCGGCATAAAACGCGACAAGCACGACGATCAGGACAAATAAGGGCATTTTTCCGTTTTTCATGTTTCACCCCTTTAGCCAGAACCATGTTACAAAAGCCGAGACGCCGAGAACCATGGCGAAGGCATAATGATAAATGTATCCGCTTTCGAGCGCGCTGACGCGCCTCGCAAGGCGCAAGGAAAGAGCCGCAAAGCCGTCCGGGCCAAAGCCGTCTATGAGCGCGTCATCGCCTTTCTTCCACAAGAAATTCCCCAAAGACCGCGAGGGCCGCACAAAAAGAGCCGCATAGAGTTCGTCAAAATAAAACTTGTGATAGACGAGGCGATAAAGGCTCCCAAACGCCGTCGAAACAATCGCGGGCATTTCGGGATTCCTTAGATAAAATATATAGGAAAGCCCAAGCCCAAGGATCGTGGCAACAGCGGGCAATAATTTATAGACAATGCTCAGGTCTTTCACGGCAGCGATGGAATCGCTTTCCGGCAAAACAAAGATCGCGTCTTTCCAAAAGGCCGCCCTGCCCTCGCCCCCAAACCAGTCGAAACAACCCCAGCCGACGAAAATGGCTCCCAAAGCCAGAGGGACTAGCGGCGCCAACAGCGTCCATGAGGATTCATGAACTTTTTCGAGAACGGCATCGTCTTCCCGCACATCGCCGTGGAACGTCATGAATATCAGCCGCCCCATGTAGAAGGCCGTCAAAAAAGCCGTCAACGTGCCTACGCCGTAGACGAACGTGCCAAGGGTCGTTCCTTTCGCCAAGGCGGATTCTAAAATCAGGTCTTTGGAGTAGAACCCCGCAAAACCGAACACGCTTTCGATGCCGATGCCCATCAAGGACAAGGCGCCGATCCACATCAGCGCATAGGTATATGGCGTCGCGCGGCAAAGACCGCCCATCTTGCGCATGTCCTGTTCGCCCGATAGCGCGTGGATGACGGAACCGGCGCACAGAAACAAAAGGGCTTTGAAAAAGGCGTGCGTCGAGAGATGAAAAATCGAAGCCGAGTAGGCCGATACGCCGGCCGCGCAAAACATGAGGCCAAGCTGGCTCATCGTCGAATAGGCGATGACGCGTTTGATGTCGAATTGCGTTAGCCCGATGACGGCCGCGAAAACGGAAGTCAAGGCTCCGATGACGGCTATGAAAGACAAAACATGCGGCGCGTATTCGAACATCGGCGACAGGCGAGCCAGCATGAAGACGCCCGCCGTCACCATCGTCGCGGCATGAATAAGCGCCGAGACAGGCGTCGGGCCTTCCATCGCATCGGGAAGCCACGCGTGAAATCCCAATTGCGCCGATTTTCCCATCGCTCCCATAAAGAGAAGGAAGCAAACCGTCGTCATGGCAGGCAGCGCAGCGCCGAGGAAAGTCCATCTTTCGGGCGCGACGTCCTTCGCCTTCGAGACTATCGCGGCAAAGTCAACGGAACCGAACAGGACAAAACAGCCCAAAATTCCCAAGAGGAAGCCGAAATCCCCGGCGCGGTTGAGCATGAACGCTTTGATCGAGGCGTCGTTGGCCGCAGGCCTTTCGTACCAGAAGCCGATAAGAAGATAGGACATCAGCCCCACGCCTTCCCAGCCAAAATACATCTGTACAAGATTGGGCGACGTCACCAGCACGGACATAAAAAAAGTAAACAGGCTTATGAAGGCCATAAAGCGCGGCTTGCTTTTATCGGTCTTCATGTACGCAATGGAATAGAGATGAACCATGGCAGACACAAAGGTAACGACAACCAGCATGAGCGCCGCCAGCGCGTCAATCTTGATGCCCCAACTGACGGAAAGAGTCCCCGACTGGATCCAGTCGGACAATACGCGGTTTGTCGCATGCCCCTGAAGCGCAACATCGTAGAACAGGTAAACCGAAAGGCATGCGGCAATAAGAACGCAGCCGCATGTTACGATCTGCGAAGCTTTGTCGCCTATCTTTCTGCCGAACAGTCCCGCGACGAACGCGCCGGCAAAAGGTAAAAAGACGGCCGCTATGTCGGCAGGAAAGTTCATGCCCCTTCCCTAACAAGACTGGCGCGATCAACCGCTATGTCGCCGCGATTGCGGAAATAGGCGACCAATATCGCAAGACCTATCGCGGTTTCCGCCGCGGCAATCGTCAGGACAAAAATCGTAAAGACCTGCCCCAGAAGATTATGCTGAGCGACGGAAAACGCGACAAAGTTTATCGTGACGGCAAGCAGGATCAGTTCAATCGACATAAGAAGGACGATGACATGACGCCGATTGAAGATGACGCCCATAACCCCGATCGTGAACAATACCGCTGCCACAACCAGAAAATGAGCCAGACCTACAGCCATCAGGAATTACTCCAGGCTTTTCGGAACCTTGAGATCGTTCCTCTTCATTTCCTTGATGAGGGCTTCCTGAATCTTCTGCCTGTCGCGCATTTCGATCATCCGACCCATTTCAGCGTCGGCCGCCGCGATTTGATCCCACACCTTCAACGTCTTTTTGCCGGTGGAAGAGTCAAAGAACTTTTCAAGCTGATTAAGCTCGTCGGCGGTGTAAAATCTCGCCAAAGCGATGGCTTTGTTTTTCTGCGCGTTATCCGCATAGGAATCGGCCAATTTTCCAAGAGCTTCGTCAACGCCCTTCTGAATAACGTCCATTTTCCCCGGATTGGCCTGATCGAACTGCATTATCACCATCGTCGCAGGCATCCTTAAGTACGACTTGATTTTTTCCTTCGTATCGAGAACCTTCGCGGCGTCTTTGGCGGCATCGAGTACTTTTGAATCAATTCCTTTTTCCTTCGCGGAAAGTTCGTCGCTTATGGAGGGCAACGCAGCCTGTCTTCCCGATGATTCAAGTCCTGAGGGAGGCGGAGGCGGCGGCGGAACCATAGGCATTCCTCCCGGCCCTGCTTTGGCGTTCGCAGCCGGTTTCGGGGCTTCGCCCGGCACAGGAGCGGCTGCCGGCGCCGGAGCACCTTTCTTTCCGAAGAGACCGCCGAAGAATCCTTTTGCCGGAGCCGGAGCGGGCGCCGCAGCCGGTGCAGAGGGCGCCGCCGGAACGGCTTCAGCAGCCTTATCTGCTACAGGGGCTTCCTTCGTTTCCGCTGCAGCCGGGGCAGCCTTGGCCGCCGTCGTTTCTTTTGCCGCTGCCGTCTTGGCCGCTGCCTTGGCAGGCAAGGTATCCTCGGCCAAAGGTTTCTTATCGGCGGCGAAACCAAGAGAAGGCGCAGCAAGAACGATTGTTAAAGCGGTAGCCGCCATAACAGGAAAAGAATAACGGTTTGTCTTCATAGTTCGACTCCTTGTTTTGAGATTACCTTCTTGACTTCAACAATATCCGATACGGAAACTTCTATCTGACGCCCCGCTTTCTGGCGGCGCGCGTCCTGGCGATCGCGCAACGTCAGGACTATAGCGCCCACCATGGCTACAAGCAAAACCAAGCCTGCAACCTGAAACGGGTAGGCATAGTCGGTAAAGAGAACTTGCCCCAAAGCGCGGGTATTTTCGAGTCCTTCTTCCTCGGTCACTGCCGTTATCGCATCTGGGGCTATGATCCATGCACCGGATAGAAGCGCAAGCTGCGCCAAAAGGATA
>JBAZLX010000010.1:0-22539 GCA_041650075.1 Bdellovibrionales bacterium | reverse complement strand
TCGTTCAAAAACACAAAGGAGGCCCTACCGCCATTATTTGCCACGGCGCAAATCCGGGTATGGTCAATCATTTTTTCAAACAGGCTCTGTTCAATATGGCTCAGGAAACGGGTCTGAAATTTTCCAAACCGACCACGCGCGAAGAATGGGGAGCCCTTGCCGAACGGTTGGGCATCAAGGCCATTCACATTGCCGAGCGCGACACGCAAGTGTGTCAAAAACCAAAGGAGGTTGATGAGTTTATCAACACATGGTCCATTGACGGCTTCTGCGACGAAGGCAACCAGCCTGCCGAATTGGGTTGGGGCACGCATGAAAAAACCATGCCCCTTAACGGGGCGCGGCATACTTTCGGCTGCGATGCGGCAATCTATATCAACCGTCCGGGGTTTAAGACGCCTGTGCGCAGCTGGACGCCGGTTGAAGGCTCCTATCATGGCTTTTTGATCACGCATAACGAGTCAATTTCGATCGCCGACTATTTGACTTTGCGCAAAGACGGTCAGGTTACTTATCGCCCCACCTGTTATTACGCCTATCACCCTTGCGACGCCGCCGTTTCGTCCGTCCACGAAGTTAACGGCAAAAACGGCAAGCAACAGAGCCGCCAGCGTTTGATAAGAGATGAAATATCGGATGGCATGGATGAATTGGGCGTGCTGATGATGGGTAACGATAAGGGCGTATATTGGTTCGGATCGCGTCTTTCCATTCATCAGGCGCGCGAGCTTGCGCCTTATAACAACGCCACGTCGTTACAAGTCACAATCGCCGTCCTGGCCAGCATGGTTTGGGCTCTTGAAAACCCCCAACGCGGCGTTATCGAAGCGGAAAACATGGATTACGAGCGCATCATGGAGCTTGCGACGCCCTATCTGGGCGACGTTGTCGGCGTCTGGGGCAAGTGGAATCCCGTGCAGGATAGAGGCGTCCTTTTTCCCGAAGATATGGACACGTCAGATCCCTGGCAGTTCAAGAATTTTCTTGTGAATTAGCGTTCGCGCCGGATAGGTTGCGATTATCTTTTCTTTGGAATGTCCATGCTCCCAGCTTCCGGTTATGTCCGCCATTTTGTCGCATGCAATCGGCATGATCTGAGCCATTTTGCGCCCCTTTTTATCGGCGGCAAACGCTATGGCCGGATAAAAAAAGACCTCGTCCCTTTTTTAACAAATGAAACGGATGTTTTTGAGCCCCTTAGCGAAGGCTACGCGATTGCCCCTCGCGCAACGGATTTTGCCTCGCGTAGCGAAGCGCTGGCGAGGATAACGGCTATTTTGTGCCGATGCTTGGACAAAGAATTGCGCAACGAAATGTATCCCGTCATCGAAAAATGGGGCGACGAACCTTTGGCCGAAGCGGATCGCGTTGCCGTGCCCTGGATGGGTTTCCGAGCGTGGGGGATTCACGTCAACGGCTTTGTCCGCAAGAAAGACGGATTATACTTATGGATCGGCGAGCGCGCCGCCGACAGATTGGTGGATCCCGGCAAGCTCGACAACCTTATCGGCGGCGGGCAACCTATCGGCCTGACGTTAGAGCAGAATCTTTGCAAGGAAGCCAAGGAAGAAGCCGGAATTGAAGCCTCGTTAGCTCTTACGGCAAAGCAAATCCGGACGATAGACTACTTATATGAACGCCCCCACGGATTACGTACCGACACGCTTTTTATTTACGATCTTCAGTTGCCGGAAAGCTTTGTGCCGCGCAATACCGACGGAGAGGTCGCCGCTTTCAAACTTATGCCTTTGGACGAGGTTGCCGACCTTATTTGCAATACGGATAAGTTCAAATTCAACTGCCCGCTCGTCATTACGGATTTTTTGATGCGGCACGGTCATATCGCGCCGCAGAATTCTGAATATGAATCGCTGAAAATGTGGTTAACGAAAGCATTTTAGCGTTTTGAGCAACACCGCCAAGGATGGTACACTGTTCGTTTATTGCGGCGGATGTTGCTTGTTCTGGAATGCTTTATGGACAATAATTTTGAATCTTTTTTAAAATCTTTTCCTGACGATTTTTTTGAAACGCGTTCGGTTAAAAGTTTTTTTCTGCTTTTTTCGAAAACGGCTTTTAAAAGGCGCCCTCCCGAATATGTCCGCCTATGCGCCAAAATCATTGAAATAACAAAAGATCCGCTGACTGGCGAAGACGTTCTGTTAGAGGATTGTTCTAAACCGGAGATTCAAAACTATTTTGTCTTCTGTGACGCATCAACCGGCAAATTGTACGTCTTTACCGAAATGTGTGCGGAAGAAGAAAACCTGAAAAATTACAGGGATGTTGAAGTATTGGGCAATTTCGACATGAGCAAATTTATACGTCTGGAGGACAAATCAGGCCCAATCCGCGAGGAAGAAATTGAAAGAGAGATGAGTCAGCTTGATCTGACGTATGAAGAAAAAATGCGCGCTCGCGAACAGTTTTGCTACCCGGTGTTTTCAACAAGCGCCTATAGAAAACGGCATAATGACGGGCTTCGACCTCACTCTACTATTTGCGACGCAATCTCTGGCCAGATATATCAGATCACCAGTCTTGAAACATTCATACAGTCCCCGGAAAATCCGTCTCATAAATTTGGGGGTCAGGTTTTTAGAAGGCTCTATCTGCAAAAGGTTGTGCCGATTGAGGACGAGTATAGCTGCATCGGCGGTTGCGATGTTGCGGAACATATGAAATGGAACAAGTTGTCAAAAGAGGAACAAAACACTGTCTGGCGCGCAAGAAAAGAATACATCGCCTCAAGAAATACCCCTCCGTTGAAAATGCCCCCGCTGGACACTCTTTTTCTTTAGCATGGGCCGCTTTTCGCCTTTGTTAACCCTATTTATTATAATGAAAGTAAATACCCGGTTGCAGACAAATTCTTCGCTGTGCGAGGCTGTCTTCCATATTTAAAGGAGATATTTTAGCCATGTCCAGGGATGATCTCGACCAAAGCGTCTATGACGCCGTAGAATATGTCGTACACAGCAAACAAGACGGAACCCGAGAGGCTTTTTTCCGCTTCGGTTCGGATAGAAAAATTCTCCATACAGGCAGAACCTGGGCACCCGTTGGCCAAATATCATTTTCGAGCGTTACGCATGAAAATTTGTATGTGGTCAACAATGTCTTTGTCGCGGAAAATCACACTGGCAACTATCGCGAGCCTTTTTTGGCTTCAGCAGGAAAATTAAGCACCCTGCTTACCGAAGCGCACCATAACAAGGTCATTAATCTGGGGCTCGAAGATAAAAACACCAAACTGTATATTCCCCTTTCCGCGGAAGGAATTCTTGATTTTCGCGTTTATCGTTTTCCTGTTATTTCCAGAATTGGCGTTGATCCCTATATCGAGCTGCAAAAACTGGGGCCGATTTTCGAGAAAGCTTATATTCTTGATTCATATCAGACCTGCAATTATGTCGCGCGTTGCCAGACGCCCGCGCTGATGGATGCGTTTAATATGGGGATAGCGTTTCGCCGTCCAAGTAAAATCCCTTCTATGGCTGCTTCCGGAGCAACACCCCCATAATTGGGCTGGGTTCATTTTCCGATACAAAAGTCCCTGAAGATGATGTCGAGCAAATCTTCGACATCCACGCGTCCTGTGATGCGCCCTAATGAGCGCATAGCCTGACGCACATCTTCGGCGCGCAAATCGGCCTGTTTAGACTGCAAAGCGCGGCCCAGATGATCGGCGCATTCTTCAAGCGCGGCACGGTGGCGCGCGCGCGTTAACGGCGGAGAACCTGTCCCCACAAAACGATGCTCGATTTCATGTTCAAGCTTCTTCAGCAAAGCATCAATACCTGCGCCCGTGAGAGCGGAAATAAAGAGCGGATGAATGCTTTCTTTGCCAGCGGCCGGTTTTTTCGTTTTAATAAGATCGCTTTTATTCACGACGACAAGCGCATCTTTATCAATCAGGCCTTGCGATGTTTTATCCATTTTCGGCCAATGGGCGCCGTCAAACACGATTATTTTTAAATCCGCATTGGCGGCGCGAACCTGAGCGCGGCGGATTCCTTCAACTTCAATTTTGCCGTGACTAACTAATTCGACATCTTCCTCTAAGGTTTCGGGGGATAAGTCTTTCAGGCCTGCCGTATCGGCCAGAATGACGGGATAGCCGCCTAAATCCAAATGAACCTCGATTATGTCTCGCGTTGTACCTGCCGTTGGCGATACGATAGCGGCGTCGCGTCTTGCCAAAGCATTGAGAATTGACGATTTTCCGGCATTCGGCGGCCCCAAAAGGACAATAGAAAAACCCTCGCGTAGCCTTTCGCCGCGATGCTTGTCATCGAGGTGCTTCATAATTTCTTTGCGCAATGCCTTTAGATCAGCCGTTTGCTTATCCATCAGATCGTCGGGCAGGTCTTCGTCCGAAAAATCTATCGAGGCTTCCATCCATGCCAAGCCTTGCGACAAACGTTCCTGCCAGTTTCCGTATAAATTCCCGAGAGCACCTTCCATCTGGCGGAAAGCCTGCTTACGCTGCGCTTCGGTTTCGGCATGGACGAGGTCCGCTATGGCCTCGGCTTCGGTTAAATCCATTTTGCCGTTTTCAAACGCGCGGCGTGTAAACTCGCCCGCCTCGGCAATGCGGAAACGCGGCAAGGCAGAAAGCGCGTCAACAACGGCGTTGGCCACCGCGCGGCCTCCATGGGTGTGAAGCTCGACCACATCCTCGCCCGTAAAACTTTCCGGCGCCTGGAAAAAGAGCACTACGGCGCGGTCTATAATTTCGTCCGTTATGGGGTGTTTGACAATGCGTAAAGAGGCCTTGCGCGGCTCAGGATCGTCGGCGGGAACGCACAACTGCTTGATAGCCTGCAACGCCTCCACGCCGGAAATGCGAAATACCGTTACTCCCGCTTTTCCTATGGCGGACGCTGGCGCAAATATGGTCTTATCGTCGTTCATGTTTTCCAAGCTTTCCTACCTTATACCAAACAACCAGTGCTTTCGGCCTCGGCATTTAACATCACTGGTTCTGCGCCTGCGCTCGTCGTTTGCGGGGCTTCGCCTATTATTCTAACGGCTTAACCTGTCCCGCGTACGCCTCGCTTGTCGCAACCGCTCGTGACCCGAACGAGTCAATTATTCGAGCCGTTGGTATTATTCAAAAACATGAAGAACGCGCCGCGTCAAGTTAATGGAAAAGAATACCAATCTGTGAATGAAGAAACGGAGTGGAGGTCACGAGCGGTTGCGTAAAGCCTATCGCTCGCCGGACTGAAAAAGTCATTGGAAACAAAGGTGCAGCCCGGCAAGCGATAGGCAAGGCGCAGAGCGAGTGATGTCAACCGTCGTGGCCAAAATCATTGGTCGTTTGGTATAAGTGACTTTTGGGGTAAATTACGTCATAATTCTGCCTTGAAATTGAGCGTAGTATCATTCGCACGGTTTAACCGCCCAAAAAGGAGTCTTCTTATGAATTCCCTTAAGCTCGTATCCCTTTGCAGCACAGCCCTTTTGCTCGCGGCCTGCGCCGAAACCCCCATGGGGCCCACGGTTCGCATTCTGCCGTCTGTGAACAAGCCTTTTGAGAGATTTCAGGAAGAGCAAGCCCGTTGCAAACAATACGCGGATGAGCAGGTTCGCAACCAAGCCGGTCGCGCTAATGAAACCAGCTTCCTACAGGGGCTTGGAGCAACGGCTCTGGGTGCCGGGCTTGGCGCGGCAATTGACGGAGGCCGTGGCGCCGCTATCGGCGCTGCCGGTGGCGCCGTTGCCGGAACTGCCGTTGGCGCCAGCACGTCCACAAAGAAGCAGGGAAGCATTCAGCAACAATATGACGACGCCTATGTTCAATGTATGGTGGCCAAGGGCAATCTGATTGAGCGTCCCGCCGTTCAGACTGCGCCTCAGACGACGGTGATCTATCAACAGACGCCGCCTCCCCCGCCGCCGACTGTCATTTATACGCAGCCTGCTCCACAACCACCCCCGTCGCCTTATTACACGCGGTAACTTTATACATAACGACCAGTGCTTTCGGCCATGGCGTATGACATCACTCGCTTTGCGCCTTGCCTGTCGCTTGCCGAATAATATGCTGGGTTATAACAATTCTTTCAGTTCGGCGAGCGACAGGCTTTACGCAACCGCTCGTGACCTAGATGGGTCACTTCTTGCGCCGATTGATATTAGGCTTTTTCGGAAAGTTTCTGAAGCCGAGGGAAAATTTCTTCGGCTTATGGAGGAGCTTTGTATTGATTGCGCTTTTAGGGGCAGCAATATTCCCCAGCGTTTTATCGCCGCTTGAGATGATATGCTGAAGCCAATATGTTCCTCTGTACCCGCGATCATCAAGATCGGCAATAATCTCGTTAATGTCTGTTTTGCTTAAGAATTCGGGGGCTGCCGTTGTCCTTACCTCAAGCGTCAGGGTGCCCTTTTCGCTTTCCTGAATCAAAAAATCGAGGCTTTCATAGAAGGCTTTTTCGAAGCGCGACGTGCCGAGAATTATTTCCGCCTTTTGGGGCGGACACTTGTAGTCGAGCGCCACATAGTCAACGAGGCCTTTGCCGACAAGCTCTTTCAACATAGCGGGATTGCCGCCATTGGTATCAATCTTGATCTTGTATCCCATTTCCTTAGCCTGACGCGCAAGCTGCGGCAGCGTCGGGCAAAAGGTCGCTTCGCCGCCCGAGAACACGACAGCCGTCAGTTTTCCTTGCCGTAATTTCAGAAAATCAAGCAGTTCGCTGTCTTTTTTCTTTCCCTTGCTGAGGACGATGTCGGGGTTATGGCAATAGACGCAACGCAAGTTGCATCCCGACATCCAGACGATACAGGCAACCTCGTCCGGATAATCCAGAAGCGTAAATGGGGTTATGTCGTAGATGCGGCTCATGGACGCCTAAAAAGACTAAATCAAAAAAGCGCGTTTTGCTGCCTAATCTGTGACAAAGGCATCAGCAAGCGGCTTTTCCGCCGAGCCGCGAGGCTTCGCATCCGCATTTTTCAGCCGACGGTTCTTTGAAGGGAACGCGTTCGCGGTGTTCGCCCTTCTTACCGATGTTAAACCCTTCGACGGGGCGGAAATAGCCCATCACACGCGTCCACACCTGCGTCTTTTTGCCGCAAGTGGGGCATGTTTCCTGCTCTCCATTCAGATAGCCGTGCTCATCGCAAACCGAGAAAATCGGCGTAATCGTGATGTAGGGCAGCTGATAGTTTTCGAGAACCGTGCGGACAAGGCGACGGCACGATGCAGGGCTTTCGAGTTTTTCGTTCATGTACATGTGCAGAACGGTGCCGCCTGTATACTTGCACTGCAAGCGGTTCTGCAGATCGAGAGCCTCGAACGGGTCTTCCGTATGGCCAACGGGAATCTGGCTGCTGTTCGTGTAATAGATGTTCGGATAGTTGCCCGCTTGGTCAATTTCCGGATAGCGCTTGTGGTCTTCTTTCGCAAAGCGGTACGTGGCGCCTTCGGCGGGAGAAGCTTCCAGATTATAAAGGTTTCCGGACTTTTCCTGATATTCACGCAGGCGAGCGCGCATATGGTCGAGAATGCGGATGCTCATTTCAATGCCGACGGGCTTCGTCATGTCGGCTTGGCCTCGCGTATAATTCACGACCATTTCGTTCATGCCGTTGACGCCGATCGTGCTGAAATGGTTCCTGAGATCGTGCAAGTAACGTTGCGTGTACGGATATAGGCCGCGCTTTAAGCCGTCGTTTACGAATATGCGTTTCTTTTCGAGCGTCCCGTAGGCCAAATCCATCAGGCGATCCAAAGCTTCGATCAATTTAGCTTCGTTACCCGCATGCAGATAGCCCAACCGCGCCATGTTAATGGTCACGACGCCGATAGACCCCGTCATTTCCGCCGAACCGAACAGGCCGTTGCCGCGCTTTTGGAGTTCGCGCAAATCGAGCTGCAGACGGCAGCACATCGAACGCACCGCGCCGGGCTTATAGGCTTCGGGATTTTCGTGACGTACGCCGTTTTCATCGCGCGTATATTGGCTGCCGATGAAGTTTTGGAAATAGGAGCTTCCGACCTTTGCCGTATTCGCGAAAATGACGTCGGCAACGCGGCTGTCCCACTTGAAGTCTTCCGTGATATTGACGGTCGGAATCGGGAACGTGAACGGTTGTCCCGACATGTCGCCTTCCGTCATCACTTCGTAATAAGCGAGGACGATACGTTCCATCTCAGGCGCGAAATCGCCGTAGGTCATATCCGTCAGTTTTTGAATCTCGGGACGACGCTGACGCGCCATGCGCAGAAGTTCGCCGTCGCGGACTCCGTCGAACAGATGTTCCGTGCCACACATAGGCATGATGGTGCGCAAATCTTCGGGGCAATTGATGTCCATCGTCACGTTCGTGAACGGTGACTGCCCCCAGCGAGCCGGAACGTTGAGGTTGTAGACGAATTGGCGAATGGCCTTGACGATTTCTCCGTCACCCAGCTGGTCAATGAAAACCAACGGCGCAAGATAGGTGTCGAAAGAACTGAACGCCTGCGCGCCTGCCCATTCGGACTGAAGAATGCCCAAGAAATTGGCCATCTGCCCTAAAGCTTCGCGGAAATGGCGCGGCGGACGCGATGAAACGCGCCCCGTAACGCCGTTGAACCCTTCCGTCAAAAGCTGACGCAGACTCCAACCCGCGCAGTAGCCTGCAAGGCTGTCAAGATCGTGAATGTGATAGTCGCCTTCGCGATGCGCGCGTCCTTCGTCGGGCGTGTAGACATCATCAAGCCAAAAATTCGCGATCACTTTTCCCGCAATGTTGTTCACGAGACCGGCATGGCTGTAGCCGACGTTGGCGTTCGCATTGATGCGCCAGTCGGCCTTCGATACATACTCTTCTACGGTGTCGGAACAGTCTATCATGGTCCCCTTGGATACCTCTTGCTCTTGGGAAATAGAAGGGTCAGAACGAAAAGCCAGAGACGAATTTGCCATGGGACTCTCTTCCATAAAAAACAAGGTGGGATACTAGATGATGTATAATGCACTGCACTATAACACAACATATGGTATCGTGTTTGATCTCGATCAAGCAAGCGAAAATTTTTTGGGTCTTAAAATTTTTACCATAACGACCCTCCAAAGAGGGCAACACTAAGTCCTATAAACAAAAAAGGCGAAAATGTGACCCTCGAAAATCGATGCTTGTACAACCGAAACAATCCTAAAAAAATCGTTGCTAAAACGGAACCTACGCCCCACGCGATCAAAGCAGAATCGAGTCCAAAACAGGCCACTGCCAGCATCGTCCATTTTGCGTCACCCATGCCTATAGCATCTTGGTCAAATTTTTTATACCACGCAAAATTGACGCCCCAGATAAAAAGTCCGGACGCCACTGCCATTCGCAAATGATGCGCAGCAACATCCCAAGACACGACCGTTCCCTGAACGGCTGTTATCGCCAAAAGACCGAGAAAAATGAGCGCCTCGGGAACAATTCCCGTAAAAGCATCAACTGCTGCGGTCGCCGCCAGAATGAAAAAAATGCATGCAACCATCCACCAGTATTCAGGCGGCATGTCCGGCGCAGCATAGACGAGAGCTAGTTTGGCTTCGTCAAAAAGGGGAAAAGAAAACACCATTTGCATTACTTTAGAGCGCACATCCAATTAAGCAAGCTTAAGGCAAAAAAGTTCAGGCTCTACGGAGAGCAATGACTGTCGGCTTCGCCCACCGTCTCCGGCAGCGTAATCCAAACGACAAATCTTTGGGAATCGCTGGATGGATTGTAAATAACCTCATGCAAAAGGCTGACGGAAATCGAGGTGTTGAATTTTGAGGCCGCACGCGTCAACCCCTGAACAATGGCCGTGTCGTTCTTGGGGTCGGCAGCCAGCGGCTCAGTCCATATGCAGCGCCCTTTCGAGCCGTTGTTCATGTACATCCAGGGAGTAAAGCCCTTCGTCGGAGGCGGCATCATAATGGCGCCCCACAGCGACGATGTCCCCATGGGATCGCACGCAAGGGCAGAAATCGCCGTGCCGCTCGTCGTGTTGGATTCGGGATAGCCCCCCGGAGGATCGGTTTCAACGAGGGAAACAGAGCCCGTTGACAAAGCCATCTGGTATTGAAGATTGCAGTTGTTGATCGTGTTGCGGATCATGTTCGCTTGGGCCGTAATATCGGCTGTGATGCGATCTATCGTTGACGATAACTGAAAGTTGGTGCTCCCCGACGCTATGACCGCCCCGAGAACGGCCAGCATGGCAAGAACAAACAGGATTGGACCAATAGCGAAACCGGCGGAGGAAGAAAATCTTTGCGGGGGCATCCTGTTTTCTCCTGAAAAAGTTCTAGGCTTCTTCGGTCACGCGTTCTTTTAAAACATAGCGCCGCCCGCAATAAGGGCAATCAATAAAACCTTCCGCATTCATGGCCAGATAAACGCGCGGATGCATGCCTTCCTTATCGCCGCTACAGGCAACTTTAGACGTTTCAACAGGGATGTTCTCGGTTCGGTAGGTCATGAAGGTTCAGGGATTCGCAAATGATGGCATATTCTACCGATATCCTTGTGAAAATCCAGAAGGGCTCCTGTCCGCAAGTCAATTTGACAAACAATACGCTTTATCTTCACGCAAGAGCATGTTCGTGGGCACAAGCAGCCACAAAGTTTTTGATCACGTTGTAATCGTTCGGCTTTTTGAACAAACGCTCAGGCATTTTCAACCGGGCATCGACTTCCGGCTCTAATGCCGGATATTTGCCTGTGCATTCCTCAACTACTATTGGGAATTTGGCCGGAGATGCCGTCGAAAGAACAACAGCCTTCTCGCTCTTTTGCGCCGCCGCCATGCCAACCGCCGTGTGCGGATCAATTTGATAAGCGTATTTTTCGTATGTCTTGCGTATGACCTCTTTTGTTAGATTGTCATCGGCATCGCCTGAATAGAAGTCCTTGCGCATTCTTTCCATGACATATGGGGCGACAGAGAAGGCTTTATTTTGCTTCAGAGACTCCATACACCGCGTAAGGGCTTCAGCGTCCCTGTCCAAAAGTTCGAATAACAGCCGCTCGAAATTACTGCTTATCTCGATATCCATGCTTGGGCTATATGTCTGCACGACACCCTTTGTCGCCATCTCTCCGTTTTGCATAAAACGGTGAAGAATGTTGTTGCTGTTCGTCGCTATAATGAGCTTATGGATCGGCAAACCCATTTGCTTCGCACAATAGCCAGCAAAAATATCGCCAAAATTTCCTGTCGGGACGGAAAAATCTATTTTTCCGTCGAGCGCGTCAGCCTGTAACGCCGCGTAGAAGTAATATGGAATTTGAAACACGATGCGGGCAAAGTTGATCGAGTTAACGGCTCCAAGATGATATGTTTTCTTGAACTCCGGATCGTTCAGCATCGCCTTGACCATGCTTTGGTTATCGTCAAACGTGCTGCCTAAGACGCCAACCGCATAGGTGTTTTTATCCTGAACTGTCGTCATGAACGGGCGTTGCACTTCGGATATGCGACCGTCTGGATAAAGAACGATGACCAGTATCCGATCAAGCCCTTTGAAAGCATCAATAGCAGCAGCGCCCGTATCGCCCGATGTCGCAAGAACGATAATCATAAAGCTTCCGGATTTTTTGAGCGAATGCTCAAACAGCCGCGCCACGGGCTGCAAGGCAACATCTTTAAACGCGAGAGTCTGACCGTGATAAAGTTCTAGAACGTAAAGGTTCTTCTCAAGCTTTTTAAGCGGCACAACCTTTTCATGGGAAAACGTTTTGTAACTCTGCTTAAGTATTGTGCGTAAAGCGTTGTCTGAAAGAAAATCGTTGTCGATATAAGGTCTCGTAACTTCAAAAGCCACTTCTCTGTAGGACATTTCGCGCATATCGCGAATTTCCGCCTTATCAATATGGGGATATTTTTTGGGGACATAAAGACCGCCGTCGCTGGCGAGCCCGCCTAAAAGAACGCCTTCAAAATTCAACTCGGGTGCTTTTCCCCGCGTGCTGATATAGTGCATGATATTATTGACTCCCTCAATCCGCCTTCTAAAGAGAAAGACTATCGAATACCGGAGAAACATGACAACAGGCTTTTATGGTTAAATAAGTTTCTTGCTTTCCTTGGAAAACAACAAAAATTTGCGAAACACACTCAAAACATGCCATAGTTCCGCTTCTTGGAAACACTCTCATGCCTAGCCCTTTACGTTTTTGCGATATACTTAACCTTTCTCCGGATTGTGCCGTTGAGATCTCCGGCCTCGTCAAGACATACAAGGACAATGACGGTCAGCCTGCCAAGGAAGCTTTAAAGGGCATTAATCTTCAGATTCCGCGTGGATGCATCTTCGGTCTTCTGGGACCTAACGGCGCCGGAAAGTCAACGCTCATTAACATTCTGGCAGGCCTTGTCATTAAAACTTCAGGCAGCGCTCATGTTTGGGGTTTCGAGGTCGAGGAAAATCCGCGCATGGCGCGATCCTCCATCGGAGTCGTGCCGCAGGAATTGAATCTGGATGCCTTTTTTTCTCCGCGAGAACTGCTTGACATGCAAGCCGGGCTTTATGGCGTTCCTAAAAGCGAGCGTCGCACCGAAGAATTGCTGGAAATTGTCGGCCTGACGGAGAACTCCAAAAATGCCGCGCGCACTCTTTCTGGGGGTATGCGGCGGCGTCTGATGATTGCAAAAGCCATGGTGCATTCGCCGCCCGTTCTTGTCCTGGATGAGCCGACGGCGGGCGTTGATATTGAATTGCGACAATCTCTTTGGGGATATGTTCGAAAATTGAACGCCGCTGGTACGACCATTTTGCTGACGACGCATTATCTGGAGGAGGCGCAGGAATTATGCGACCGCATCGCCATCATCCATCGCGGCGAACTGGTTGCAAACGATACAAAAGAAAATCTTTTAAGTAGAATTGACAACAAGCGGCTCACAATCCTCGTTGATCATGATATTTCTGACATCCCGGATAATCTGCGCGCGCAGGGATGGGTACGCGCCGGTGCGCGCCGCTTGACCGTCGCTTATCGCCCAAGCCAAATGGCAGCGGCCGCCCTTTTGCGCGCCGTGCAAATGAACGGGTACATCATTGTGGATCTGACGACCGAAGAAACCGATCTCGAGGACGTTTTTTTGCAGCTTACAAGACCCGTCGAAGGACAACTTTTCTCGGTCTTATAGAGCGAGATTTTCTGATAGCGGATCAGGAAAGCCGAACGCTCTCTCTCAAACAATGTATGAGACCGACGCCTCACTTCTGACATCGAGGCTCTGTGTGCTCCAGTGTCAGACTTCGGGGTCTTAACATGCAAAAAGGCCCGCAGCTAATGCTGCGGGCCTTTTCTTATTCTCTACTCGGTCGCTTACTGAACAACGATCGTTACAGCGCGGCGGTTTTGAGCCCAGGAGGCTTCGTTGCTGCCAACGACTGCCGGACGTTCCTTGCCGTAAGAAATCGTGTTGATGCGCGCAGCAGCGATGCCCGCGGCAACCAGATAGTTCTTCGCAGCCATTGCACGACGTTCGCCGAGCGCGATGTTATATTCGCGCGTACCGCGTTCATCGCAATGGCCTTCGAGCGTAGCCTTGGCTGATGTGTATTTCTTCAGCCAGTTTGCTTGACGATCGAGAGTCGCTTGAGCTTCCGTGCTCAGGTCGGACTTGTCGAAATCGAAGAATACGCGATCGCCGACGTTGACGACCATGTCGTCTTGCGTTCCCGGACGAGCGGCTGCACCACGTGCACCACCGACGCCGTTTGCGCCGCCTTCGCCTTCATCAAGACCGAGCGTATCGCAAGCGGACACGAGTACGAGCGTCGCCATAAGGCATAACAGCTTTTTAAACATTGTTTCCCCCTTCAGGAACCTCTGGCGGTGCGGCAAAACGCCCTTGCCAAGATGGATTAAAATGACGCCACGCACGACACCTGAGACTCCCCCAGATACTATGCGTAACACTGATATTCTTTCCGTGGCTTGATCCGACAAAATCTCAAAACGTTTAAGGAAAATCTTATCGAACGCCGCACAGGATTGAATTTGACGATTGCAGGGTAGTCGGATGCAGATTGTGAATCAAGCCCGAAGGTTAAATTTTTTCCCAACAATAAAAACGGGGTAAAAAAGTGGCATGAATGCAACTCTTAACGTAGCAAACCCCTTTGGATTGTGGCTAAATTATGAAAGAGCCCTAGGCCGCCTCTTTTTCTCGCATTTTTTGGTTTAGCCCCCCGGAACCGGCACCTCAAGAATGCATTTCCTCCCCCATGAAATGCCGGTCCAAAAAGGTCTCGCCTTTTATGCGAAGCTTGTTCTCGTCAACACAGAAGAACGCGAACGTTCATACCCAGCGCTGCTGCTCGCCGGAAGTCCTAGCGTAAGACCATATCCGTGTCCTGCCTTGGCATGGCCTTCTTCGGTTGCGGAAAGCCGGAAGTACCGCATGACAAAAACGCGAATTGCCGCTGTCAGCGACGTTTCATCAAGCTTTTGTAGCGATACAGACGTGCATATCTGATGCAATGTCGATCTTTCGCGCTGACATATTTCACGCAGACCGTCCCACATTTCAGGTTCAAGTCGTACGCTTGTACGACGGCCGGAAATAACGACATTTCGACTAATCAGCGTACTACGAGGGTGTTCTTTCTCTTCATGAGCACGCTGAACATTATATACGGAGTCGTGTTTTATCATGAGGAACCTCTGGAGGTTAGGTTCAGGTGCACACAGGATTATATGCACCTATAGGTTGTATGATAAACACGCGTATGCAACTATAGCAATACATATTTGGTTAATTTTTAACAGAATAACGCTGAAAACATATCACCTGAGTGCAACTGTATTAGTTTCAGCCGGATATACGCACGTCTGCGTTCCGGATTGCGTCCAGCGCACCCTGAAGAATATAGGCAGCGGCAGTTTTATCGATCACTGAGTCGCGGCGTTTGCGGCTCATGCCGTCTTCGATCAGGAATCTTTCGACGGCAGCTGTCGAGAGCCGTTCGTCCCAGAAAACGACGGGAATATCGGAATCGGGCAATATATTTTTTTGCATCAGATTGCGGATAAAAGCCCGCGCTGCTTGTGCCGTCCGGCTTTCGCTGCCGTCCATATTTTTAGGCAATCCTACGACAAGGCCGCCGATATTGCGTTCTTTGACAATCGCAGCAAACGCAGCAGCATCAGCCGAAAACTTCTTCCGGACGATTGACGCCAGCGGCGAGGCAACGCTCAAGGAGGGATCGGAAACCGCTATGCCGATGACCTTGCTGCCGTAGTCTATCCCTAGAAGGCAGCTGTTTTTGCGCATTTGCGCGGGCAGTTCGGATATATTGCGTATCATCATCTTGGATGATAGTGATAGCCCGTTCAGTCCTTTTCAGCAAAGCAAACTTATCATGTCGATAGACCAGAAACTTGTCGCAAAAATAGCCAGCCTCGCGAGGTTAAAAATACCCGCCGAAGAGCAAGCTCTTGTCGCAGGCGAATTAAACAAAATTCTTGCCTGGGTCGAGCAATTGAATGAAGTCAATGTCGAGGGTGTCGAACCTCTGGCCAACGTCAACGATGCCTCGCTCAGAATGCGCCCCGATGTTGTGAATGACGGCGGGCATCCCGAGGATATTCTGGCCAACGCTCCAGCAAGCACAGCAGACTTCTTTACCGTTCCGAAAGTAGTTGAATAAAATGACCAAGCTCACAGATTTGACTATTACCGAGGCTCTTAAAGGCCTTAGCGCCAAACAGTTCAGCGCCGTCGAGCTAACCGAGGCGCATATCGCCGCCGTCGAGAAAGCGCGCGGACTAAACGCCTTCATTACCGAAACGCCGGATGTTGCGCGCAAACAAGCATCCGAATCCGACGCTCGACGCAAGACGGGCAAAACAGGCGATCTGGACGGAATCCCTCTCGCCATCAAAGATCTGTATTGCACCAAGGGAGTGCGCACCACCGCCGCAAGCCATATTTTGCACAATTTTGTGCCGACGTATGAATCCTTTGTGTCGAAAAAATTGTTCGACGCCGGTTCAGTCATGCTTGGAAAGGTCAACCTGGATGAATTCGCTATGGGCTCGAGCGGAGGAACAAGCGCGTTCAAGCCCACGATCAGCCCATGGTCGGGAAACGACCCTGTCAACGCCGCGCGCAAGCTCGTGCCCGGCGGTTCTTCAAGCGGTTCCGCAGCGGCAGTCGCGGCGCGCATCGCCATGGGGGCGACGGGAACAGATACAGGCGGCTCGATACGTCAGCCAGCCTCCGTTTCCGGCATCGTCGGAATCAAGCCCACCTATGGGCGTTGTTCGCGCTGGGGCATTATCGCCTTTGCCTCCTCGCTCGATCAGGCAGGGCCAATGACGCGTAGCGTCGCGGATGCTGCCCTTATGCTTCGCGTGATGGCAGGGTTCGACGAAAAAGATTCAACCTCGATTGATATTCCGGTTCCCGACTATGTCGCAGCTTTAGGAAAATCGGTTAAAGGTCTGAAGGTCGGCCTGCCTCGCGAATATCGCATCGACGGCATCAATCCCGAGCTCGACGCCCTGTGGCAAAAAAGCGCCGACATGCTTCGGGCTGCGGGAGCCGAAGTTGTCGAGATTAGCCTGCCGAACACAAAATATGCCCTGCCCGTCTATTATATCATCGCGCCCGCTGAGGCTTCTTCAAACCTCGCGCGTTATGACGGCGTGCGCTATGGCCTGCGCGTGCCCGGCAAGGATTTAAACGACATGTACGCGGCAACGCGCTTTGAGGGCTTTGGCAAAGAAGTCCGCCGCCGCATCTTGATCGGCACTTATGTTCTTTCCGCCGGTTATTACGATGCCTACTATCGCAAAGCGCAGCGTGTTCGCCGTTTGATACGTAACGATTTCATCGAAGCGTTTAAAAAGTGCGATGTGATTTTGACTCCCGCCTCGCCGGGAACCGCCTTCGCGCTCGGCGAAAAAGAAAACGATCCCTTGCAGATGTATCTTGAAGACGTGTTTACCGTCACGCTTAACCTCGCGGGACTTCCGGGCATTTGCCTTCCCGTCGGGGTTGCCAAGAACGGCTTACCAATGGGCATGCAATTGATCGGACGCGCGTTCGACGAAGAAACCTTGTTTACGGCTGCCGATGTATTGGAAAAAGCAGTCGCTTTTACGCATAAACCTCCATATACGGCATAAGACAATGGCATATGTAACAGGCACAACAGGCGATTGGGAAATGGTGATCGGGCTTGAAGTTCATGCTCAGGTTATTTCCAATTCCAAGCTTTTTTCGGGCGCGTCCACGACTTTCGGCGCCGCACCCAATGCGCAAGTCAGCACAGTTGACGCCGCCATGCCGGGCATGTTGCCCGTCATCAATGAAAAATGCGTCGAGCAAGCCGTCAGAACGGGGCTTGGACTTAAAGCGCAGATCAATACGGTTTCCGTCTTCGATCGCAAAAATTACTTCTACGCCGATTTGCCGCAAGGGTACCAGATCAGCCAGTACACACAGCCGATCGTCGGCAAAGGCGAAATATTGCTTGATCTGGCCGACGGCACGACGCGCAAGGTCGGCATCACGCGCCTGCATTTGGAACAGGACGCAGGCAAAAGCATGCACGACCAAAGCCCCAACGAAACGTATGTTGACCTGAACAGATCCGGCGTGGCGTTGATGGAAATCGTATCCGAACCCGACATGCGCTCGCCTGAAGAAGCAGGCGCGTATCTTAAAAAACTCCGCGCGATTTTGCGTTATCTGGGAACGTGCGACGGCAATATGGAGGAAGGCTCCATGCGCTGCGACGTGAATCTTTCCATGCGCCGCAAAGGCGACGAGAAATATG
Source organism: Bdellovibrionales bacterium (assembly GCA_041650075.1). Taxonomy (GTDB): domain Bacteria; phylum Pseudomonadota; class Alphaproteobacteria; order UBA9219; family UBA9219; genus CAIXLI01. The sequence goes on along the minus strand of JBAZLX010000010.1, from coordinate 4,762 downwards.
GCACGCGCACTGAAATCAAGAACGTCAATTCGATACGCTTTGTGCAGCAGGCTATTGAATATGAGGCACAAAGGCAGGTCGAAGTCTTGGAATCCGGCGGCACGATTGATCAGGAAACGCGCCTTTGGGATACCGGCAAAGGCGTCACGCGCAGCATGAGATCGAAGGAAGACGCGCACGATTATCGCTATTTTCCCGATCCCGACCTTTTGCCTCTTGTTCTCGACCCCGCGATGGTTGAGCGCGTGAAGAAAACGTTGCCCGAACTACCGGACGACAAGAAAGCCAGATTCATCGGCGATTTCGGGCTTAAACCCTATGACGCCTCGGTTCTGGTGGCGGAAAAAGCGTCAGCCGACTTTTTTGAAAAAGTCGCCAAAGGACGCGACGGCAAACTGGCCGCTAACTGGGTTACAGGCGAATTGTTCGGCGCATTAAACAAGCTAGGAAAATCTATCGAGGAAAGCCCTGTTTCCGCCGACGCCTTGGGCGGCTTGGTTGAGCTTATCAGCAACCAAACGATCTCTGGCCGCATTGCCAAAGACGTGTTCGAAGAGATGCTGAAGACCGGCAAATCCGCCGCCTCCATCGTCGAAGAAAAAGGATTGAAGCAAGTCACCGACACGGGCGCGATCGAAAAAGCCATTGACGAAATTTTGGCCAAGAACGCCGATAAAGTCGCTGAATACAAGTCCGGCAAGGACAAGCTTTTCGGTTTCTTCGTGGGACAGGTAATGAAGAGCACGGGCGGAAAGGCAAATCCGGCGATGCTCAACGAGCTTTTGAAGAAGAAGCTGTCTTGATTAAGGCACTACTGTTTTTTAGTTTGCTCGCTTCTGCGCGCAACGACGAACAATGGTTAAATTTTTTAAAAGTGGCACATGACAAAAGCACATTAATCATCTATTTTCCTTAAAGCATGAGAGAGTCTCTATGAACAAAAACGCTGTAGATTTACCTTCAGAATTTTCTCTCCCCGACACGAAGGTGTCGGTACGGAAGGTATTCCATATTGAGAGCGATTGGGAAGTTCCGGCTTTTTCGCAGCGCACCGAGCATGTGCCGGATATTGATACGGCCTATCGCTTTGATCCTGATACGACGCTCGCGATCCTTGCAGGCTTTGCGCATAACAGGCGCGTCCTCCTTCAAGGCTATCACGGCACCGGCAAATCAACGCATATCGAGCAAGTAGCAGCGCGTCTGAACTGGCCGTGCATTCGCATCAATCTCGACAGCCATATCAGCCGCATCGACCTTATCGGCAAGGACGCCATTGTTTTGAAAGACGGCAAGCAAATAACCGAGTTCCGCGAAGGCCTGCTGCCTTGGGCTTTGCAGCGTGGGTGCGCCTTGGCGTTTGACGAATATGACGCGGGGCGCCCCGACGTGATGTTTGTCATTCAGCGCGTTTTGGAAGTCGAAGGCAAGCTGACGCTGCTCGACCAAAATCGCGTCATCACGCCCCATCCGGCTTTTCGCCTTTTTGCCACATCTAATACCGTCGGCCTTGGCGATACGACGGGTCTTTATCACGGCACGCATGCGCTGAATCAGGGGCAGCTCGATCGGTGGAATATTGTCGCAACGCTCAATTATCTTCCCGTCGAGGAGGAAGAGGCGATCGTGTCTGCCAAAGTTCCGTCCTTTGCCAGCCCCGACAAGAAAGAAAAGTTGAAAGGCATGGTCACGCTCGCCAACCTTACGCGACAGAGCTTTATGCAAGGCGATATATCAACGGTTATGTCGCCGCGCACCGTCATTACATGGGCGGAAAACGCCGACATTTTCGGCAATACGGAAGCGGCTTTCAGGCTTAGCTTCCTCAATAAATGCGACGAAAACGAACGCATGGCCGTTGCCGAGCTTTACCAACGCGCGATGGGGACGGAACTGCCCTTATGAAGCCTGCCGACGTAGATGATTTTTTCAGTCGCATGTCCAAGGCCAATCCCGAGCCAAAAACGGAACTCGATTACGTGAACGGTTATACATTTCTGGTTGCCGTCGTGCTTTCGGCGCAGACGACGGATAAGGGCGTGAACAAGGCGACAGCCGTATTGTTTAAGAACGTCAAAACGCCTCAGGCGATGCTGGAACTGGGCGAGGCCGGTCTCAAGAAATACATCAAAACCATCGGCCTCTATAATGCCAAGGCCAAAAACATCATGGCGCTGTCGCAAGCGCTTGTTGAAAAATTCGGCGGCGAAATTCCATCCACGCAAGAAGAACTGCAAAGCCTTCCGGGAGTTGGGCGAAAATCAGCCAATGTCGTCCTCAACGCCTTTTTCGGACAACCCGTTATCGCAGTAGACAGGCATGTGCTGCGCGTCGCGAACCGCACGGGACTGGCAAAGGGCGAAACGCCAGAGGAAATTGAGGAACAACTGATGCGCATCGTGCCGAAAAAATGGCTCCCCCATGCACATCATTGGCTGGTTCTGCATGGACGTTATGTCTGCACTGCGCGCGCGCCACAATGCCCAACATGCCTTGTGCGCGATTTGTGCTCTTTTACGGACAAAACCAAATAGATATATACTTAACGCCACTTATATTTCCTTAAATGACTTTTTTTATCCAAAAGATATAATGACCACAATTAATATTTGTATCGCCTTTTTTTGGAGATTTAAATGAGTTCATCAAGAACCCGTAATTCTTGTGCAGGTAAATATTCAGCCCTTAGAAGCAAACTCAGCCCCGCAAGCTACATTTCTTTGGTGATAACCGCGATATGTGTTGCCGGCTTTTTGGCATCTGAAGATAAAAAAGTAGGAATAGCTGCTGCTTTCTTTGCCCTTCATTTTATAGCCTGTGAATTTGTGGATTATGGTTTTCTTTATGCTAGAGAAAACAATCTTAAGAACGGTCGCCCGGGCAAAGATTGGACCAAAGAACTAGAAAGACAACAATGGTACAATCCATATAAGCAGATGGTTAGAATATTAAGGTTTGGCCTTTAAATTTTACAGGTAAAATGGATTTTACTGCGCTTAATTCTATCCCTCTATCGCCGGTATCTGCACGACAAATTTTGCGCCGACAATCGCGCCGTCTTCGGCCTTGCGGTTTTCCGCCCAGACGCGCCCTCTGTGGGCTTCGACAATTTGCTTTGAAATGCTTAAACCAAGCCCAGAATGCGTCCCGAATTTTTCTGTTTTGGGGCGTTCGCTGTAAAAACGGTCAAAAACGGCATCCAGTTTGTTTTCGGGAAGCCCCGGCCCGCTGTCTTCAACGGTAATATAGACATAAGCCCCCTCACGCGCAGCAATCAGTTTGACAGGCTTATCCGGAGGCGAAAACGACAGCGCATTATCGAGCAAATTCTGCAAAACCTGAACCAAACGCCCCTGAACGCCCATAACATGCAAAGCAACATTTGCGGTTTGAAAAACAATTGGGAGAGGCTTTTCTTCGCCGTTGCTCTGCCCATAATAATTTTCCATTTGCCTCAAGATGGCTCCTATATCAACGGAAGCAAACTCAGCCCTTCCCAGTTCGGCGTCGAGACGAGAAGCATACGAGATTTCGGTAATAAGGCGTGCCATGCGATCAACGTCGTCGCGGATAATCGGTATCAGTTTTTGCCGCGTACCCGGGTCGTCAACCCGCTCGATGGTTTCGACGGCGCTTCGCAACGAGGTCAGGGGATTCTTCAACTCATGCGCCACATCGGCCGCAAAGTTCTCAATATCCCCTACTCTTTTCGCCAACGCTGCCGTCAAGGCCCGTAAAGCGCCCGAAAGATCTCCGATTTCGTCGTTGCGGGAAGTCATGTCGGGCAACACTTCGCCATACAGCATATTGGAGATACCGGAAATTCCCATTTGATCAGTCTGCCCGCGACGCAAGACTTCCGCAGCATGAGCAAGCTGGCGAAGAGGTCGCGCTATCGCCCGCGCGAGGTAAAACGACAGAAAAATCGTAATGCCGAGCGTCATAAGGAATATCTGCAAAATATTGATCCTCACGGCGTAAATGGCGCGGTCAATTGACGCATCCGACCGCGACATTGATACCGCTCCTAAAATACGGTTTGCGTGCTTAATCGGGACAACGGCCGCCAATATCAGTCCGCCTCTTTTTGTACTCCAGACCTGGGTCGCCTCTTCGCCTCGCAACGCATCGGCCAGCACGTTAAAGGGGCTCGTGCGATCCACGGTCCCCCGCATAATGCGGGGATAAACACGGCGTTCGTGAATGATGTCTATTGCGTCGAATATAGCTGCTATAGTTCGAGCGCCCCAACTGACAGGTTCATCTTCTGAAAACAATTCATTGTTTTGCATCCTGTCGCTTCTTCCAAGCATAGCGCGGCTATCGGCAAGAAGCGTTTCTGACGCACTGAAAATACGCGTCCTGTTCTCCGTCGCCTCCGAAAGACGCCTTACAATCAAGCGAGCCAGAAGCGGAGAAAGAATTCTCTGATCGTGATTGTCAACAACGACGGCGTTGACCTCAACCGCGCTTGCCACAAGGCGCGCTTGCGAGGACATTTCCTTCAGTTCGGTCGCGATAATGCGATCCTGATAGTTGCCCATGTACAATATGCTGCCGACTAAAATGGCTAAAGCCATGACATTGACGGCCAAAATGCGCAGAGTCAGCGGCGACACCGCGCGCACCGGACGCGCCGCGCCGGAAAAAAAAGGTTGGGAACGTTTTGGAGTTGTATCGGGCAAATTTTATTCCTTGTAACGATATCCAACGCCATAAAGGGTTTCGATCTGAGAGAAGTCAGGATCGACATCCTTAAATT
>JBAZLX010000009.1:0-23856 GCA_041650075.1 Bdellovibrionales bacterium | reverse complement strand
GCGGCCCCGGAAGCTTTACAGGAACTCGCGTCGGCCTTGCGGCAGCGCGCGGCATCGGCTTTGCGGCGGGCAAGCCCGTCATGGGCATTGATCGTTTCTCGATTTACAAAGCGCTGCATGCGGAAATCAAAAATCTTTTGGTTGTCATAGACTCCAAGAGGGCGGAACTGTTCTGTAAATTTTATCCCGCATCGGGTGCGGCACACGAGGCCTGCATGATGACCGAAGAACAAATCCGGCAATTTATGTCGGAACATCCCGACACAAAACGGGTGGGAGATATAGAAACCCCTAACGACGATATTCTGGCGGCCTGCGCGCGGCTTGCGGAAGAAGCAAATGTCTCCTCTCCGGAGTATCTTCCTCGTCCTTTGTATTTGCGCGCTCCGGACGTGACTATGGCAGTGGATAAAACTTGACCGATATTTAGGTTTTTTCGTAAGGGAGGCTATGCGCAAAACGAAGACCCAAAGTCAGGACGCCAAAATCGCCGCTGCGGCGCACAGCCTTGCCGCCAGAAAAGGCTGGCCGCAAGTAACGCTCGAAGACATCGCAAAGAGCGCTAAAATCCCCGTTGCGTCGTTTAAAAAACGTTTTTCCTCGACACGTGACATCGTAGGCGTTCTCATTAAGGACGGGGGGCGCGAAGCCTTGGCAAAGGTCGGCAAACCGACGGGGTCGCCTCGCGACGTTCTTTTCGACCACATTATGGCTCGTTTTGAGGTCATGCAAAAAGACCGTAAGGCCATTTTGTCCATTAACGAGGCGATGCTTCAAGACGCGTCTTTGGCTTACATTATGGTGTGCGCAACGAGAGAGAACATCGAAGCGATAATTGATGCCACGTCAAATGAATCCTCTTTGCGCCCGATCCTCATTGTCAAGCTATTCGCTGTATTTGGCTGGACGTTTGCAGCCTGGGTCAAAGACGATACCCGCGACATGTCCAAAACGATGGCGGCGCTCGACAAAGCATTGCGCATGGAAGAAAAGATAATGGAAGTATTGGGGGCTAGACCCTAAACAAAACTTTTAACGCGGGCGAGAGTCAGGACATATACTTGTTTAGCGCCTGCTCCCAGCAAAACGCGCGCGCATTCGTTCACCGTCGAGCCGGTTGTCAAAACGTCATCAATCAAAACAAGCGTTTTTCCTTTGACGTTGTGCGTGTGTTTTGCAGCAACGGCAAAGGCGCCTTTCACGTTTTCCTGACGTTCTTTGCGCTTCAGGTGTCCCTGACTGACCGTCGTGCGGGTGCGCCTTAATGTGTCGTGCAAAACCGGCTTTCCGGTTAACAACCCGACCTGCTGAGCCAAAAGCGCGGACTGATTATAGCGACGGTGAAAAAGTCTCCAGCGATGCAAAGGAACAGGCAAAAGAGCGTCCGCGCGTTCCAGAAAATCGCCTCCGGCTCGAACCATCGAAGGCGCCAAAGCCTTGGCCGCATAGGTGCGGTCGGCATGCTTAAAGCCTAGAATTAGCGCGCGGCTTGCGTCGTCATAAAGCATGGCGGCTCGTGCGGCCTCGAAATGGGGGGCTTCCGTCAGGCACGCGCCGCATAATGTTCCTTCCGAGACGGGAAAATCAAAAGGCGTGCCGCAGCAGGCGCAGAACGGAGTCCCTATAAACTGGATTTTTTTCCAGCACGCAGGACATAAGGTCGTTGTATCGCTTACGGGGTCGTCGCAAATCAGGCATAAAGGGGGGAGAAGCAGGTCAAGAGCCCTAAGAGCCGTGTTTTTTGCCAAAAAAGCCATGGGCTCATTTTGGCTTAACAAATAAGCCGTAACAAGGCGTTTTTGCCCGTTATTTACCGTATTTTAGGGTATGGAGGGTTTAACTTGACTTGCCCCCGTCCAACCCCCTATAAACCGCGCTCTATTTGAAATTAATGAAGGCCGGGGCTTGTCCCCGTGGTGAAATTATGTCTCGTGTATGCTCCGTCAGCGGCAAAAAGCCGCTTTTTGGCAATAATGTCAGTCACGCGAATAACAAGACGCGTCGTCGTTGGCAGCCGAATTTGCAGATTTGCTCGTTTCCATCGGAAATTCTGGGCAAGTCGGTTTCCTTGCGCCTGACGGCAAGGGGCATCCGTACGGTTGAGCATAACGGCGGCCTTGATGCGTGGTTGCTTTCGACCCGCGACAGCCGCCTGAGCGATGCCGCGCTCAAGGTCAAAAAGCTGCTTACGCGCGCCCAAGCCCGCGCAAAGTGATACCAACCGACAAATGAAGTGACTCGTCTGGGTCACGAGTGGTTGCGAGGAGCTTGTCGCTCGCCGGACTGAAAGAGTTATTAAACCCCAATATAGTGCTCGGCAAGCGACAGGCGAGGCGCAGAGCGAGTGAAGTCAAACGCTGTGGCCGAAATCATTGGTCATTAGATATAGAAAACAGGGCGCTCCGGCGCCCTTTTTTCTTCTTTCCGAATTTTTCCATTCTGAAGTAAATTCGGCTGTATGTCCGCTTCGTCCATCTCTTTGCTTGCCCTGACCATTGACGACCACATTGACTGGATGTCAGCGTGGACGCGCATGGCCATCTATGGTCGGCAGGACAAAACCGCAAGCGCCGATGCGCTCTCTGCGCCGGAAAGTTTTCCGAAATGGCGGAACGAAACGGCCAACACGGTACATGACCGCGTCGCTTTCGAAAGGTTGATAGATCTCTACGATCAACTGCACAGGCTTGCCAAATTGGCTCTGTTAAGAACGCCCGAAGGCGCGGCCGTTGCGGCCAAGGACTACGACGCCGTCGAGTCCAAATATCGGGAATTAATCACGGGGTTGCGGAGGTTCGAAAGAGCTCTGGCGGCGGCGGAATCCGGCATTGACGCGCTGACGGGGCTTCGCTCGCGGGTCGGCATGCTGGACGATCTGACAAGAGAATTGAACCGCTATTTGCGCACGCGCAAGCCTTTTTGCATTGCCTTGATGGACATTGACCACTTTAAGAAGGTCAACGATACGTACGGGCATGAAAACGGAGACAAGGTTTTATCGTCCGTCTCGAACTTCATCAGCCGGTGTGTGAGACCTTTTGATGAGATCTGGCGCTGGGGAGGCGAAGAAATACTGATTTGCCTTAAAGACGTTGATCTCATGGGCGGAAAGAACGTGCTTGAACGCTTGCGAACGGGGCTTGAAAAATTCCCGATCAAATTGCTGAATGGCCAGGAAATCAACGTGACAGGCTCTTTCGGACTTGTCTCTGTATACGGAGATTCGACGATCGAGGGCATGTTGTCTAAAGCCGACGCGGCTCTTTATGCCGCCAAAGCGGGCGGAAGAAACACGGTGAAATTGGCGGAGTTTTAGGCGGCCAATTACCTTTTGCTTGCCGTCGCGCCGTATCTGCGGTCGCGGCGCGTGAATTCGTCAATAGCCTGCGCCAGATGTTCGCCGGAAAAGTCCGGCCACAGCACGTCCAAAAAGACGTATTCGGCATAGGCCGACTGCCAAAGCAGAAAATTCGAAATGCGCTTTTCGCCGCTTGTGCGGATGACAAGGTCGGGGTCGGGCATGCCGTCTGTAAACAAGAAGGATTGAAAAACGTGCTCGTCAATGGCGTCGGCCTGCACCTCGCCGCGTTCGACGGCCTTGGCAAGGCCGCGCGCGGCGGCTGTGATTTCCTGACGCCCGCCATAGTTAAGCGCCAGCGTCAGAACAAGTTTCTTGTTGTCCTTTGTCAACTCCTCGGCGTGCGCGATCATGCTGACGATGTCGGGGGGAAGCTGTTTCTTATCGCCGATGACGCGGATGCGAATGCCTTCTTTATGTAAAGTGGAAAGCTCGCTTTTCAGATAGGTGCGTAACAGCCCCATCAATTCGCCGACTTCGGTTGCCGGACGGCGCCAATTTTCGGATGAAAAGCTGAAGAGCGTCAGGTATCCGACGTGTTGTTGAGAACAAGCCTCGATTGTACGGCGAACGGCTTCAATGCCCGAGCGATGCCCCATAGGGCGCGGCAACCCGCGCGAGGCAGCCCAGCGGCCGTTGCCGTCCATAATGATCGCAACGTGCAAAAGCGGCCTTGAGGAGCCGGAAGTATTGTCGTCGCTTTGCATTCTGAGCCTTAGACGCGGGTGATTTCTTTTTCTTTAGCCGCAAAAAGATCGTCAATTTTTTTGACGTATTCGTCGGTCAGCTTCTGAATCTTGTCGGTCATGGTCTTGGATTCGTCTTCCGACAGTTTTTCTTTCTTGACCGCGTCCATTCCTTCGCGCCTGACGTTGCGCACCGAAACGCGGGCTTGTTCCGAGTATTTACCCGCAACCTTGACCAGTTCCGCGCGGCGCTCCTCGCTCAGTTCGGGCAGGGGGATGCGAACCAAATTGCCGTCCGGTTGCGGATTAAGGCCAAGCCCCGCGTCGCGAATGGCTTTTTCAACGCTTTTAACGAGACCCATGTCCCATACCTGAACCGTCAAAAGACGGGGTTCCGGCACGCCGACGGTTCCGACCTGATTAAGGGGCATGGCCGCTCCGTAGGCGTCAACGCGAACGCTGTCGAGCAAATTGACCGACGCGCGTCCCGTGCGCAGCCCGGAAAATTCTTTTTTCAAAGCTTCGAGAGAAGCTTCCATGTGTTGTTTTGTCTGCTCTAAATTCATCTTTTACTCCACAATCGTAAATTTGCCTCTACCCTGCATGACCTCTTTAAACGCGCCATGCGTGAAGATAGAAAACACTAAAATCGGAATCTGGCTTTGCCGCGCCAGAGAAACGGCCGAAGCGTCCATCACCTGTAAATCCTGCGTCAATACGTCGAGATAGCTAAGCTTGTCATAGCGCTTGGCGTCCTTGACCTTGGTTGGATCGGCGCTATAGACGCCGTCAACCTTTGTCGCTTTAAGAAGGGCGTTGCATTGCATTTCCGACGCGCGCAAGGCGGCGGCGCTGTCGGTGGTGAAGAACGGATTTCCCGTTCCGGCGGCAAAAATAACGACGCGGCCTTTTTCCATGTGGCGCATGGCGCGGCGGCGGATATAAGGCTCGCAAATTGAGGCCATGGGTATGGCGGACTGCACGCGGGTCGGAACGCCTGCTTTTTCAAGAGCGTTCTGCATGGCAAGGGCGTTGATGACGGTAGCCAGCATGCCCATGTAATCGGCAGCCGCGCGATCCATGCCATGCGCCGCTCCGGCGACGCCGCGAAAAATATTGCCGCCGCCGATGACGACGCAAACCTCGACGCCCAGTTCTATGACTGTTTTGATTTCCGCAGCGACGCGGTCAACGACTTCGGGTTCAAGGCCGTAATCGCGCGAGCCCATAAGAGCCTCGCCCGAAAGCTTCAACAGAACGCGTTTATAACGGGCGTCATGGGGTTTCGAGGACATATTTCTTCTCCAAATGCTTAAACGCGCGCATTATACAGACTTGCCTTTTAATGAACAGAGGGAAACCTCTTGCCGAAAGGAGAAGGGCATTTTAGGGTCTTGAAGGCGGCAAATAGAAGGCAAAAATGAAGATATTGCACGTCGAAGACAACGAATCTCTTGCCGAGTCATATAAAAGACGGGTGCAGGAGGCGTATCCTGAAATAGAGATTCTTCAGGCCGCTTCATATGACGAAGCGGCCGAGTTGTTGAGGAAGAATGAATTCGATCTGATTGTCTCGGACTTCAGTTTTCCGGGAAAAGGCTTTTTGCGTTATTCGGGAGGCATGGAGCTTTTTCGCCTGGTCATTGAAGAGTATCCCAAGACGCCGGTTCATTTTTTGTCGAATATGGCGAGCAGCATTAAAAACTATCTCGATAAGTGCCGATTATCCTTAAGGACAGAGGACAAAATTTTCTGTAAAGGATCGCAACGCGCTCTTTTCGAAGCGTTCGGCCAGAAAGTTCCCTGACGACATCAGGAGCCTTGTCGCAAGTATTGTTGTAATTTAGATTTTGAGAAACATATTAATGAGGGGCATAAAAGTGAATATTTTATACATTGAAGACAATCCCACAGTTAATTCTGTTAATCGCGCGATATTGACGCACAGATGCCCCTATGCCGACGTTGTCGTTATCCCCGCGACGACCTATCTGGAAGCTGTCGAAAAATTAAAGAAAAACAAAATTGACCTGATTATTTGCGATTTCGAATTTCCGGGAAAACCCGATAGAACAGGAAACGTTCCCCCCTTAAGCGGCGGCATAGATTTTTATCTTTATCTCAACGAAAGAAACAAACGTGTTGCGGTTAAAGAAAGAATCCCGCTTTTCTTCTTATCCGGCAAAAGCCGAAGCGAAATCAGGGAGGCTTTTTTTGAAATAGGCTTTATCGTTTCCGACGATCATATTTTTGAAAAAATCACCTTCCTTCATGAAATAATTGACGCTTATTACGATAAACTTTGCGCCATCGGGCAAATCGCAACGCGTCCTTCCAAAAGAAAAACGGCGGAAAGCACCGAAGCGCCGTCCGCCGTCTTAAAAAAACATCAATTATAGAGCGATTAGCCCGCCATCTTCGCGACTTCTTCGGCAAAATCGCATCCGGCTGCTTTTTCGATGCCTTCGCCCAGTTGATAGCGGACAAAGCCTGTCAGCTTGACGGGCGCGCCCAAAGACACGCTCGCCTTTTCGATAACGTCCGCAATGCGGCTTTCGCCGTCAACGACATAGATTTGTTCGAGAAGGACGACTTCCTCATAATACTTGCGCAAACGGCCTTCGACCATCTTGGCGATAATCGCTTCGGGCTTGCCCGAAGCGCGGGCTTGCTCGGCCAGAACATTGCGTTCGCGGTCGAGAGCCTTGGTGTCAACGTCCTTGATGCTCAGGGCTTCAGGGCGCGCGGCAGCGACATGCATCGCGATCTGTTTGCCGAGTTCCGCAAGCTTGGTTGCGTCGGCCGAGGATTCCAAAGCCACCAAAACGCCGATCGTGCCGAGGTTCGGCGCCAACGCGTTGTGGACATAGGTTGCAACGACGCCTTGCGGGACGGAAAGCACGGCGGCGCGGCGAAGCGACATATTTTCGCCGACGGTGGCGACGAGATTGGTCAAGGCTTCCTGAACTGTTCCGCCGCTTGGATGCTTGGCGTTTTTCAGCGTTTCGATATCTGCGCCCGTTTCAAGCGCAACCTTTGCGACTTGCAAAGAAAAAGCCTGAAACTTGTCGTTGCGGGCGACAAAGTCCGTTTCGGCATTGACTTCGACTACGGCGGCCTTTGTTCCTGCCGAGGCAACGACGACCAGCCCTTCGGCGGCGACGCGTCCGGCCTTTTTAGCGGCTGCCGACAGGCCTTTCTTGCGAAGCCAATCAACAGCGGCTTCCATGTCGCCTTTGGTTTCGTTCAAGGCTTTTTTGCAATCCATCATGCCTGCGCCGGTCTTTTCACGCAGGTCTTTTACCATTGTGGCTGTAACTTCGGTCATTGGAGTCTCCTTTAAAATTCCCCTCCCCTTGCGGGAGGATAGTAGGGAGGGGTCTGCGGTAAGGCTTATCCCCTTCCCCTATCGTTTACGCCTGGAACTTAGTCTTTCTTTTCTTCGACAGCGGCGGCAATCGTCGTTTCGCTGCTCGGAACGACGGCGGCTTCGCCGACATCCTTGGCGCTTGTGCCAAGTTCGGCTTCGATGCCGTCCAGAACGGCTTGCGATGTCAGGTCGCAATAAAGGTCAATCGCGCGCGAGGCATCGTCGTTGCCCGGAACGGGGAACGTGATGTTGGTCGGGTCGGAATTGCTATCGACGATGGCGACGACGGGAATGCCCAGCTTGACGGCTTCCGCAATCGCAATGTCTTCTTTCAGCGTGTCGAGAACGAACACGATATCCGGCAGACCGCCCATATCCTTGATGCCGCCCAGGGCTTTCTCCAGCTTGTCGCGCGCGCGCGTCAGCTGCAGGGTTTCCTTCTTGGTCAGCTTCTTGGCTTCCTTTTCAAGACGGTCGTTCAATTCGCGCAAACGCTTGATGGATTGCGAGATCGTCTTCCAGTTGGTGAGCATGCCGCCCAGCCAGCGATGGTTGACGTAGTATTGTCCGCAACGCTTGGCGGCTTCGGCGATCTTTTCCTGCGCCTGGCGCTTTGTGCCGACGAACAGGATGCGTCCGCCCGAGGCGGCCGTATCGCGCAACGCCTGCAAGGCGCGCTGAAACAGGGGAACGGTCTGTTCGAGATCGAGGATGTGCACGCTATTGCGCACGCCGAACAGATAGGATTGCATTTTGGGATTCCAACGGCGCGTGTTGTGGCCGAAATGGACGCCGGCTTCAAATAATTGCCGCAAAGTTACGACGGGCATCGTCATAGTTAGTACCTTTCTCCGGTTGTACCGCCATATGTTTCTGTACTGCTTTTGCAGCACCGGACGGCGCATCGCTGGATTTACAGCGCGAGCCAAACATATGTGAGTTTTTAATAGCCCTGGGGAACCTCCCCAAAGCCGAGCGTTTCTATGCGTTTAGCATTGAAAGCGCAAGGATTTTCCGTGAGTTCTCCCGATTTTATGTGATCATGAAGGCATCTGAGGCCTTTAACTATTGTTTTTCCTATGTTAATCACCCTTCCTCGCTTCGTATTATGAAAAGAGGAAGAGGCATGTCCCAAATTCCAGTAACGGTGCTCACAGGCTACCTCGGCGCGGGAAAGACCACGCTGCTCAACCGCATTTTGTCCGAAAATCACGGCAAGAAATACGCCGTCATCGTCAATGAATACGGCGAAGAAGGCATTGACGGCGCCCTGATCGTCGGCGCGGACGAAGAAGTATACGAAATGAACAATGGATGCATCTGCTGCACCGTGCGCGGCGATCTGATCCGCGTTATCTCCGGTCTCATGAAGCGCGCCTCGACGTTTGACGGCATTCTGATCGAAACGACGGGACTGGCAGACCCGGCTCCCGTGGCGCAAACATTTTTTGCCGACGAAGACGTGGCCTCCAAAACCAAACTCGACAGCGTCGTCGCGGTCGTGGATGCCAAGCATCTGCTCCTATCGCTCAAGAACGCCAAAGAAGCCGAAAATCAAATCGCTTTTGCCGACGTCATCCTGCTCAACAAGGCCGATCTTGTCGGCGCGGGCGATCTCGCACACATCGAATCTTCGATACGTAACATCAATCGCTATGCCAAAATCATCCGCACGACGCGGTGCAACGCGCCTCTCGACAAAATTCTCGGCCTTGGAAGCTTCGACCTCAACGAAATCCTGAAGCGCGATCCCGATTTTCTGAAGGGCGAAGAAGAACCCCACCATCATGAATGCGGCGAGCATTGCTGCTGCGGGCATCACCACCACGAGCATGATTGCGAAAGTCGGCACGACAGCTCGATTTCAAGCGTATCGCTTATATCGTCAAACCCGCTTGACCCGGCCAAGTTCGAACAATGGATTATGGATCTGCGCGCCAAAAAGGGGCCTGACTTGTTGCGCTACAAAGGCATCCTTGATCTTATGGGAAGTGACAACCGCCTCGTTATCCAGGGCGTTCACATGATGATGGACGGGACAAACAGGTTGCCGTGGAATGAAGGCGAACGTCGCGCGAGCCGCCTCGTTTTCATTGGCAGAAACCTTGACGAGAAGGCCTTGCGCGAAGACTTTGCCCGTTGTGCCGCTTAATTGAAACCATTCGAAATTTTCATGATCTCAGCCGCATACAACCAATGGAATTTTAATCTCCCCGTCCTGTCGCTTTGCGTCAATCGCAACGGCGACTTCGTTGCGGCAACGCTTGGCGACGGTACGGCGCGCGTGCTTCCCGCGAGCGACGAGGCCGTTACTCCCAAAGTCGTTGCGATGCACGACGGCATCTCGTTGTCCTTGCAGCCGGATGCCGACGATCATGCTTTTCTGTCGGGCGGCGATGATGGAAAAGTATTGATCCTCGATCCTGTTTTGGGCGAAACGAACGTCATTGCGGAAGTCAAAAACACGTGGATAGACCATGTCGCGGCCTCCGTTGACGGCAAGTATCGCGCCTTTAACGCAGGCAAAAACATCCATGTTTTGAATGAAGAGGGGCAAGAAGTCTTCGATCCCGGCTTATCCGTATCCGGCACTCCCGGCGCCGTTTCTTTCAGCCCCAACGGCAAGCGATTGGCCGTCAGCCACTACAATGGCGTCACATTGTGGTGGGTAGGCGCGAAAAAGCCCGAGGCGGAAACATTGGAATGGAAAGGCGCGCACCTTGGCCTTGTCTGGACTCCGGACGGGCAGACCCTTCTCAGCGGGATGCAGGAAGGCGCCCTTCATGGCTGGCAACTAGCGGATAAAAAAGAAATGCGGATGGAAGGCTATGCCTCCAAAATTCGCTCTATGGGTTTTACGGCGCGCGGCAAATATCTGGCGACATCGGGGGCAGAGCAAGTCATCTGCTGGCCGTTTTCAGGCGGCGGGCCGTGGGGCAAGCAGCCCCTGATGCTGGGAGGCGCCGAAGGGCGTCTGGTTTCGTGCGTTGCGCCGCATCCCAAAGACGAAATGGTTGCGGCTGGATACAACGACGGAATGATAATCCTCGCGCCTCTTGACGGACGCATGGAAGTCATGATTAACCCGCCGGAAGGCTCCCCGATTAACGGCCTTGTCTGGAATGCAACCGGCGATGCTTTGTTTGCATCGTCGGAATCCGGCAGAGTTCTTCTGTTTACAATAGGCAGCGTCAAATCCGCCCTTGTGCACGCCGGTTGAGAATCGCGGCAGAAAGGGAGGCCAAGCCCTGCGCCGGACGGGTTATTTAAGGCAACGCAATGAATTTATTGGAAAAAAACAGCTTTGACTTAGCAAGGCAGGTTCCCCTATCTTCCTCTGCCCGTAATACGCGGGTTTCAAAAAGGAGTTTTTCATGGCCACCGTAACCGTTCCGCCGAATTACAAGCCCACGGAAAAAGAGCCCTACATGAATCCGGTGATGCTTGAGTATTTCCGGAACAAATTATTGCACTGGAAGGCCGAGATCGTGCGCGAAGCCGATCTGACGTTGCAAGAGCTGCAGGACGACGGCGGCATGCAGGAACCGGACATAACGGACCGCGCTTCGGCCGAGACGGAAGTTGCGCTTGAACTGCGCACGCGTGACCGTCAGCGCAAGCTGATCAGCAAGATTGACGAAGCGTTGGAACGCATTGAACGCAACGAATACGGCTTCTGCGAAGAAACGGGAGAGCCGATCGGAATCAAGCGCCTTGATGCCCGTCCCATCGCGACGTTGACGGTTGATGCGCAGGAGCGTCATGAACGTAAAGAACGTACGCAGCGCGACGAGAGGGAATAACCGCATAACTGAAAAGAGGGCTGTGATGAGAAACTCTAGAGGTTTTCTTTCTTTGCTCTTTTTTTGTGCGACTTTTGCGCCTTTTGAGGTTTGCGCCCAAGGCTATGCGCCGGAGCTCTATAACGTCGGCGAAGTCATCGTCAATTATGTGCGGCTTGACGATCCTAAAGCAGCCAGCATTTGCGGGCTTTCGCGCGAGGAAATCGCTTCCGTTTTCGCTTCCTCTTTCGAAGGAACGGGCGTTCCTGCCGTTGCCGCTCTCGATGCCAAGCCGCCGATGGTGGGCAAGGCGCGCATCCAGCTGATTCCCCAGATAGCGACCTATGCCGACGAGAACATGAATTGCGTGTCGTGGATCTCTATAACGGCGGAAAGCCGCGCCAACCTTGCCATTCCGCCGGTCAATGTGCCGCGCGGCGTAACGATCCTTTATTGGCGTCAGCACGCCAAAGTTTTCAGCAGCCAAACGATTCATTCTCAGAAGGTCAAGGACGTGCTGAAAAAGATGGCTTTGGAGTTTGCTCAAAGATACAGGCTGGATCAGCCGCCCGAACCGGCGCAGCAATGACGAAGGCAAAGCTTCAGTCTCTTAATCTGACGGTTTCCGAAAAACAGGCGGGTCTTCGCATAGACAAAGCCGTGACAATGCTGGCCGCCCAAAAGAAGCCCGATCTGTCGCGCGCGCGCGTGCAGGCGCTGTTGGCGGAAGGATATTTAAGCCTTTTGGGAAAGCCGGTATCCGACGGCAGCCATAAGGTCAAGGAGGGCGAGGTCTATACGCTTTGCGTCCCCCCGCCCGAAAAAGCCGAGCCCGAAGCGCAAAAGATGGACTTGACCGTCGTTTACGAAGACAAGGACGTCATCGTTATAGATAAACCTGTAGGTCTTGTCGTTCATCCTGCGCCGGGCAACCGCGACCATACTTTGGTCAATGCGCTGCTCGCCCATTGCGGCAAAAGCCTGTCGGGCATCGGCGGCGTAGCGCGTCCCGGCATTGTTCATAGGCTCGATAAGGATACAAGCGGCCTTATGGTCGCGGCCAAAAACGACGCCACGCACCAAGCCCTATCCAGGCAGTTCGCGGACAGAAGCCTGAGCCGCACCTATCAGGCGCTCGTTTGGGGCGTTCCCGTGCCGCCCGTGGGGAGCATTGACGCGCCCATCGGCCGCAGCCCGCGCGACAGGAAAAAAATGGCCGTGACGGGCAAAGGAAAGCCTGCTTTGACGCACTACAAGGTGATCGAAGATTTTGGCGATGTGTCGCTGGTCGAATGCAGTCTTGCAACGGGGCGCACGCATCAAATCCGCGTGCACATGGCGCACATCAAGCATCCTGTCGTTGGCGATGCGACATACGGCAAAGGCCGCGCCAAAAAAGGGCTGGAATTTTTAAAGGATTTTCCGCGTCAGGCGTTGCATGCGGTTGAGATTCATTTTGTGCATCCGCGCACTGCCAAGCTTAAAAAGCTGACCTCGAAATTGCCTCAGGACATGCAGAAGCTGATCCGTAAGCTTCGCCGCGGATAAAGCGGGATTTACGGGACGAAAGACGCAAGCTTGCGGACGGAAGTGCCTTCGGGCGCCAACGCGCCAAAGGCTCTGATTTTTTCGGCAACGCCGTTCGTGAACTCCTGCAGGGAAGCGCCCCGTTTCCTCGCGATGTTTATAGAGCCGCCCGTTGCCCTGATTTCTCTCAGCGCCTTTAAAACGGTTTCGGCTTGAAGAAATTCTTCGCTCGCGCCGATGTCGTGCGAAAGGTACATAGCGCCGATGCCTTTTCTTTTAAAGACGCCGGTCATGACCTTTTTGAAATACTGTTCGATTTCTCCGAGTTCCATAATTTTTCTGGTCATCGAAAAAACTCCGCAAAAAAATTTTAAAATAAGAATTCTTAAAACAGGGGCATGTTACCAAAACAGAGTAAAGTTTCAGTGAAGCAAGTCCGCGTTTTTAAGTTAAAGAAAATTTAAGAAGCGTCTCCCGGTGCGCTGCGAAAGCGAGATTTATCGAGAGGAAACAAGCGGATTCTACGGATTCAGCAAGCCTTCTCGTTCCGCTTCGATTTTTATGTTGTGCTGAAGCTTTTCGAACGCGCGCACCTCGATTTGGCGTATGCGCTCGCGGCTTACGCTCATGCGTTGCGACAGCTCTTCCAGCGTGGACGGCGTTTCGCTCAAGCGCCGTGCCATAATAATTTCGCGCTCTCTCGGGTTAAGCCCCTCCATGGCTTGCGCCAGAAGTCTGCGGCGATGATCCAGTTCCTGTGTGGCGCTGAGTTGCGCGTCCGCCGAGGCGGCCGGCTCGACCAGCCAGTCCTGCCATTCGTCGTCGCCTTCGCCGTCCTTGCTGACGGGGGCGTTCAGCGATTGATCGCCGCCGATAAGGCGGCGGTTCATGTTGACGACTTCTTCTTCGGGCACCTCAAGACGCTCGGCTATTTCCTTGACCTGTTCGTTCGACAAATCGCCGTCGTCAATGGCTTTCATCTCGCCCTTCAAGCGGCGCAGATTGAAAAACAGTTTTTTCTGCGCGGCCGTCGTGCCTATTTTGACCAATGACCATGAGTGTAAAATGTATTCCTGTATCGCCGCTCTGATCCACCACATGGCGTATGTCGAAAGCCGAAAACCCCGATCGGGATCGAAACGCTTGACGGCTTGCATCATGCCGATGTTGCCTTCGGCGATCAGATCGGCCAAAGGCAAGCCATAGCCGCGATAGCCCATGGCGATTTTGGCGACGAGGCGCAAATGGCTCGTGACGAGTTTATGCGCGGCCTCAAGGTCGCCATGTTCCTTCCAGGATTTGGCGAGCATGAATTCTTCGTTGGCGTCGAGCACGGGAAATTTGCGTATATCGCGCAAATAAACGGCGAGGTTGCCTTCGCCGCGCAGGATCGGAAGATTTGAAAGTGGAGCGCTCATAGGAGCTTTTATACCCTATCTTTGAGGAGCAAAGGTCAAATAAGCGAAAAACGGGATTTTGATGTTCCGGAACAGCCAAAAAATCATTTAAAAACAATGGGAAAATAGAGGTGCCGCCTACATATTTTTGGCAGAAAGAAGGTGGCGTTTCTCAACCATATTGGGTAGTATGATTCGCGGATTCGCCGGAGCCGTTTTTTCTAATTCCGGTATATACTTAGTATCAAATGGCGCATGAAGAAACAACGCTGAGGTCACGAGCGGTTGCGAGAAGCGGGGCGCACGCGGGACAGGGTAAGCCGTTAGAATAAAAGGCGAAGTCCCGCATGCGACGAGCGCAGGCGCAGAGCGAGTGATGTTTAGAGGCGTTTCGGTTCGTGCGTTTAGTAAAAAAACAGGGTCGAAAAAGTATGAGCGAAGCCGTCACCGAAAATTCTGAAGAACAAGAATATGGAGCCGATTCCATCACCGTTCTGCGCGGGCTCGATGCCGTGCGCAAACGTCCCGGCATGTATATAGGCGATACCGACGACGGCTCCGGCCTTCATCACATGATTTACGAGGCCGTTGATAATTCGATAGACGAATCTTTGGCGGGATACTGCACGCGCATTGACGTGATTTTGAACGCCGACGGATCGTGCACTGTGCGCGACAACGGGCGCGGCATTCCGACCGACATCCATCCCGAAGAAGGAATCTCGGCGGCCGAAGTCGTGATGACGCAGCTGCACGCGGGCGGCAAGTTCAACCAGAATTCATACAAGGTCTCCGGCGGCTTGCACGGCGTCGGCGTTTCTGTCGTCAACGCGTTGTCCGAATTTCTCGATTTGCGCATCTGGCGTCAGGGCGGCGAATTCGCGATGCGTTTTCGCGACGGCGTTGCCGAAGCTCCCTTGAAGCAAGTCGGAAAATCCGACAAAACGGGGACAGAAGTGACCTTCTTGCCATCGCCCGCGACATTCACGAAAACGACCTTTGATTTCGGAACGGTCGAACACCGGTTGCGCGAACTGGCGTTTCTCAATTCCGGCGTCAACCTCAACCTTACTGACGCGCGCGGGGCGGAACCGAAAACGGTAACCCTCCATTACGAAGGCGGCCTCAAAGCGTTTGTCGCATGGCTCGATCAGTCGAAAGAGGCCGTACATTCGATGATCGCCGTTCGCAAGGAACAAGACGGCATTGTCGTCGAATGCGCCATGCAGTGGAACGACAGCTATCACGAAAACACGTTGTGTTTTACGAACAATATTCCGCAAAAAGACGGCGGCACGCACTTGGCGGGCTTTCGCGCGGCGTTGACGCGCACCATCAATCAGTATGCCGAAAGCTCCGGCATCGTCAAAAAAGACAAAATCGCCCTGTCGGGCGAAGACATGCGCGAAGGCTTGACTTGCGTCCTGTCGGTCAAGGTTCCCGATCCCAAATTCTCGTCGCAGGTCAAGGAAAAGCTCGTTTCCAGCGAGGTTAAACCGGCAGTCGAAGCCGTTATCGGCGAAATGCTGAACGTCTGGTTCGAAGAACATCCGGCAGACGCCAAAAAAGTCGTGTCGAAAGTTGCAGAAGCCGCTCTTGCCCGCGAAGCGGCGCGCAAGGCGCGTGAACTGACACGACGCAAAGGCGCGCTCGACCCCAACTCTCTGCCGGGAAAACTGGCAGACTGCCAGAACCGCGATCCGGCGCAATCCGAAATCTTCATCGTCGAGGGCGATTCGGCAGGCGGTTCGGCCAAGCAGGGCAGGGCGCGGCAGTTTCAGGCGATCTTGCCTCTTCGGGGCAAGATATTGAACGTCGAACGTGCGCGCTTCGATAAAATGCTGTCTTCCGAATCCGTGGGCACGCTTATCACGGCTATCGGCTGCGGCATCGGGCCCGAAGAATTCAACCCCGACAAGGCGCGTTATCACAAGATCATTATCATGACCGACGCCGACGTGGACGGCAGCCACATCCGTACCCTTTTGCTGACGTTCTTCTTCCGGCAAATGCCCCAGTTGATTGACAGAGGCTACATCTACATCGCGCAGCCGCCTCTTTTCCGCATCAAGCGCGGCAATACGAAGGAGCGGTATCTTAAGGACGAATCTGCGATGGAAAACTATCTGACCGAAACCGGCGTTGAAGACGTATCGCTTACGCTTCATGGCGGCAAGGTCTTGGTGGGCGAAGAATTGCGTAAATTGGCCGAACGTGCCCGGACGATGAAGCACGCGATCAAATCGCTCGCGCACAAGGTCGGTCACGAAGCGCTTGTCGAACAGGCTGCGATTGCAGGCGCTCTTTCCGCTTCTCTGGTGACGAGCGCGGAGCACGCCAAAGCCGCGGCGGAATATGTGGCCAAGCGCCTCGATGCCCTGCTGCCGCAAAAAGAACGCGGCTGGAAGGGCGAGGCGATGCCCAACGGCGGCATGTTGCTGAGCCGCGCGCGTTTTGGCGTGGAGCATCGCTATAAACTCGACGCCGATACGTTGCGTTCGGTCGAAGCCCGCAAACTCGACCAGATGACGGGCGATTTGCAGGACTGGTTTCAATTTCCGGCCAAGCTCGCCATTAAAGATAAGGTTACATCGTTGACGGGGCCGATTTCGCTTATTGACGCGATCTGGGATCACGGCAAGCAAGGCCTGACCATGCAGCGCTACAAAGGCTTGGGCGAAATGAACCCCGAACAGTTGTGGGAAACGACGCTCGATCCGTCGGTGCGCACATTACTGCAGGTGAAGGTCAATCAGGCGGAAGTAGCGGAACAAGTCTTCTCGACCCTTATGGGCGATGTCGTCGAACCGCGCCGCGAGTTCATTCAGGAGAACGCCCTCAACGTGACGAATATTGATACGTAAAGGTTAATGCCGGGCTAAATATTGGCTTTGTCGAAAAACCTCGACTATAGGCTGAATCCGCTTTGGCATGTTACAAAACCCACTGTACTGGACGCAGAATTGTGTTAAAGCTCAGAATATCTCGATATGTTAAATGAGAAATATATGCTCCAATATAGAGATGTCATTCTAATACTGTCTCGATATTCAGTATGCCACAAGAACATCAAAGCCAACGGATCACTAGCAAATTGCTTCTTAAACAAAAGCTATCAAAGCTAGGGTTTCCGAGATGTGTTTATTGGGTTCTTAATGGGCTTGCTCAAGTTGATAAAGTTGGAGTGGACAAAGTTCCTCAGTGGACGCCATGGTATCTACTCTTATTTCTTCGGTATTCAGCAAAATACAGCAGCAACGCGATATCAACGCGCGATGATGCTATTTATTCTGCTTATACTTATTATGATGCCTACATAAAGAGCCGCGAAGATGCCTATTTAAGTGATAAAAACAAAGATGTTACCAAGTTTCTCCTTCGCTTGTCACATCAGCAGTTTATTTATCAGATCGGACTAACAGGACTAAAGAATAGGGTTGCGAGACAGAATATTTTCTTTTCCAGTTTCGACACGCTATTGAAGGAACGGTTTGGTATAACGTCGAGAGAGTTTCTAAAGCTTTCATTCTTTCTCTTTACTCATTTTTCAAACGGACGACGAAACTTTAAAAAAGAAATTTTTAATTCTCTGAAAAACTTTTCTAATCATACTGCCATAAATAACTATCTTGAATTAATTTCAATTTCTCAAGAGGCTTTAAGGGAAGACAGTCAAAGAAGCATCAACTTTGATGATCATGAAATATTCGATGATTTGTTATTTAGAAGAAAACCCCTTTTAGTAATCAATCAAGTATACTTCATATTTTCAACAGCATTTTTTCATGATCTCTTGGGTTATGGCCTTTATGAGGCAGTAAAGGAACAAAGGGAAACGAGGGTAGCATTCGGATCAATTTTTGAGAACTATGCACAACGACGATTGTTAAGTGTTTTTCCGGATTGTTTAACTGAAGATGGAATAAGGGGGCGATTACCAAAAAATGAGGATGAACCAAGCAAGGTTGACGCAGTTCTTTCTACCGAGAATGCCCTGTTGCTTTTTGAGTACAAGGCAACAGAACTTCCAGAAAGCATTCGACTTAATCCTTCAGATGAAAATATAGCCAATCTCCAATACAACATCATAAAAGCAGTAGCACAGGGCTATAAGTGTCTTTCCTTGTTTTTGGAAAAAGGTGAGATGTTTCCAGAAATAGATATGAAAAAACAAAAATTTCTTTTTGTTGTCTCTTACAAAGACACCTATTTAGGAACGGCAGACAGATATTGGAAAGACATAGAACCCATTTTAAAAAATATACATAATGTTCAAGATACGACAGGTCTCTCTCCTAAAAACATCTTTTTTATCTCGATAGATGACCTTGATTGGCTTATGAGTTTGAAAAATAGGATTGAGGAAGTTGCTTTTAGTGCATTGGATAGATTCAATAAGAATGATGCCCATCATTTTTCACAAATCCTGGCAAAATTCGTAGACAAGAGTTTTAGCGTTCCGGAACTTGAAGAAAGCTTCGAAAATGTGTTTAGAGAATGTATTGCGGACTTAGGTCTTAATCCTGATATGTTAGATACCGCTTAATATCATACTATCTAGTCTATTGAGCTGTGGAGATAAGAACAACAAAACCTTTTGGCATTAGATAAAAGATAATGATGCAGCTTGTATTCTTGCAGAGTACAGCGCGGCCACTAAGAAAGTAACGCGGAATGGAGGGGTCATTTATAGGGGGGGGCGAATTTACTAAATTTGGATTATTGTTTTTTGCTCTAATGTAATGGCGGACTAGTTCTAAAACCTCCGCTTTTTATGAAACTATAGTTTCAGAGAACAAAGCCTTTAATACACCCTGGATTATTCCCCCTGCGCCAGCAGCGACAGTTCTTCCTGCGCGTTCTCGGTTTGCTTGTCGGTCAGGCTGACGGGGTAGTCGCCGCTGAAGCACGCGTCGCAGAACTGCGGCATGGCATTGTTTCTCTTGGTCTCGCCCATCGCGCGGTACAAGCCGTCAAGGGAAACGAAAGCAAGGCTATCCACGCCGATAAACCGGCGCATTTGCTCGACCGTATAGTTGTGCGCGAGCAATTTATCGTCATCGGGAGTATCAACGCCGTAAAAACATCCATGCGCCGTCGGCGGCGACGAGATTCGCATATGAACTTCCTTGGCGCCTGCGCCGCGCATCATTTCGACGATCTTTGTCGAGGTCGTGCCGCGCACAATGGAGTCATCAATCAAAATAATGCGCTTGCCCTCGATATAGCGGCGATTGGCGTTGTGTTTCAATTTAACGCCCAAATGGCGGATGCGGTCGGTCGGCTGAATGAACGTGCGTCCGATATAGTGATTGCGAATGATCCCGAGGTCGAAGGGAATTTTGCTTTGGTTCGCATAGCCGATGGCGGCGGGCACGCCTGAATCCGGCACGGGCACGACAACGTCGGCGTCCACGGGGGATTCCTTGGCCAGCTCGATGCCGATGTTCTTGCGCATTTCATAGACGGAACGCCCTTCAATGCAGGAATCGGGACGCGCGAAATAGATGTATTCGAAAATGCAGAATTTTCCGGGCGCTTTTTTGAAGGGGTGATACGACTGAAGACCCTTCGCATCAATGACGACCAATTCGCCGGGTTCGATGTCGCGGACGAACGAAGCGCCGATAATATCCAAAGCGCAGGATTCGCTGGCCAGAACATAGGCGTTATCGAGTTTGCCGAGAGCAAGCGGCCTGATGCCGTTCGGATCGCGAACGCCGATAAGCATATCTTTGCCGAGGCATACCAAAGAGTAGGCGCCTTCGACCTGTTTTAAAGCGCCGACAAGGCGGTCAACGGGCATTTCCGCGCGCGAGATCGCCATCAGGTGAATAATGACTTCGGTATCCGTCGTCGAACGGAACAAGCAGCCTTGTTTGACCAGTTTTTTGCGCAAGCCGTGCGCGTTTGTCAGGTTGCCGTTATGCGCGATGGAAAAACCGCCGAAATCGAAATCGGCAAAGAGAGGCTGAACGTTTCGCAAGGAAGGCTCGCCGGTCGTCGAATAGCGCGTATGGCCGATGGCGGCGTTGCCCGCCAATTTGGCGACGATGCTGTCCGAATTGAAATTCTCGCCGACGTGCCCCAGCGCATGATGCGCGTTAAAATGCCCTTTATCGAAGCAAACGATCCCCGCCGCTTCTTGCCCGCGGTGTTGCAGGGCATGCAGACCCAAAGCCGTCATCGCGGCGGCGGAATCCTTGCCGATAATGCCGAAAACGCCGCATTCTTCTTTCAGCTTATCGTCGTCAAAAGGATTTGTCGAAAAGGTCATCACTTGTTTTCCCCGTTGAAAAGCTTGTCAATGTCAATGGGGCCATTCTCTTCTCCGGAAGAAGATTCTTCGCCGGACATTTTTTCCTGAATGGTCTTTTCAAGCTCCAGCCGCCGTTCGTTGGCGTCTTTTTTCATCTTGTCTTTATCGAGAAATCCTTCGGGCAAAAGCGGCTTCAGTATATCGGCGCCGAAAGCCATGATAGGCCGCGTCTTCGCCTGAAGGAGGAATTCGGGCGGCGTGTTGCGATCGGCATCCTGTTGTTGCTCGGCAGGCGATGCGTCAATGTCGGGCCAGAAAATCATCGTGACGCCCAGATAAACAAGGCAGATGACCAAAGCGCCGCGCGCCAGGCCGTACAGAAAACCAAGCGAACGATCAATGACGGTCAGAACTTTGCCTTTGACAAATCCGCAGATGAAATGGCCGACAATCATCAGAACGATCAGCGTAATGATGAAAACGATGCCCATGGCCGTCCATTCGGCCACCTGATCGTTTTTAACGTAACGCTGGGCCCACGGAAGGGCAGGTTCGAAAAAAGTAATGGCGATAAAATAAGCGCCGACCCACGCGACGAGAGAAAAGAATTCGCGTACAAAACCGCGCATTAAAGCCAAGAACGCGGACAGAAGAACAACGCCGACAACGATGTAATCGAAGGTATTAAATACGGACACAGATTCCATGAGACAACCCTGCCAAGAGGAAGCCCTTGTCTAGCACAAATTCCGTGAAAGTTAATCTTTTTAAGCGCGTTTTAATTGCCGAGGCGCCTCAAAAAGAGGCAGTATTTCACTAAGTTGCCGGATTTCTGTACTTCTTAGCAAGGGTACGGGAGCGGATTTTCCGGCTTTGTCGTTTTCCGGCATAAGCGCCCCTGTGAATCCGAGCTTGGCGGCTTCCTTGAGTCGGATATCCGGTTGGCTGACGCGGCGTATTTCACCGGACAAACCGATTTCTCCAAAGGCGACGCATGAAGGAGGAACAGGCACCCCCGTGAGAGCAGATACCAGCGCCGCCGCGACGGCCAAATCGGCGGCGGGTTCGGAAATGCGAAAGCCTCCGGCGACATTCAGGTAAACGTCATTATTGCCGAAAATGACGCCGCAACGTGCCTCCAAAACGGCCAAAATCATCGCAAGGCGTCCGGAATCCCATCCTATGACGGCGCGGCGCGGCGTTCCAAAGGCCGCAGGCGCTACAAGAGCCTGAATCTCGACCAAAACGGGGCGCGTGCCTTCCATTCCCGCAAACACGGCGGCGCCCGACATGTCGTCGCGCCTGTCGGCCAAAAACAGCGCTGAAGGATTTTGAACTTCCGTCAATCCTTTATCTGTCATTTCAAAGACGCCGATTTCGTCCGTCGGGCCGAAGCGGTTTTTGACGCTGCGCAAGACGCGGAATTGATGGCCTCTGTCGCCTTCCAGATACAAAACGGTATCTACCATGTGTTCCAAAACGCGCGGCCCCGCGATAGCGCCGTCCTTGGTAACGTGCCCGACGAGGATGACGGAGATATTGCGTTTTTTAGCGACCCGGATCAGCTCCTGCGCGGAGGTTCTTACCTGTGCTACGGTTCCCGGCGCGCTGTCGAGCGTATCGACATACATCGTCTGGAT
Organism: Bdellovibrionales bacterium; assembly: GCA_041650075.1. Taxonomy (GTDB): domain Bacteria; phylum Pseudomonadota; class Alphaproteobacteria; order UBA9219; family UBA9219; genus CAIXLI01. Next base: position 1,837 of record JBAZLX010000009.1, on the reverse strand, counting down.
GGAATCTATGACCAATATATCCGGAGAATCCCTGTCAACGGACGCGACGATGTCGCGCACGGAAGTTTCGCTGGCGAGCAAGCACAAAGCCTCGCTCAGTCCCAACCGCGCAGCGCGCAGGCGCACCTGATCAATAGCCTCTTCGCCGGAGATGTAGGCGACTTTGTATTGCGCGGCCAGTTTACATACGACCTGAAGAAGGATGGTTGATTTTCCGATGCCCGGATCGCCGCCGACCAAGGTCGCGGAGCCGGAAACCAGTCCGCCGCCGACAACGCGGTCAAATTCGCCGATGCCCGACAAGCGGCGAGGGACTTTTTGTTCGGAATCGCTTTTCAGAGGGACAAAATCAATGCGGCTGGATTTGGCGCGATTTTTTGCGTCGTTCAACCCCTTCGGGGGGCCGCTTGATGCTATTTCTTCGACAAGGCAATTCCATGCGCCGCAGGCCTCGCATTTTCCTCCCCATTTGGGAAAAGTAGCGCCGCAGACCTGACAGGCAAAGACGGAGGATGTTTTGGACATACGAGAACAATACACGAACGTTCTCGTTTTGTACACACTTTTTCAGCATGGGGCGGAAAAGGGAGAAACGCATTGGAAATAAAGGCAAAAGCGACAGGCGCAATGTCTTGCAAACGGGTTTCGAAAAATATCACCGAATAGTGTTGCCCGAAATTTCTGTGACAACTCTTTGGGGATTTTTTACGACATAGAATTCCGGCGTCTGTGGAGCCTGTTTGAGATAATCCTTCTTTTCCATGATGGCGCTCATCTCGTTTATTGTCCCCATAATTTCCATCGCGCTTTCCTGAACCACGATTTTTAAACTGGATACTTTTCCTTCAGGAGTCGTGCGTTCCACCGTCACTTCCACGCGTCCGTCCTTGTCTGCAACGATAGCTTTGCAGGCAATGGTATCTTGAGTGGTTTCCGGCATCGTGTTTTTCGGAGCAAGAATTTCGTCAGCGGCATACGTTCTGCTGTTTTGCGTTGTGTCGCGTCCGCCGGGGTTTTCGCAGGTAAGAAGAACCCAAGGAGTAACTTTGGCGCGAAACAACCATTGCGGCTGACCCGTTATGTCGGTTGCGATAATACCAAAAACGTTATTTTCACCGGTGATAATTTTCATAATAATTTCCTTAAAAAACAAACAGACTCTTTCCATAGACCGCCATACATATCACAAAAAGATGAAAATAAAACGTCGGCGCAACCGACGCGAAAGAACGGGATAACTAATTGATAAACAATAACTATTGTTGTTTTTTGCCGTTGCCGTCATTTATTGAAAATGAAGACAACAGGTTGACGAACAGCATAATGAAGTGAGAATAACAGGCTAATTATAGGTCGGGTCGTTTTTGAAAGGATATTTTTTATGAAGGGTCGTTATAGAAGCGTCATAGTCAGAGAAATTAAAAAAGAAATTCTCGACGAATTTATAAATGCGGCCATTGAATTCACAACGCATCCAATGGATCTTTGCGAGCCGCGTTTTTTGAATCTTCTCGAGAAAGCGCTGAGTGTGGCGGAAGAGGCAATTTCGGAAAACAATAGTATCTCAAAAAACGCGCAGGTAGTTGATGCCATGATCAGAATGGCTGAAGTTGCCGTGTGCGAACCCATAGACGGAATGCCGGAAAAACATCTAACGCCCCAAACAAGCGGCAGAATGCGGCTGGAAAAACTGCTGCTTGCATCGCTCGATACGGAAAGCTGCCTATCCGGAGTAGAAGGGCTCATCAACAGCGCTCTTTTGATCGCTCAAGAAAACGGGAATGCCGATAAATTAGCAATTTTCCGGGATGGCGATAAATTCAGGCCTCGGGAAAGA
>JBAZLX010000008.1:0-24182 GCA_041650075.1 Bdellovibrionales bacterium | reverse complement strand
GAAAAGCACCATCACGAAGTCGCGGCAGCGCAGCACGAGCTCGGCATCAAGTATGCGACGCTTTTAAAATCCGCCGACAACACGCAGATTTTGAAATACGCCGCGCATAACGTCGCCGCCATGTATGGAAAAACGGCAACTTTTATGCCTAAGCCCGTTCTTGGCGATAACGGCTCCGGCATGCACGTGCATCAATCGTTGTGGAAGGACGGCTCACCCCTGTTCGCAGGCAGCGAGTATGCGGAGCTATCGAAGACGGCCCTGTACTATATCGGCGGCATCATCAAGCACGCAAAGGCTCTCAATGCCATCACCAACCCTGCGACCAACAGCTATAAGCGGCTGGTTCCGGGCTATGAGGCTCCTGTCCTGCTCGCCTATTCTGCCCGCAACCGTTCGGCGGCGTGCCGCATACCTTACGTTGCCAATCCCAAAGGCAAACGCGTCGAAGTCCGTTTTCCAGATCCACTGGCAAATCCCTATCTAGCCTTCGCGGCGATGCTTATGGCGGGATTGGACGGCATCGAAAACAAAATCCATCCCGGCGAGGCGGCGGAGAAAGACCTGTTCCATTTGCCCCCCAGAGAACTGGCGAAAATCCCGACGGTTTGCGGTTCGCTTGAAGAAGCCATTGCGGCTCTTAAATACGATCACGACTTCTTGCTGAAAGGCGACGTGTTCACGACCGATCTGCTGGACAGCTATCTCGAGCTGAAACGTGAGGAATGGGATCGCCTCCGCATGGCGCCGCATCCGGTTGAATTCGACCTGTATTACTCGGCCTAGCGGGTATCGAAAAAAGAGCCAAATGAGTCGAGCCCATAAAAGTCAGGATGCACGACCGTAACAGCTAACAATCTGTTTTTATTGTTATTTCTGTAAATTATGCTTAACTTATCCACACCCCCCTTTTCTTTCATCAAAAGGGAGAGTAGACCGCTCCGCTTATGTGAATTCGAGAACAGCCTTTCTCGTAAAGGGTGTGGAAAATGGCATACACAGATTTACGCTTCAGCGCGGCGCGGCACATTGATGATGCCCTGCGCACGCATATTGCAGATTTTTGCAAGAAGAGCCCTGACAACACGGCTTCTTATATTGCACTGCTTGTCAAAAGCATCGAAGGCAGCCCCGATATGGAAAGAATTCTGGGCACCATATTTTTTACAATCAGGCCAAATGAGCCTTATGCAGCGTTTGGCGGACAAATCATCGCGGGCGGCCCCATTGATACGCTCAGGGAAAAAGAATTGCTTTGGATTGAATCCTCTCTCGACAAGAAATCTCATCTCGTAGGGCCAACGAACAAAATGTTCGATGAATTTAAGCGCCTTGAAAGCACCGCCGCCGCCGAGGCCTTAAGAGGCCGCTTTGTGCCCGGCATACTCGCTCAAACACTCCATTTTTGATAATCGAAGCACTGAATAGTATTCTGGTTAAATTTTATTCCACCACCAAAACTATTTTGGCCTTTGACTCCCCCATCGCGCCTCATTCGTGTTGCTTATAAGACACATCTTTTTATCGGTTCGGCAGTATTTGCCGACTCTCTTAAAAAAAATTTTACGAATCTGTAAAAATTTTTAACCAACAATAATTTTTAGTAGGCAATTTGTGCCGCGTTATGGTTAATATGCAACCCATAGATTGATTCGTCCGAAACACCCCCAAAGGGTAGAGTCAGGAGAATGCAAACGTGAACGCCTTTCTGCAAACTTTACGCAATCTGGGGCCAATGCGCCTTATCGCCATTGCCGTTGTCGGACTTAGTTTGCTGGGTATGCTGGGCTTCATTACGACGCGTATTTCGACGTCGCCGCTCGCCCTCCTCTATACGGAACTCGACCAGCATGACTCTGCCGCCATCGCTCAAAAACTGGATGCGCTGAAAATCCCTTATGACGTTGACGCCAGCGGCAGCCTTATCCGCGTCCCGTCCAATCAGGTCGGCAAGATCAGGATGCTGATGGCTGCGGACGGACTGCCCAAAGGCGGTTCCATCGGCTATGAGATTTTCGATCAAAAGGAAAGCTTCGGAACAACAAGCTTCGTGCAAAACATCAACCATCTGCGCGCCTTGGAAGGCGAACTGGCGCGCACAATCGGTGCCATGGACCCTATTCAAACCGCGCGCGTGCATCTTGTCTTGCCGCAACGCGAATTGTTCAGCCACGCCACGCAAGTCGCGACGGCCAGCATTTTTCTGAAAACGCGCGGCGCCGCCGTGTTGACGCGCGAGCAAATCGCGGCCATTCAACATTTGATCGCGGCGGCCGTACCTCAATTGCAACCAAGTCAGGTTTCTATCGTTGACGATCGCGGCAATCTTCTGGCGCGTCCCGCGAACGGCGCGACCGGCACTGCCGGAGGCGGAGGCGGCGACCGGGACGACATGCGCATTCAGTTCGAGCAAATGCAGGCGCGCAAGATCGAAGACCTGCTTACCCAAACACTGGGCTACGGCAAGGTCAGAGCACAGGTATCCGCCGATCTTGACTTCGATCGCATCACGACAAGTTCCGAGATTTTCGACCCTGAAAGTCAGGTCGTCCGTTCGACGCAGAGCGTGACGGAAGATGCCGTCAATTCCGAAGGCGGCGCCGGAACAGTAACTGTAGCCAATAACCTTCCGACAACGCCTCAGCAAATCGCAGGCGGCGCACAGACCGGCGGCGCAAGCAACAAGAACAACCGCTCCGAAGAAACGATCAATTACGAAATCAACAAAACCGTACGCAATCAGGTTCGCGAAAGCGGACAGATACGCCGTCTTTCGGTCGCCGTTGTCGTTGACGGTTCCTATAAAACCGGAGAAGACGGCAAAATGACGTATACGCCTCGTACCGAGGAAGAGCTTACGAAGATCAAGGAGCTGGTTCGTTCCGCCGTCAACTTTGACTCGACGCGCGGCGACTCTCTCGAAGTCGCCAACATGCAGTTCGCTCAGGCCGACATGGGCAAGGAAGCCGAAGGCGGCGCCGCCGACATGCTGATGGGCGTTCCCCGCGCGGATATTTTCCATGCGCTGGAAACGATTATCCTCGCCGTTATCGGGCTCTTGGTCGTCGTCCTGATCGTCCGCCCGATTTTGCGCAAGATTTTGGAAAGCGCCGGCGGCGTCATGCCTGAACAACAGGCTCTCATCGGCGGAGGATCCTACGGTGGCGTCTCTTCCGGCGGCGCTGTGGCTCAACTGCCCTCTCCGGGCGGGGTCACGGCCGCAGCGGCATCCGAAGCCGATACGGCGGCGGCGGAATCCGAAATCGAGCGCATGATTGACATTTCACGCGTTGAAGGACGCGTTAAGGCTTCGTCATTGCGAAAAGTCGGCGAAATCGTTGACAAGCATCCTGACGAAGCCATCGGAATCCTGCGCAACTGGATGTATCAGGAGAACCGCTAATGGCCGGGCAACGTCTTCGCGAGGATATTAAATCCCTTTCGGGGCTGGAAAAGGCAGCTCTGTTTATTCTTAGTCTCGGCGAAGAATACGCCGCGCGCGTTTTTGCCCACATGAACGACGACGAGATTAAAGACCTTTCGCAAGTCATGGCCAATCTCGGCAACGTCAGTTCCACTCTTGTCGAAAAACTGCTCGTTGATTTCGCCGAGCAGATGTCGTCGTCGGGCGGCACCGTCGGCACTCTGGAATCGACCGAACGACTGCTGATGAAGGTTCTGGATAAAAGCCGCGTCAGCAACATCATGGAAGACATTCGCGGCCCCGCAGGCCGCACCATGTGGGACAAGCTTGCGAACGTCAACGAAGCGGTTCTGGCGGCTTACCTGAAAAACGAATATCCGCAAACTGTCGCGGTCGTCATTTCCAAAATCAAGCCCGATCACGCCGCGCGTGTCCTGTCGCAATTGCCCGAAAGCTTTGCGATGGAAGTTATCGCCCGCATGCTACGCATGGAATCCGTGCAAAAAGACGTTATTGACGATATCGAACGCACGCTTCGCAACGAGTTTATGAGCAATCTGGCGCGCACCAACAGGCGCGACTCTCACGAAATGATGGCGGAAATCTTCAACAACTTTGACCGCACCAACGAAGCCAAATTCATGTCGGCGCTCGAAGAACGCAGCCGGGACTCGGCCGAAAAGATCAAGGCATTGATGTTCACCTTCGAAGACCTTGGCAAACTCGACGGCACGGCCATTCAGGCCATCCTGCGCATCGCCGACAAATCGAAGCTGCCAACTGCTCTCAAGGGCGCCTCCGACGCGATTAAGGATTTGTTCTTCTCGAACATGTCCGAACGCGCAGGCAAGCTTTTGAAGGAAGACATTTCCGCCCTCGGCCCCGTCCGCCTGCGCGACGTCGAAGAAGCTCAGGCTCATCTGGTCGCGACGGCCAAGGATTTGTCCACGAAGGGCGAAATCATCATCTCCAAGGGCGCAGAGGAGGACGAACTTGTCTACTGAAGCAGCCCCCAACGCGCCCGTGCGCAAATATATGTTCGACCTTTCGTTCGACGACGCGACGGAAGTGCATCGCGCGCCCGAACGCAAGCCCGTCGTGATGAAACCGGAGCAAATAGACGCGCTGAAAAAAGAATCCTACGATGCGGGATATTATGCGGGAACAAAGGACGGGAAAGAGGCGCAGGTCGCCGAACAGTCCGCCATCCTGAACCGGATAGATCAGAACGTCTCTGCCCTTATCAAAAACATGGACGCCGTCACACAGGAGCAGGAAAACCAGATCCGCCGCCTGGCTTTGTCCATCGCAAAGAAGATTTTACCTGCCTTCACGTCGCAAAACGGTCTTCAGGAGATCGAGGCTCTTGTTTCCGACACCATTCGCCAGATGGGACGCGAACCGCGCCTTGTCGTGCGCGTTCATGAAGGAGAATTCGACGCGCTCAACGAAAAAATTCAGGCAATCGCCACGCAACGCGCTTTTGCCGGGAAAATCGTCATCTTGGCCGATGCCGAAGTCGCCTCCGGCGACTGCCGCATCGAATGGGCCGACGGCGGCATCGAACGCAACACGCCCGTTACGGAAAAATCTATCGAACAAACCCTTCTTCCCTCTTCTTAATAACAGGAGCTTGATATGGCCGACGAAAAAGAACCTCTGACCCTGACCGAGCTCGAAGCCAGCCCCGGCGAAGCTCCGAAAGACGATCAGCCCATTACGGCAAACGATCTGGACGCGGTTTACGGCATTCCGGTCGAAGTGGCCGCCGTTCTCGGCAAAGCCGAAATGCAGGTCAGCCACTTGCTTAAACTGGGTCGCGGCGCCGTCATTGAACTCGATCGCAAGGTCGGCGAAGCTATTGATATTTATGTCAACAACCGGCTCGTCGCGCGCGGCGAAGTCGTTGTTGTCGAAGACAGACTTGGGATAACGATGACCGAAATCATTAAATCGGACAGAAACGGCTAAAGGATAAAAGATGAGACTTCTGATTGTCGGACAACTTGACGGCCCCTTAGGCACCGCCGGACGAATGGCGGTTCAGCGCGGCGCCAAGGTCGCTCATATTGACAGCGTCGCGGGCGCATTGAACGCCTTGCGCAACGGACAGGGCGCCGATCTTGTCATGTGCGACATCCTTTTGGACATTGCTCAATTTATTGACAGCCTGAAATCCGAACGCATCAATATTCCTGTCGTCGCCTGCGGCGTCGGCGCCGACGCTTCCGCCGCCGTCAGAGCCATTCGCGCCGGAGCCAAAGAATACATTCCCCTTCCCCCCGACGCCGACCTTATCGCCGCCGTTCTGCAGGCCGTCGCCGAAGAAGATTCCACTTTTATCGCCCGCGATTCATCCATGCAGCCGCTTTTGCAAATGATCGACCGCGTCGGCATGAGCGACGCCTCCATTCTTATCACCGGCGAAAGCGGCACCGGCAAGGAAGTCATGGCGCGCTACATTCACCGCAAGAGCCGCCGCGCCGCCGCCAGCTTTGTTTCCGTCAATTGCGCCGCCATTCCGGACAACCTTCTGGAATCCGAGCTTTTCGGCCACGAAAAAGGCGCGTTTACCGGCGCCGTCGCCAGGCGCATCGGCAAGTTCGAGGAAGCCAACGGCGGCACGCTTCTGCTGGACGAAATCAGCGAGATGGATAGCCGCCTGCAAGCCAAGTTGCTGCGCGCCATTCAGGAGCGCGAGATTGACCGCGTCGGCGGCACGCAACCGATCAAGATTGATATTCGCCTGATCGCCACATCGAACCGCAATCTGGAAGAAGAAGTCAAAGCCAAGCGTTTCCGCGAAGATTTGTATTTCCGCCTGAACGTCGTCAATCTGCACATTCCTCCTCTGCGCAATCGGCTCTCCGACATCGTGCCGTTAGCCGAGCACTTTGCAAAAAAATACGCGAAGGCCAACGGCCTGCCGGAGAAAGCGCTGTCCGTTGCGGCAACGGCGGCTTTGCAGGCGCATCATTGGCGCGGCAACGTACGCGAGCTTGAAAACACGATGCATCGCGCCGTATTGCTGGCTCAAGGCGATAAGATCGAGCCCGATTCAATCATGCTGTCGGGACAATCCTTCGCGCCTGCGCCTTCAATCGAAGAAACGGCTCATGCCGCCTTGGGGCGCGCTCCGGCTTCGACCGGCGGCGGTCTGGTAGGAAAAACCGTAGCCGCCGTCGAACGCGACCTGATTATTGACACGCTGAGCCACTGCCTTGGCAACCGCACGCACGCGGCGAATATTCTCGGCATTTCCATTCGCACGTTACGCAACAAGCTGAAACAATATAGCGACGAAGGCGTGCCTATTCCCGGCGGCGCTGGCGAAGAGAGGACGGCGCCGTGATCGGTCTGCCGGGCAGATTCCTTCTGACATCCGACATTTTTTTGACATCTGAATCATGACCAATCAATCCACAACAGTAGCCGCCGAAGACGATACCGATCCTTTCGGCGGTATTTTTAAGCGCGGCGAGGTCTGGCTCGGCCTCGGATTGATGATCATTTTGACGGCATTGATTATCCCGATGCCGCCGTTCGTTATTGATATAGGATTGTCAATCTCGATCACATTTTCCGTCCTTATCCTGATGACGGTCTTGTTTATCGGAAAATCTCTTGAATTCAGCTCCTTTCCTACCGTTCTGTTGATTGCCACCCTTTTGCGACTGTCGCTTAATTTAGGCACGACGCGCCTTGTTCTGACCAAAGGCAACGAAGGAACGGCAGCAGCCGGACACGTCGTCGAGTCATTCGCGAGCCTTGTTATGGGCGGCGACTTCATCATAGGCGTGATCGTCTTTTCCATCCTGACGTTGGTCAACTTCGTCGTCATCACGAAGGGCTCCGGACGTATCGCCGAAGTCGCGGCACGTTTCACTTTGGACGCGATGCCGGGCAAACAAATGGCCATTGACGCCGATCTGTCATCCGGCCTTATCAACGAAGATCAGGCCCGCAAACGCCGCAAAGAACTTGAAGACGAAAGCAACTTCTTCGGCTCGATGGACGGCTCCGCCAAATTCGTTCGCGGCGACGCGGTTGCTGGCCTCGTTATTACGTTCATCAACGCCATAGGCGGCATTACGATCGGCACGTTCCGCCACGATATGCCGGTTCTGCAAGCAGCCGATACCTATGTGCGCCTGACGGTCGGCGACGGTCTGGTGACGCAAGTCCCCGCCCTTTTGGTCTCTGTCGCCGCCGGTTTGCTTGTAACCAAAGCCAACCTGTCGGGTTCGACGGACAAGGCTTTGTTCAGGCAGTTAAGCGGCTATCCGATGGCGCTGGGACTTAGCTCAGCCATGCTTGGAATTCTAGCCATTCTGCCGGGAATGCCTTTTATTCCTTTTGCCATATTGGGCGGCATTTCCGGTTTTGCCTGCTACACCGTCACGCAAACCGCAAAAGATAAAGTTGCGGCCGAAGACGCCACGACAGCAACGGCCAAAGGCAAAGCCGCCGCCATAGCGGAAGAGCCCATTTCGAAATCTCTTTCCATTGATATGATCCGGCTTGAGCTTGGCTATGCCCTTCTCAGCCTCATTAACAGCGAGGCGGGGCAACGCCTGACCGATCAGATCAAAGGCTTGCGCAAACAACTGGCCTCCGACATGGGCTTTATCATGCCGGCCGTCCGCATTCAGGACAATTTGCAGCTTCCCCCCAATTCGTATGTTCTGCGCATCAAGGAAATCGAGGCCGGACGAGGCGATCTGCGCCCCGGCATGTTGCTTGTCATGGATCCGCGAGGACAAGCCATCACTCTGCCGGGCGAAACGACTACCGAGCCCACCTTTGGCCTTGCCGCCACATGGATAGACCCGACTTACCGCGAAGAAGCACTCTTTAAAGGCTACACGGTCGTCGATCCTCCGACGGTCATCACGACGCATCTGACAGAGCTTGTTAAGGATAACATGTCCGATCTTTTGTCCTATTCGGAAACGCAAAAGCTCTTGGACGAACTCGGCAAAGACCAGCAAAAGCTGGTTGCGGACGTTATCCCGAGCCAGGTCACGATCAGCGGCCTGCAGCGCGTTTTGCAGAATCTTCTGTCCGAACGTATCTCTATCCGCGACTTGCCGACCATTCTCGAAGGCATTTCCGAGGCGACCGCCGTCACCCGCAACCTGTCGGCCATTTCCGAGCACGTCCGCGCGCGCCTGGCTCGCCAGATATCCGACGCCAATACCAATGAAATGGGCTATATTCCGATGATTACGCTGTCTCCGGAATGGGAGCAGGCGTTTGCCGAAGCCCTTATCGGCGAGGGCGACTCGAAGCAACTGGCCATGCCGCCGACCCGTTTGCAGCAATTTATTACCGCCGTGAGGCAGACCTATGACCGTCAGGCCGCCATGGGAGAATCTCCTATCCTATTGACCAGCCCGACAATCCGAAGCTATGTAAGGTCTGTGGTTGAGAGATTCCGGCCATCCACGACGGTTTTGTCGCAGAATGAAATTCATCCGAAAGCGAAAATTAAGACTTTAGGACAAATTTGAAATGAGGCTTAAATCTTTCCATGGACAAACGCTGACCGACGCCATGCGCGGCGTTCGCGAAGCTTTGGGAGAAAACGCGATCATCGTCGCCACGCGCGAAGACGAACAAGGCGGCGTGCGCGTCACGGCTGCCGTTGACGAACTCGTTTCTCGTCCAAGCGGCGCCATTTCTTCCGAAGCAAAAACCGACGGCTCCGAAGCTCTCGAAATTATCGCCGATGCCCTTACCTACCATAACGTCTATCCCGCGCTTGCCGATAAAATCATGGCAACGGCAACGCAGTTTGCCAACGACGATCCCCTTTTGTGTCTTGGCGCCGCTCTGGACACTCATTTTAAGTTTACGCCCGTAGATACGGCCAAGCCGGTTCTTCTGGTCGGCCCTCCGGGAGCAGGCAAAACTTTGTGCACGGCCAAGTTCGCAACGCAGGCAACGCTTGAAAAACGCAAAGCGACTGTTGTCAGCTCGGACTGCGAACGCGCCGGAGGCCTAGAGCAGCTGGCAGCCTTCACGCGTCTTTTGAAAATCAACCTTGTCGAAATTGACGATTGGCACGCGCTGCGCGATCTCATTTCCGTTCAAAACGGCAACCCCGTCTTTATAGATATGGCGGGACGCAATCCGTTCAATATCAGGGAAAAAGAATCCGCGCGGGAATATATCTCCGCCGTCGGCGATGCGACGCTTGTCCTTCCCGCCGGGCTCGACGCCGTCGAAGCGGTAGATCTTTCGCTCGAATTCCGTTCGATTGGCGCGTCGCGCCTTCTTATGACGCGCTTCGATACGGTCAAAAGGATCGGGAGCCTGTTGCGCCTTGCCTACGAAACGCGCCTGCCTCTTTCGAACTACAGCATTTCAGCGAAAGTGACGGAACCTTTGCAGCCGATGAATCCCGTTGTGCTGGCAAGAATGATTTTAAAAGCCGGAAGCCAAGGTCTCGCCGTTCAGGAAAAAACCGAAGCCAGAAAGTCTGCCGTATGACGAACATGGAGTTTTCTCATGGCTGAGCCCATTCCTTTGAAGATTGAAAAAGCCCAAGCGCCCGGAGCCCTTTTGCGCTGCCCGAACATGATTGCGGTCGCAAGCGGCAAGGGCGGCGTCGGCAAAACGTGGTTTTCGATCACCCTTTGCCACGCGTTGGCCAAAGCAGGTAAAAAGACGCTTCTTTTTGACGGCGATTTCGGCCTTGCCAACGTTGATATTCAGCTTGGGCTTACGCCCGAAAAAGACCTCGGCTCCGTCGTCGAAGGAAGCCTGCCGATGAAAGCCGCCATCACGCGTTACGAAGAAGGCGGGTTCGATATTCTCGTCGGACGTTCGGGGTCGGGAAACCTTGCCGCTTTGCCGCTGCAGAAATTATCGCAATTGCGCAACGACCTGATCGCATTGGCGAAAAACTACGATGTCGTTGTCGTTGATCTCGGCGCTGGCATCGAAAGGTCGGTGCGGCAAATGGCGGGGCCTGCCGCGCTGACATATATCGTCCTTATTGACGAACCGACGTCTTTGACCGACGCCTACGCCTTCATCAAGCTTTCGCGCGCGGCCAATCCGTCGGCGGATTTGCGCATCATCGTCAACATGGCGGCTAACGTCGCGGACGGCAAAAAAACGTACGAAACGATGCGCAAAGCGAGCGAAAGTTTTCTTGGTTACGAGCCTCCGCTTGCCGGGATCATCCGCCGCGACTTGCGGGTGCGGGATGCCATTCGCGCGCAGACGGCGCTTTTGACGCGCTCGCCCATCAGCGACGCAGCCAAGGATGTCGAATCCATAGCCTCTAAACTTCGTTTCTAGGGAGGTGGAGGTGGCTGATATTCCTCTCGCCCCTCCGACACCACCCTCCTCGACGGCGGCCACGGCTACGCCTGCGTCGGAAATCGTCGCCGTTCAGGTTTCGGTCACAACCGTCCCGCCCTCGCTAAAAGAGCTTGCCCGTATTATTCAAACCAATGCTACGCCTGTCGCCATTGCGGACGCGAACAATCTGACTTTTTCGACGACGCTCGGCTCTATCACCGTTGCCCTGTCCCAGCAGCTGGGCACGGCTGAAAAACAAAACCTGACACAGCAACTGATTTCCCTGTTGCAAGCTCAGCGCACAGTAACGCTGACGCTGCAACCGGGAAGTCCGCCGACGCATGGAGCGTTACTTTTTTCCGTTCCGGCAACTCTGTCGGCATCCCCGCAGGCCGTTCAGGAATCCGTTTTTTCATCCCAATCCGTCAGGACGGCGCAGCCTATGGCAACCGGAGCTTCTTTCCGCGCCATCGTACTTCCTCCTTTGCCGACACCGGCTGCTGTTTTGTCAACGCCGCCTCCGCCCAAGACAATCCCGACACTCGCAGCGGCGCGTCCTTTCAGCCCGCCTATTTTGCCATCGGCAGACATTCTCGCGGTTATTCCGACATCTACTGTTAAAGTTGAAAATACAGATAATAATCAAGCAATTGCAAAAGGTATTCAAAGTAATACTTTAACTAACTCTGCGCCTTCTGACGCCACCCGCCAAATGACCGGGAACGCCCCTCCCTCGTCGCCTCTTTCTATTATTCAAAGGGATGTTCCGACGTCACCGCTTTCACTCGGAGCATCCCCCATCTCTTCGACGCCGCAGCCGCAACAAGCAGCGATTTCTTCTCTTCCATCGCAAGAGCCCGTGTTGAAAAACATGGCCCCTATCGCCCCGCAGGCAAAAGATGTTGCTCAACCTTCTACCCCCGTTCTGCAAACAAACGCAGCGCCAACGGTATCGCAAGGCGCTCCACAAATAAACGTTGCGCTGTCTCACCTTGCTTCCGTTGTTCAGCAAACGAAGGAACCCCCGCAATCTTCCCCGATACTTCAGCAACCGGATACCAAGCCTCTGGCTCAATCGGCGTTTCCCGTTCGGCAAGAAGGCGCGCCCGTTCAAAACATAAAAGCAGAAGTTCCCTCCGTTCCCGCTTTCGCGCGCCCTGTTCAGCCAACAAAGACAGGGGCATCGTCTCCCGCCGTTCCGGCAAAAACGATGCCTCCTTCATATGCGCCACCGCCTTCCTCCCCGACGCAAGCGCCCCCTTTCATCCCTCAAATTGCTTCTTTGCTGACCCCTGGCAACGAAGTTTCGCTGAAAGTCATTTCCATTTTTCCTGCGCCCTCCGAAACCGCGGCCCGTCAATCAGTTCCAGCGCCCGCCCCTAACCAGATTGTGGCAACGGTCGTCGGAACGGGAACGGAGGGGCAGCTTATTTTAAAATCCGGAGAAGCGACCTTGTTTGTCAAAGCGCAAGTGTCGGCTCCCGTCGGCGCAACCGTTCTTCTAGCCGTCGAAGGAGTCAAAGACGCACCTCTTGTGACCCTGCCCACGCAAGAAACGCCCGCCTTCGAGGCGCTACCGCAGGCTCTTGCGGCGCTCAAGCAGTTCAGTCCCCATGTTTTTCAAAACGTGATGATGAATTTCCTGCCGCGCCCGACGGAAGCTCTGCCTGCGGCCCTGATGTTTTTATTAAGCGCTTTCAAGCAAGGCAACGTGCGCGATTGGCTCGGCAGCGACGCCGTCGAAAGCCTTAAGGATGCCGGAAAATACGACCTTCTCGCCAATCTGACGAAGGAACTCGGCAGCGCAGGAAAGCCCGCGCAGGATGCGGTTGTCGGGGATTGGCGTTCCTATCCCATTCCCCTTTTTGCCGATCAGCAGTATCAGGCGTTGACGCTTTACGTTCATAGCGACCGCGACGCGCGCAAAGACAAATCGGGAAAACCGCCCGGCCTTGGGCATATCAGGTTTTTGATTGATATGAAGCTCAGCAAGCTTGGCGCGATGCAGATAGACGGTTTCGTGAAGCCGAAAAAGCTCGACATGATTTTACGCAGCGAAATCGTGCTGCCCGAGGGCTTGCATCATGAATTACGCACAGCCTACATCAAAGCGCTGGACGCAGCCGCCTACGCCGGAACGCTGACTTTTCAGGTGGGACGGCAACATTGGATGGTTATGCAAAAAGCCGCGCCGCAACAGGGGATTGTGACGTAAGTATTACCGGCAGCTCAATGTAGTGCTTTGTTTGGGGCACGAGTGGTTGCGACAAGCGCGGCGTACGCAGGACAGGGTAAGCCGATAAAATAAAGGCGAAGCGAAGCTATCCCGTTTTCTGCCGTTCATGACGCATGCCGCCGATTTCGTCGAACTCCAGCGTTTCAAGACGAAGCTCCGCCTTGGCGATGTCCTGAAGGCGCTGCTCCTCGGCAATTTCATAGCGTTTCTGTTCCTCGAAAAGCTCCGCCAGTTTTTCCTGAGCCAGATGCACGGCTCTTGCTGCCGTCTGATGTTCTTTGTCAAGAGAACGCTCACGCACGATAAGGCCTTTCAAAAAAGCGCCATAAGTCATGCGCACGATAGGGTTTCTTGCTGCGGCAGCCTGTTCTCGCAATTTCATGGCACGAAGCTCGGCGACCCGCTTTTCTATGCGATCCAAGTTCTCTATAAGCCGAGCCAATTGCTGCCTTTGCTCATCAACGAGCGTTTTCTGAAGCTTGATAAGCGTGGCGAAGCTTTTTTTCATTTTCAATCAATGTTCAGTATTTTTGCCAACTGCGTATACGTCGCATCGAAAGTTGCGCTTTCCTCTTTGCCTTGGCGCAAAAACTCCTCAAGCGGCGCATAGAAATTCATGGCTTCGTCCACTTCGGCATTGGTGCCGCGGCGATAGGCGCCGAGCCTGATCATTTCGGCCATATTTTCGTAAGCAGCCAGATGCTTGCGCGCCGTCGAAACCAGATTGTTTTCAAAAGCGCTGTTGCAGCCTGGCATCGTACGCGAAATGCTCCGTAAAACGTTGATGGCCGGAAAACGCCCTCTTTCGGCAATCGAACGGTCAAGAACGATGTGCCCATCGAGAATCCCTCGCGCGGCGTCCGCAATCGGCTCGTTATGGTCGTCGCCGTCAACGAGAACCGTAAATATCCCCGTGATACTGCCTTTGCCTTGTTCGCCGGGTCCGGCGCGTTCCAGAAGTTTAGGAAGTTCCGAAAATACCGTCGGCGGATAGCCCTTTGTCGTCGGCGGCTCGCCTGCGGCAAGGCCGATCTCGCGCTGCGCCATCGCAAAGCGCGTAATGCTGTCCATCAGGCATAAAACCTTATTGCCCTGATCGCGGAAATACTCGGCGACCGCCATCGTCAGAAAAGCGGCCTGACGGCGCATTAACGGCGCCTCATCGGATGTGGCCACTATGACGATGCTGCGCTTCAAGCCGTCTTCGCCCAAGTCGTCGAGAATAAATTCCTGAACCTCGCGGCCGCGTTCGCCGATCAGGCCGATAATCGAGACATCCGCCGACGTGTACCGCGCCGCCATTGACATCAGCGTTGATTTGCCGATGCCGGAGCCGGAAAAAATGCCCATACGTTGCCCTTGGCAAATCGTCGCGAACGCATTGATCGAACGGACGCCCAGATCGAGCTTACCCCCGACGCGCTGCCTTTTATGCGCGGGCGGCGGCTGGTTGCGGACAAAGCGGGGGTCGTCGCCGTGCGGCAATATTCCTTTGCCGTCAATCGGCTCGCCCAGCGCATTGATGACGCGCCCGAGCCATGCCTTCGTCGGTAAAATAACCGGCTGGACGTCGGCAAGCTCGACCTTGCTTCCAAGCCCGACGCCTTCCAATGGCCCGAACGGCAGCATCAACGCCTTGTCGTCGCGGAAACCTACGGTTTCGCACAACACGCGGGTTCCGCCGCGCGCAACGACGCTGCACCGGCCACCGACCGACAGGCGGTTTTCGATTCCCGCCACTTCGATCAGCAATCCTTGCACGCCGACAACCCTCCCGAAAATATGGGCGGAAGGAAGAGCGTCAACACGGTTGATAAGGGTCTGGATGTTCTGATTCATGGATGTCGAATCACTCTATCCCATTTTTAGAAATATTTCAGTGTGGAGGTAAGTCACTTATATCCCTAGCATATATTTGCGTCAGGCCGGAGCGAAAAACGTGATTTTCGAGAACCGCAACGCAAGCGAACTTTAAGGTACGTGCGTAGCGGAAGCGCAGAAAAGCGCGTTTTGCAGCCCGGCCTCACGCAAATATTTTATTCCCATTCAATCGTACCCGGAGGCTTGCTCGTCACGTCATAGGTCACGCGGTTGATGCCGCGCACTTCGTTGATGATGCGCGTCGCCACACGAGACAGAAAGGCATGCTCGAAGGGATAGGAATCCGCCGTCATGCCGTCCACGGACGTCACGGCACGCAGAGCCAAAACATGGTCGTAAGAACGCTCGTCGCCCATCACGCCGACCGTGCGCACCGGCAACAGAACGGCAAACGCCTGCCAGATTTCGTCGTAAAGACCGGCCTTGCGGATTTCATCCAGATAAATCGTATCGGCCTTGCGCAGAATGGAAAGTTTCTCCGGCGTAATGTCGCTAAGCACGCGGATGGCAAGCCCGGGCCCCGGGAAGGGATGGCGTCCGACAAAGGACTCCGGCAACCCAAGCTCGCGGCCCAAGGCGCGCACTTCGTCCTTGAACAATTCGCGCAACGGCTCGACGAGCTTCAGGTTCATTCTTTCCGGCAAGCCGCCGACGTTATGATGCGACTTGATCGTCGCGCTAGGCCCGCCTGTGACCGAAACGCTTTCAATCACGTCCGGATACAACGTCCCCTGCGCCAAAAAGCCGACATCCTTGATTTTATGCGCTTCGGCATCAAAAACATCTATGAACAACTTGCCAATGGTCTTGCGTTTTTTCTCGGGATCGCTGACGCCCGAAAGCGCCGTCAAAAACTTCTCGCTGGCATCAACCGAAATCAATGGAATGTTATAGTGCTTGCGGAACAGGTTAACGACTTCTTCTGACTCTCCCGCGCGCATCAACCCCGTATCCACGAAGATGCACGTCAGCTGATCGCCGATGGCCTCATGAATAAGAACGGCGGCAACCGAGCTATCCACGCCGCCTGAAAGCCCGCATATGACCTTGCCTTTGCCGACTTGCTTGCGGATGCGTTCAATCTCAGTCGCGCGGAAAGCCTTCATGCTCCATTCGTTGCCGCAGCCGCAGATTTTGTGCACAAAGTTTCTCAGCAATTTTGCGCCGTCGGGCGTATGAACGACTTCTGGATGAAACTGCACTCCATAGAATTTGCGCTTTTCATCGGCAATAGAGGCGAACGGCGCGCCTTCGCTCACGGCAACGACTTCGAATCCCGCAGGTATTTTCGTCACGCGGTCACCGTGGCTCATCCACACCTGATGGTGCGAGCCTTGCCCCCACACGCCGTCATAAAGAGCGCTGTTTTTTTTGATCTCCAACTGGGATTTACCGAATTCGCGCGAATGGCCGCTTTCGACCGCGCCGCCCAGCTGCATGCACATCGTCTGCTGGCCGTAGCAAATGCCGAGAACGGGAACGCCCATTTCCCATACAGCTTGCGGCGCGCGAGGGCTGCCTTTATCCAATGTCGAGGCAGGGCTTCCGGATAAAATGATGCCCTTCGGATTAAAGGTACGAACCTGTTCATCGGTACGGTTATAGGGCTGAATTTCGCAGTAAACGCCCGCCTCGCGCACGCGCCGCGCAATAAGCTGCGTCACCTGAGAACCGAAATCGAGAATGAGGATTTTTTCTTGCGTGGTCATGTTTTTCTTTCTTGTAGCAACCAATCCGTCTTCGTTCGCTTTCGCTCACTTCGACGCGACAACTTTTGGCACTTCGTACCAAAAGTTGGTGCGGGCAGCCGGAATCGAACCGGCACGCCTTGCGGCTCAGGATTTTAAGTCCTGTACGTCTACCAGTTCCGTCATGCCCGCGGAACTCGGGCGAAAGCTATCAGCAATTAAAGCTAAAGCCAATCCCGTATTTGCTAAAAAAACGTTATTTACCCGCGCGTTGCGCCTTGATTTCCTCGGCCGTCGCGTACCTCCACGATGTCAAATGAACGACAATCAGCCCTGCAATGCTGCCCGATTCAAGCCGCACGGGAAGTTCGGGCAACTCCTTAGCTGGCGATGCAAGCCAAATCTGAAAAGGCTCGCGCCCGACTTCCGTTTCCGTTTTTTTCCAAAAGCGCGCGCGCTCGCGATCCTTCCACTCGCCCGAAATCATCTTGAAATCGGCTCCGCATAAACGAGCCTTCCCGTTATAGATCCCATATCCGTCGCTGTCCGTATAATCATCGCCGGCGTCCCTGCCCGTGATGTCAAAGCGGCGCTTGCCGTCAAAAACCGGCACAGGGATAGCGCAACTTTTTTTGACGGCGACGTTTGCCAGCATTTGCAAAAGAGCCGTCACGGGATCAAGCGATCCTTTCTTTTGCGCGTCCGTCACGATTTCGCGGTTTTTGTCGGTATTGGGAGGATCGAATTCGGGAATGACTTTTCCTCCGCGACGGAAGTGCAGCTTCGTGACTTTTGGCTTATAATCCCATTCGTCGTGGCCGGAATATTCTTTCGGCTCGAAGCGAAGCCCGTTGATGCGCCCCCGCGCGTCAAGAACCGTATTCCATGGAAAAAACTTTCCCCAGAGCCCGCGCGTATTGGCCTTCACGACGACGCGATAGGCGTTTTTTTGTTCCTCAAACCAGATTTGCGCGGTTATAAAATGAAACCCGCCGACATAAACATCATAAGTAGTCAGAAGCGGCGGCAGAACGGGAATCCGCAAAGGCTTCGCGACGTTCGCCTGCGCCGAAAGCACAGGCAGAGCCGCCAAAACAAGCCCCAAAAGTATCGCTTTTCTCATATTCATAGTGTCTGCCCAAACCTTGCCTTACGCCGGATTATTGCCGCGTTTTTGCGTCAAAATTATGCCCAAACGCCTCTTTCTTCGCACTTGAAGCAAAATCTTCTATGACTATTATGGGGGTTTGCTTTATAAGGCAACCCCTTAAAATTTTTAGGTGAATCCGTGTCTCAAGATAAGGTTTTTCATTCCTCCGCCGCCTCCGTTCTGGATGAGGAGGCTTCTTCAGCCGCCGACGGGCTGTGGGTCGGCAAAGTTGCCGACAAAGTATTGGCGGAATTTCCCGATCAGGAAGTATACACCTGCGCCGCAGGCATCAGCCCTTCGGGCATCGTCCACTTCGGCAACTTCCGCGACGTGGCGACATCGCATGCCGTCATGAATGAACTTATTGCGCGCGGCAAAAAAGCGCGCCTGCTTTTTTCGTGGGACAACTACGACCGTTTTCGCAAAGTCCCCGTCGGCGTTGACCCTTCGTATTCGAAATATGTCGGCATGCCCCTGACGGAAGTGCCCGACCCCAGCGGCAAATATCCGTCGTATGCGCGTTTCTTCGAGGTCGAGTTTGAAGAAGCGATCAAAGAGCTAGGCATTGTTCTGGACTTTCGCTATCAGACAAAGGAATACAAATCGGGACGTTATGCCGAGCAAATGGCCTTCGTCCTCCAGAACCGCAAAAAAGCCGCCGAGATTCAACTTCAGTTTAAAACGGACAAAGGCAATCAGGAAAAAGGCATTGACCCCGCCGTATTCCTGGAAACCTATTTTCCCATCACCGTTTATTCGCGTTTTACCGGCACCGACAAAACCCAGGTCGTCTCCTACGACGGCGGGACGAAGCTGACCTACCGCTGCCTTATCACGGATAAGGTTGAGCAAATTGATTTCAAACAAACGCCCGTCGTCAAATTGCCGTGGAAGCTCGACTGGCCGATGCGCTGGGGCGAGGAAGGCGTTAATTTCGAACCCGGCGGCAAAGACCACGCGACGCCCGGCGGCAGCTATGACGTGTCGGCAACGGTCGCGCGCGAGCTTTTCGGACGCAAACCTCCCGTCTTTCAAGGCTATCAATTCGTCGGCATCCAAGGCGTCAAAGGCGGCAAGATGTCGGGTTCGAAAGGCGGGGCAGTATCGCCTGCGACGCTGCTCGAAATTTACGAACCCACATTGCTCAAATGGCTTTATATGCGCCGCTCGCCGACGCAAAGCTTCAATCTTGCGTTCGACACGGAAGTCTATCGCCAATACGACGAATTCGACCGCGAAGTCGCCGCCTTCCAGCGCGGCGAAGCTTCCCCGGCAAGCCAGAAGATTTTGCTCTTCAGCGGCGTGACAAAAGACCGCCCTGCTCCGCTTGCCTTCAAGCAAGCCGTGGCCTTGGGGCAGATCACGCAATGGCAGGCCGAAAAGATGCGCGAATTGGCCGATAAATCGGGCATTCCGTGCAGCGAATCCTCGATTGCGGTGCGCCTTTCCAAAGCAAAAGCGTGGCTCAATACATATAACCCCGAAGAAACGATCTCTCTGCGCGCAGAAGTCAATAAAGATTACGCTGCGGCTTTGGACGACAAGCGCCGTTCGCAGATTGCAAAGCTCCGTGAAATTTTGAAAGGCGACATTTCATCCATTGCCGCGCTTGATGAAACGCTCTACGGCATTCCGAAAGATCCGTCGCTCGCCGATAAGGAACTCAAAGCCGCGCAGCGCGGATTTTTCAAGGACGTTTACAATCTGCTCATCGGCAGAGACGCAGGCCCGCGTCTTTCGACGTTCATATGGGCGATTGACCGCGCCGTCGTATTGAAGCTTCTTTCTATTTAGCCGAAGCAGGCAAAGTCGTTCCGACAGTCGCGGCAGGCGTTGTCGCCTGCAACGTTTGCTCCGTTGAAGAAGCAGGCGGAACAGCCGCAGGAGCCGCGCTTGAAGGAACATCGGGGCGAGGCATAAAAGCAGCACCCGAAACAGCGGCAGGCGCCGTTGCCGGGGTCGTACCGACCGGAGCAGCAGGCGTTGCCGCCGGAGTCGTACCGGCCGGAACAGCGGGCGTTGCCGCCGGAGCCGTACCGGCCGGAACAGCAGGCGTCGTCGCCGGAACGGCAGGGGCAGTGCCAACAGGAGCAGTAGACGTTGCTGTCGGCGCAGCCTCAGGCGAAGCGGCAGGTGACGCGGCAGGTTGCGGCGTCAGATCAATGCCGGCATCTTTCTTTTCTTCCACGGACGTCGCGTTTTCCTGCAAATTAACAAGCGGCGCTTTTTTCACGGAAGATTTAGTCTTTTTCGCTTTTTTCTTTTTCTTTTTGACGATCTGGTCGCTCGACGCTTTCTTCTTCGTCAACGCTGGGGCGGGTGGCTTCGTATCCACACGCACGGCTTCGATGCTCGTGCATCCGCTGATGCCCTGGAAAAAGCCGCTGAAAGAGTTCCTGGCGGGATCGAAGCTTCCGACGATAACCGTATTATAATAATCCTGCGGACGCTTAATCCATTTGCCCGGATTAATCAGAACGCGCTTCGTTTCCTTGTCGTATTGGCCAAAAACGGCGTAGTAGCCTTCCGGAACGCCCGGGTTTTTCTCGGTCGAATAAAATTTGAACGCGCCCGTGAAATCCCTGCCGTTCAAACGGTCAATTTCGAGCGTCGCGCCCGTATGACCCTGCGAACAGATATAATAACCGACCCACGTTCCTGTCGGAGAAAATCCCTCACCGGCAGCCGCTTTGCCGCCGGACAACGCTTTTGCGTTCTTCTCTTTTTGATCCGGTATTGCTTTTTCCGGCTCGGCAACGGCAGGAATCTTATCGGCAACGGGCGCCGAATAAACCTGCGTCATGGACGGCCCAAGCCTCGGCCTATGCGTCGGCGGCACGGGGATGCCTGTTTCGCAAATATTCAGAACCAGCCCCAGATCGTTGGCCGACCACATAAACAAAAAATGCTTATTGGTCTTATCCGCCGTGAAAATCGTGATGTCCTTGGCCGCCGATTTAACGGATTCCGGCGCGATGATATAGGCCATCGAACGCAGCTTCTCGACGGCATTATTGAAAATCTTGTCAACGCGAACCTGCTCGGTCTGGTTCATCCGCCAACCATAGGCTTCCATATTGCCGCAACTCCGGCCCAATTCGCTGCTGACGGCCAGCATCGCCATCTGGAAATTCTGCTCAACCGGCAAGGACATAGGCATATCGTCGAACGTCACGCCCGTTAAAGGAGAGTTTGCCGCCACAGGCAGTTCCAAGGCTTGCGCGCGGGAAAACCCGCCAAGAATTACAAAGGAAAAAGCCATAGTTAGGATGGTCTTCAACCAGGGGCGTACGTTTCTCATCTTTTGCTCATCCTCAGTCGCGGGCATGCGCGAATCGCGCGGACAATATTGCGCCGATACTATGCCGCCCCAAACGCCCTCGCGCAAGCGGGTAAGAAACGGCGATTCCACGGAAAATGGCAAAAAAATCTATAATTGTCTTAAGGCTGGGGCGTTAGCCTAAGTTTTTTGGCAAACTCCGGATCTTCGTTTCTAAGGCACGAAAGGATCGTTTCAGCGATTTCGACTTCGCCCGGAGCCGAGACGGGCTTTACATAGCCACTCCCGACAAAAGCCCCCTTCGACGTAAGATAATATTCGCCCAGAAATCCCAACGTATGATTGAGGCCAGGGTTAAAGCTTAGCCTGCCATCAAAATCGAATTCGGAAGCCCAAAACCGAAAACCGACAGTTTCCCGTTTTCGATTGTAATGAGTAACCGACGCATGAGCCGGAACGACCATATCCACCTTCGTACACGTAATTTTCTGAGACGGAGACGCAATAAGCACAGCATCATACACATTCGTATAGATCCCAAAGGAGACGCTGCTTTCATGGGTATTTTTTGCAAGGCCAATCCGAATTTCCGAATGATACATTTCATGGCAAAGTCTCTGTTTAATGCCATACACATCCGAACCGGATTTCATCGGACGGGAAATAGAAGCGACTTTCATAATGAACTCCCCAATATAATAATTGCGGGCAGAATATCATGCCTCTTCGGTCGGATATATAAAAACGGCGCAGGGCTGTTAACCATGCGCCGTTTAATTAGGCCTTATAAAACTTACTCGCCGATGGAATTGAGGTCTATCTTAACCCCAGGCCCCATCGTCGAAGACAAGCTGATGCGCTTAACGTACGTCCCCTTAACGCCTGCGGGACGCGCCTTAACGATCGCCTGAATGAACGCCTTGGTATTCGACAGAATGTCGGCTTCCGAGAAGCTGACTTTGCCGATACCCGCTTGAACGATCCCGGCCTTTTCGGCGCGAAATTCGATCGAGCCCGCTTTCGCGACCTTAACCGCTTCGGCGACGTTCGGGGTTACCGTTCCGAGCTTCGGGTTCGGCATCAAGCCGCGGGGGCCCAAAACCTTACCGAGCTGACCGACGACGCCCATCATATCGGGCGAGGCGATGACGCGATCGAAATCGCTCTTGCCCGCCAAAATGGCTTCCTTCAGGTCGTCGGCGCCGACGATGTCGGCTCCGGCAGCCTTTGCGGCATCGGCTTTTTCGCCTTTGGCGAAAACGGCGACGCGAACAGTCTTGCCCGTGCCGTGCGGCAGAGAAACGACGCCGCGCACCGTTTGATCGGATTGCTTGGTGTCAACGTTCAGGTTGATCGCAATTTCGACGGATTCGACGAACTTGCGCGTGGCCTGCTTGCTGTTGCCAAGAACGATCTTGACCGCATCCTGCAAAGAATAGGACTTGTTGGCTTCGACGTTCTTGGAGACGTTACGATATTTCTTTCCGTGCATATTACTTCTCCACAACATCAAGGCCCATCGAGCGGGCGGAACCGATAATCATTTGACAAGCCGCATCAATGTCGTTGGCGTTGAGATCGGGCATCTTCTTTGCCGCGATTTCGCGAACCTGTTCCATCGTGATCTTGCCGACCGTTTCAAGCCCCGTCGTGCGGGCGCCCTTTTCGATCTTGGCCGCTTTCTTGATGAAGTAGGTGTTGGGCGGTTGCTTCGTGATAAAGGTGAAGGTGCGATCCGAATACGCCGTGATCACGACCGGAATAGGCATGCCCTTTTCCATGCCTTGCGTCTTGGCATTGAACTGCTTGCAGAATTCCATAATGTTCAGGCCGCGTTGACCGAGTGCCGGCCCGATCGGGGGCGACGGGTTCGCCGCACCGGCGGGAACCTGAAGCTTGATGGTGCCTACGACTTCTTTTGCCATACTGTTCTCCTCAAAAGTTAAACGCCTCGACGCGCCAAACGGCGCGGCAAGTAAACGTCATTGATGTGGAGGAATTTGCATTCCCCGACCTGCCTTTTTTCTTGGTTGCGACCACTCTGCGGTACGCCGACTACGTCGGCTCCCCACAACCGTGACTGCAACAAGACAGGTTAGCGTGGTGCAGCTTCTTCGGGTTTCATGGGTGAAGAACGCCTACCACACTGATTTCACGCGCGGTTTGTAGTCAAAAACCGTCTGAAAGTCTAGCAATTATTACTTGCGGGTATTCTCTGGCAAAACAGAACCAGTACCGCCATAATTTGGGCCACTCACCGGATGGTGTGGGGTTACCTGGCTATCTGGTTCATCATCCACGTTTATTTTCTTAATATCAGGGTCTCCTGTATAGGAATTCGGAGTAAAACCTGCTCCTGAAGTAAATGGATAGTGCCTACTGGTCATCTAATTGTCCCCCAAATAGAAAATTAAGAATCCGTGCCGCGAAATTCATGCTGTACTGCAAATAAAGGAAGGTCAATAATAGTTTCGTTAATTAAAGGCATTAACTATGTCCGTTTCCCAAGCTCTTGAAGCCTTAAAGCGCAAGGATTTCGCCGCCGCCAGAAATTTTATGGCGGAGGAAGACCTTTCCGCGTTCAGTTTCCAACATTTCCTTATTAAGGGACTGTCGGAACTGGCCTTGGAAGAATGGGCGGACGCTTGCCAAACTTTTACCGAAGCTACGAAACGTTTTCCGGACTATGCCTTATTTTGGCTGAACAGAGGGATCGCCGAAGAAAATCTAAAGCAAATTGACGCCGCCATCGTCAGTCAGGAAAAATGCCTTGCGCTTAACCCTCTTCAGGTCGAAGCGTGCGGCAATTTATCAAACCTCTACCGCGTAAAGGGACGCTTTGCCGAAGCCGAAGCCATGGCGCGCCGCGCCCTCGCCGGAGTCGCCATCAAAGCCGACGCTTTAAACTGCCTCGGCCTTGCGCTCGATAAACAAGGGGAGTTCGACGAGGCCAGAGCTTCTTTCATGCAAGCTCACATGATAGCGCCCCAAAATCCCGCCTTTCTTGCCAACCATGCCAATCTTGAAATGGAAACGTTCAATTTCGAGGAGGCATGGAAGCTTTTTGCCGCTGCCCGCGCCATCGAAGACAAACCCGTCTTTCGCCACGACGAAGGCTTGGCGCGCTTATTGTCCGGAGATTTCAAGCGCGGGTTCGAGCTTTTCGAAGCGCGGCTTGAAATGCCGAATATGTTGCGCCTGATTGCGTC
>JBAZLX010000007.1:0-26163 GCA_041650075.1 Bdellovibrionales bacterium | reverse complement strand
AATTTAGGCACTTTTTGAATGCCTTACCCTACCGGATGCAATAATGCCCGTCATACTCCAAAGTGAGCTTATCGAACGGATCGCTAGGCATGACCAGTATATGCGCGGCGTGCGGGGAGGACGTCGTCTGGATCTGTCTATGCAGACAGGGCATGAGCTTGATTTTATGAAGAAAGACCTGTCGTCGGCGGAATTTGTCGGCGCCTTTCTCAGTTACGCAAACTTTTCATACTGCAGGCTTCGGCAGGCTAATTTTTTTGGTGCGACGCTGGATAGCGGAAATTTTTTTGAAGCCGATCTTAGCCAAGCGGATTTGCGCGGCGCGCAAATGAAACGAGTAAATTTTACCAACGCGATTCTGAACGAAGCGAATCTTTCGGACGGTTTGCTTTTGCATCATGAAAGAGGGGGCGGGATAGGAATGCCCGTCCAGAATGCAGATCCGAAGCTCAGACTGAGCGACGCCATTTTTAAAAATGCAACGGCGCAGCGAGCCAAATTCTCGAGCGCAATAGAGCTTTCAACGAACCTCAGCTTTGCCAATTTCAAAGGGGCAAAACTAAATGGCGTCAATTTTGTCGGAAGCAATCTGCACGGCGTAACGTTTGAAAATGCCGATTTACGCGGCTGTAATTTCAGTAATGCGAACATGAGCTCAACGGTGCTTTTGCATTCGAATCTCGAAGGCGCCGTATTTGACGGCACCGATTTGACGGCGAGCTTGGTTCATACGGAAGATTTTGCGCCGGATACGTTCAATAACGCGAAAATGACGCGGTCTTTAGAAAATCTTGAGCACAGCATTAAAGAGATTATTGCCGAACACCGTGCATGGGTAAATTCGTTGGGACGCGAAGGTAAGCGAGCCGACCTGATAGGGATTAACCTTGCGAACGTTCTGCTCGATGGGGTGCAGTTACAGGCCGCAAGTCTGCAAAAAGCTCTTTTGGACGGCGCCTCGTTTACAAATTCGGTCTTTACGATGTCGGATTTATCGGACAGCAACGCCTGCGGCGCATCTTTTGAAAAATCGGATTGTCGTGGCGTCAATTTTTCCATGTCGCGGCTCGATAGCGCAAATTTGCAGTATGCCGACTTTTCGGCAATGCCAATATCGCGTTCGCTTAATCCTACGTGCTGGCCTGCCAATTTTTCAGGAGCAAATCTGCAGCAAGCATATTTACGCGGCGCTGATTTGCGCGGCGCTAACCTTGAAAAAGCTTTTCTTGCCGGAGCGGATTTGCGCGACACAAACTTGGAGGGAGCCGTTTTTCTCGACGCCAATTTAACGAACGCAGATTTACGAGGCGCCGCCATTGATAAAGCAGACTTTCGCGGAGCGGTCGGCGTAAGATAAAGGTTTCAGGAAGGTTTTTTTGTATGTGCGCATACGACGATCGTTAAATCGTCGCGCAGGATTCCGCCTGTATGCTCTTTAAATTGGCGCAATAATATGTCCTTAAGTTCGGAAACAGAGGCCGAAGAATTTTCTTCGATGAGCCTTGCAAGAGACTCTTCGGTTAAAAACTCCCTTTTCATGTTAGATGTTTCTGTAAGTGCGTCGCTATAGACCAGCAATACGTCGTTTGTCGTAAAAGGGATCGTCTCCGTCGAATACGAATGCATTCCTATACCAAGAGGTGGAGCGCTTCCGCTGATTTTTTCGGCTTTTCCCGTCGCACGATGCAGGACAATAGGATTGGGCATATAGGCGCGGGAAAAATGTAGTTGGCTATTTTGCCTGTCGATGATGCCGTAAAACATCATCGCAAACTGACCACGCGGTAACAGGTTCAATAGCTTGTCGTTCAGCTTGGATAGATATTCGCCTGGCCGCGCTGTTTCAGGAATATGTTCCTTAAGATAGGTATGTAATCTGAAAGCGTTCAGCGCAGCAGGCATGCCGTGTCCCGAAAAATCGACAAGCCAAAGAGCCGTTTGTTCAGGACTCAGATTTTCAAGCCCCCAAAAGTCTCCGCCGATCTCGGAGGCAGATTCAAAAGCCGCTGCAATATCCAGCCCGCAACGTTTGTTATAGTCCTGAATCTTTTCCTGTTCTGGCAATATGCCTAGCTGCAACTGTCTGGCGCTTTCCAATTCCGTTTCGATGCGGCTTTTGTATTGTTGAAGTGTTTTTAATGAATGGCGCTTTTCAAGATGAACGATGACGCGCGCGCACAGCTCGTCGGCGTCAATAGGTTTGCTGACAAAGTCCGTAGCGCCTTTTTTAAAAGCCTTGACGCGCAATTCAGGTTCGACAATCGATGTTTCAATCAGAATAGGAAGATCGCGGAACTTTTCTTGAGACCGTAAGGCTTCGCAGCATTCAAAACCGTCCATTCCATCGGGCATCAGGATGTCAAGCAATACCAGATCTGGCTGAAAATCGTTGATTTTGGAAAAGACCTCTTCGGCATTGGCAACGCATAAAAGGTTGCGGAATCCGCAGGCGCGAAGCGTCTTTTCAAGGAAGACGCGATTAATCATGACGTCGTCCACAATCATGATCGGCGAATCCATGATTTGTTGGGACAGTTCGGTTGTTGCGGGGGACATGGCAGATTCTCTCAGGTGGCTATGAGGGGCGGATGCTTTTCGGCTATGTAGTTTTTAATTTGTATAAGCTCATCCTTTGTTTGTTTCAGATAGATGATGCGGGAATCGGGTTTCTGTCCGCCTTCCTTTTCGGATTCGAGGCAGATTCTTTCCAGCGTAGACATGCCAATATTGGCTGCGGCTCCGCGCAGCTTGTGCGCGGCTTCCGTCCATTGAAGAGATGCGTTATTTCTAAGCGCGGATTCCATTTCGGTCAGAATTGTTTCCGCCATATCGAAAAATACCTCCAGAAAAGATATTTTTTCCTGTTCCGTCTCCGCAATCATGTGCAGGCGGCGGAAATCAAAAAGGGGAATGTCTATTTCAATCATGTTGAGGTGTAGCTGCATGGGGCCTGAAATTTTTTGTTTTATCGTTTCTACAACCTAAGGGTTAGGTAGTTAAAAATTCCCGAACTAGGACAACTTTTTGTAACATTTGGATAAAATAAAGAAATAGCCCACGCTTTGTGCATACGGGCATATGATTCGCGGACAATAAGATACAATCTAAGGTTGTAACTTATGTGCGGTACAGCCGTCGGGTGGGGCTAGAAATGGGGAAGCTCATCCCTTTTTAACCGGAAGGGCAAGCCTGATATGCAGTTCCTGTAAACGTTCAGGCGGAACGACATTCGGCGCCTGCATCATCAAATCTTCCGCCTGCTGGTTCAGGGGGAAGGCGATAATTTCGCGAATATTGGGTTCGTCGGCCAAAAGCATAACCATGCGGTCAATGCCGGGCGCGGCGCCGCCGTGAGGGGGGGCGCCCAGTTTCAATGCCGACAGCATGCCCCCAAACCGTGTTTCCAATTCTTCGCGTTTGTATCCGGCAATTCCGAAAGCCTTATACATAACTTCCGGAAGATGGTTGCGAATGGCGCCTGACGACAACTCAATGCCGTTACAGACAATATCGTATTGGAACGCCTTAATTTGCAAAGGATCCTGCGTTTCCAGCGCCTTCAGCCCGCCTTGCGGCATAGAGAAAGGGTTGTGGGAAAAGTCGATTTTCTTTCGTTCCTCGTCGTACTCGAACATCGGGAAATCAACGATCCAGCAAAAGCGATAAGCGCCTTTTTCGACAATATCCATATCATGCGCAATTTTGGTGCGGGCTTCTCCGGCCATTTTTGCGGCCTTGGATTTTTCGTCGCAAACAAAGAATACGGCATCGCCGTCTTCACAGCCTGTGATCTGACGTAATTCTTTTTGGGCTTCCGTTCCGACAAAACGAGCAATAGGGCCTTTGCCGGCATTTGCTTCGAACGTAATATAGCCCAATCCCGGTGCGCCGATTTCTTTAGCCCAATCGTTGAGCTTATCGAAGAAGCTGCGCGGACGACCCGATACCTTCGGCGCCCGAATGGCGCGAACGACGCCGCCCTGATCAATAATCGAACGGAACGCCCTGAATTCGACATCCGGTCGTTTAAAGACGCTCGTCACATCCGTAATTAAAAGCGGATTGCGTAGATCAGGTTTGTCGGTGCCGTATTTCAACATGGCTTCGTCAAAGGGGATGCGTACGAAAGGCAACGACGAAACAATGGATTTCTTTTCCTTATTAAAGCCCCCAAATTCCTCAAAGACGCCCTGAATGACGGGTTCAAGAGTATTAAACACATCGTCTTGCGTGACATAGCTCATCTCAAAATCGAGCTGATAGAATTCGCCGGGACTTCTGTCGGCGCGCGAGTCTTCGTCGCGGAAGCAGGGCGCAATCTGAAAATAGCGGTCATAGCCGCTAATCATCAAAAGCTGTTTGAACTGTTGAGGAGCCTGAGGTAGGGCATAAAATTTTCCCGGGTGAAGACGGCTCGGCACCAAAAAGTCGCGAGCGCCTTCCGGGCTTGAGGATGTAAGAATAGGCGTCTGATATTCGCGGAATCCGGCGGCCCACATACGGCGACGCAACGAAGCAATGACATCCGCGCGCAATTTCAAATTGCGTTGCATCTGGTCGCGACGCAAATCAAGAAAACGGTACTGCAGTCTTGTTGATTCTCCCGTTTCGGTGTCAAATTCGGCATTGACCTGAAGCGGCAAAGGATCTGCCGCGCTTTGCACGACGAATTCGTTGATATCAATTTCAACTTCTCCGGTCGGCAGCTTGTCGTTTTTGGTGTCTTCCGGGCGTTGGACGACTTTGCCGGTAACCGTAATGACGCTTTCGTTTTTGACCGCTTCGACAGCATCCAAAAGAGGGCTCGACCTATCAATAACGCACTGCGTCAAGCCATAATGGTCTCGCAAGTCAATAAACAGTAAACTGCCGTGGTCGCGCTTGCGATGTACCCAGCCGGAAAGGCGGACGATCTGGTCTTTATGAGAAAGGCGAAGCTCGCCACACGTATGCGTACGATAAGGATGCATGATAAAAAAAGTTCAAAAGCCTACAGGTTTAAAGGGCAACGCCCACGTTTAGGGTTGGGACATTAACGATTTGTGGCAATGGCGTCAAATTATCATTCTGCGGAAAGGCGTTACAATACATTGGGAAAAAAGGATTTTCCGAATCGAAAAATAAGATAATTATAAAAGCGCCTTCCTCATCTTTCGTTTTATCCCATTTAGTCCTTCCTTAACCACTTTCTCCCTAGGCTTTCAACGGATAGCAGGGGGGAAAGCTTTTGAAAGCAGCTTGGTTATGAAAAGCAACATACTATTGCTCGTTATTGGATGCTTGGCGCTTTCAGGGTGTTCCGAGCAGTCCCTGGCGGTTAAGACGGCGGCTATGGTCTTTGTGACGCGCCCCAAAGAACTACCGCCTGCCGATACAAAAACTCAAATCCCGGAGCATGAAGTATGGTGCTACAGGACGATGGGCGAAACGGACTGTTATGCCCATGCGCAAGATGTCCAGCCAACCCGACTTGTCAATGTCGAGCCCCAGAATCTTTATCCTCTGACGCACGATGCGTACGACGATGAGCTAGAAGGAAAGCGCCAAGCCCCAGCGACGGCAAACCCGGTGAAGCTGAATGCAGGAGATGTTCCGGTCGAGAAAAAATCCTTATTCGAAAGGCTAACCGGATACAAAATTATGAAGAGCGACAATTAGCTCCGTACTCTAAGACAACAACCCCTCTTTTTTAAGATGCTCTTTGACTCGAGCGTATTCTTTCTCGATCTTTTCGAGAAGGGCATGGCGTCCGGCTGAATCTCCAGAATATAGCTGGGCGTCGGAGCAGAAGTGACGCAGTTCCTCTGCTCCTATGCTGCCGCTGCCGCCTTTCAGCATGTGCGCGGCCTCCATCCAAGGCTTGCATTCGCCGTTTGCGGAACAGTACTCCTTAAGAGCGTTCAAATTTTTGTCGGACTGGTCAACAAAAGTTTTCATGAGTTCTTTTTCGACTTCAGCATCTCCCCCGGTAAGGGTCCTAAGCATTGTCAAATCTACAGGCGGTGTTTCTTCGGACATGGATGCTCCTAATGGTTCATTTGAGAGGTTTTCGTCGAATACAATCCACTGACTCAATACTTCCTTCAACTCTTCGATATTTATCGGTTTGCTAATGTACTCGTCCATACCTGCATGCAAACACTTTTCTTTGTCTCCAACCATGGCGTTTGCCGTCATGGCGATGATCGGCACATGAGTGTTGGTGGATCTTTCAATCTGCCGGATTTCGGCCGTTGCGTCGTAGCCATTCTTGTCCGGCATATAGCAGTCCATAAGGATGGCTGTCCAAGGGCTTGTTTTATAGAAAGTCAACGCTTCGTTTCCGTTGGCGACAATAGTGGATGTCCCTATGCCGAATTTGTCCAGCAATCGTTTGATTAGAAGCTGGTTCATAGGATGATCCTCGGCAACGAGGATGCGAGCATCTTTCCGGGGCACGATGCCAAGCGAGGCTTTTTGCCGGCGAATGCTTTTTTCTTCGTATAAATGTTTGGTTGTTTCGAAAGGAATGGTAAACCAGAAAGTAGTGCCTTGACCGACGACACTGTTAACGCCGATTTTTCCGTTCATCAGAAGAACAAGCTCGCGTGTAATTGCAAGGCCAAGCCCTGTGCCCCCGTATTTGCGGGTCGTTGAAGAGTCAGCCTGAACAAATTTGTCAAAAACGCTTTCAAGCTTGTCCTCAGGTATGCCAACCCCCGTATCTGTCACTTCGCAATGCAATTCGACGTGAGCATTGTCCAATCTTTTTGCCGTCGCACGAACTTCGACATGCCCGATTTCCGTGTATTTAATCGCATTGCTCAAGAGGTTTGTCATAATGCGGCCAACCCTCAATGGATCGCCGATGACATAGGGGATTGTCTCGTTTTCATATAACCGAACGATAGGCACATGCTTTTCTTTGGCGGCATGCGCAAGGGATCGCACGACAGAATGGAGAACCTGATGAGGATCGAACCCGATGTGCTCTAATCGCACCTCGCCAGCCTCGATTTTTGAAAGATCAAGAATGTCGTTAACAATTTCCATAAGATTGGTCGAGGACAAAAGAACCGTATTGGCGAGTTCTTCCTGCTCAGTCGTTAATTTTGTGCCGAGAAGAAGGCGCGTCATACCGAAAACGCTGTTAAGGGGCGTTCGCAGTTCATGAGACATATTCGCCAGAAATTCACTCTTAATTTTATTGGCGGCTTCCGCGCGTTCTTTGGTGCGGAGCAAATCCTCCTCTTTTTCCATCTGTTGAGTGATGTCTCTCACAAGGGCGATAAACAATCGCGTTTTGCCGAAAAACACTTCGCTCATAGTGACAATCATGGGAAATACGCTGCCATCTTTGCGTTGTCCCGTGATGATGCGTTCGACGCCGATATAACCGCTTTCCTTTGTCTCGATATATCTTTTAAAACGTTCTTCTGTTTCGGTTTTAGATTCGTTGGGGACAAGAAGGCTGATGGTTTGTCCTATGGCTTCATCGGCTGAATAGCCGTGCAAGCGTTCCGAGGCTTTGTTGAATGCCAGAATGACGCCGGAATCGTTCAGGACGACGATTCCCTCCATCACGTTATCCATAATGGTGCGAATCTTGGCTTCTTCTTCTTTCAGTTTTTCGTTGGCCTGAATAACATCAAAGCGCGACAGTTCCAGCCTGTCCGTGTAATCCTGCATTTGATGTTCGAGCCGTTCTTTCTCGACGAGGCGTATGGCAAGTTCGTTCTGCGTCTTCAGGGCAATATCCTGAGCGCGCTCTGTTTTTAAAAGAGCCTGATTAAGAAAAAAGAAAAGCGCAAAAAATCCGACAAAAGCTGCTGTGCTTGAATAGAGCATCAAATTACGGGAGAACTCGAGCGTATTTTCTCGTTGTTTGAGAAGATCGAGAAAAGCGGCAGAAGGTTTTTCATATAATTGATCAATTGATGCAAGCGCCTTGGTTGTTAAAGAAAACAATTCGTTGCGGGGCGAAGGAGTGCCTTTGCCGGAAGCAATAAATTCAATGTTATGTTTAATTTTTTGGATGAGAGGTGTAACGACATTCTCATTATAACTGAGTAATCCAAGAGGGTTTCCATTCTGCGCTTCGGCGAGCAGCAGTACACTTTCAACTTCCTCGTTCTGATTATTGAATAGATATATTGCGTTTTTGAGTTTTGATTTTTCTTCATCCGTCCACTGATCGGGGGCTCTGTTATAAGATGGCTTTTCATACAAGCTGCTGCGAATAATGCTTAAAGCCTCCAGAAGCTTGGGAACGATATGAATGGTGCAATCAAGAAGACGATCCTTGCCCTTGCCTGGATTGGCGGACAGATTTGTAGTGTCGGCGACAGTATTCATCAGGCCATAAAGGGATGCAGCTACAACCGTATAACGTTTATAATCATTTTCGGAAAAGGATGGATCCTGAATATGTTTAAGAGACAATATGTCCATCTTCAGACTGTTCCAGCCTTGGATTATTGAGATATTTCCATTGGAAGAGAGAGCATAATCGTTGGCTCTTGCAAAAACGGCATCCATTTCCTTTGTCTTGAATGCAAGAAGATTGCCGAATTGTGCGCCGCCGTTGCGTACCGCATAAGAAAGATCGCGCACATCCTGAATTCGGTGATAAAGCTGATACAATTCTTTATGATAAACGAGGCCGTATTGCTCAGTTCTAAGGCTGTTGATCTCGGCATTTAGCGAGAAAAGAGCCTGATGGACAATGATAACCAAGGGCAGGGCGAAAAGAGCGCCAAAGCCGATGGTCATATAGATGCGCCCCGAAATTGAAAAAGTCAGAATTGCGAAAAGAAGAATAGTAACGGCAATTGCCGCCATAGTCAGAAATTCGGGAAATTGAGCCATATTATGCAAGGGATCCGGGAACGGAGAAAAAACAATGCTTGCGACGCCTATATAGTAAGAACCGGAAATGCTGGCTCCCAAAAAAAGTGCGGCCAGAACGCGTCCTGCAAAAGGTTTTTCGATGCTAAAACGGCGAGAGATAAAAGTTAGCCACAACGCCGCCTCACACCCTAAAATAGGCGCGACGATGGACAATAAGAATAGCACGGGATCAAAACGCATGGCGGCATTTATCTGCACGGCATTCATGCCAAGAAAGTGCACTGTGCAAATGCCGATTCCAAGAAAAACGCCCCATAAATATAATTTTTTCTTTGAAGGCCGAATACAATCACGCGTCATTATTAGAACAAAATAAGCGGAAAGAACCGCGATAAACATCGTAAGCAAAGTAATTCTCGGATTATAAGACACTTGAAGGTGTGTCTTGAAGGAAAGCATGCCAATATAATGGGTGGACCAGAAGCAACCTCCGTAAGCAAGGGCTGCAATCCAACGCAGAAGGCGTTTGCGGGAAGGGGGGGAGACGGAAGAAATCGTCTGCGCCGCTGACAGCCCGGCAAAGGAACCGAGCGCGGCAACGATAAAGGAAGTTAAGACAAGAAGGGGGACATAGGTTCCTTTTTCGACTCCTGCCGATAAATCTTCGAGATAGAAAATTGACTCCAACGCCTGACTGAACAAGTCGCATCTCCTCATTCTTCTTGCGCGCACCTACACCTGGCGGGTCGCGCAAGACCCTGCGGCCTTTACCCGCCTGATTTAGGTGCGGAGGCAAAGCTTCGCACGAAGGAAGTCAACATTGCGTAAAGATTTTCATACTAATGTATGTATACAATATTTACGCCGTTGTTTGCGCGGCTACTCTGTCGTTGGCGCGTTCCCAATTCAGAAGATTGTCAATCACGGCATTGACGAAGTCGGCGCGGCGGTTTTGATAGTCCAGATAGTATGCATGTTCCCATACATCAATTGTCAGAAGCGGGGTTGCCGTGCCGGAAACAGGCGTTTCGGCATTACTCGTTTTTCGGATTGACAGCCTGTCGTTTTCAACGACGAGCCATGCCCACCCGCTGCCAAATTGCGTGACGGCGGCATTGGCAAAGTCGGCCTTGAATTTGTCATAGCCGCCCAGATCCCGATCAATCAGGAAGGCTATTTTTCCTGACGGTTTGCCCCCTTGTTTCGGCGCCAAGCTTTCCCAGAAGAACGTATGGTTCCACGCCTGAGCGGCATTATTAAAAATGCCTGATTTTTCAGGGATTCCGGATGTTTTCTTAATAATCTCCTTTAGCGACAGAGAGGCAAAGTCCGTCCCCTCGCAAAGTTTATTCAGATTATCAACATAGGCTTTGTGATGTTTGCCGTAATGAAAGCCCATGGTGTTAGCGGAAATAACAGGGGCCAGAGCGTCATCGGCATAGGGCAAGGGAGGAAGAGTAAAGGGTGTGGGCATGGCCGAACTCCTTTTCAAAGAGAGGATAGTCAGCATAGATCAAAAGGGAAAAGAGTCAAAAGGCTATGAATAGAAACGATTTTTATGTAGTTTAGCTGAGTAAAAACGCACGGAGCAAAAAATGAGAGTTCTATTAACGGGCGTAGCGGGTTTTATCGGTTCTCACGTTGCCAAAGCGTTGTTGGCGCGCGGTGTTGAAGTCAAGGGCGTTGATAATCTGAACGATTATTACGACGTTGCCCTTAAGCAAGCGCGTCTTGATCCTCTGCTTTCGGATAAGAATTTTTCATTTCATAAGATTAATATCGCCGATAAGGACAGAATGCTGCCGCTCGCAGAATTCGGCGCCTCACATATCGTCCATTTGGCGGCGCAGGCAGGCGTACGCTATTCGTTGCAGAATCCCTATGCCTACGCCGAATCCAACCTGATGGGGCAGGTAGTTATGCTTGAGCTTGCGCGGCATACGAAAGAGCTTAAGCATTTTGTTTATGCCAGCTCTTCCTCGGTGTACGGGGGCAACACGAAAACCCCGTTTGCCGTCAGCGACAGGGTCGAAAAACCTGTATCGCTTTATGCGGCGACCAAGCGATCGGACGAACTGATGACTCATACATACGCGCATCTTTTTCGTGTGCCAGCGACGGGATTGCGCTTTTTTACCGTTTACGGGCCGTGGGGGCGTCCTGACATGGCGGCGTATCTCTTTACGCGGCAGATTCTGTCGGGACAGGCGATTAAGGTTTTTAACAAAGGAAAGATGCGGCGCGACTTCACGTATATTGACGACATTGTGCAGGGCGTCCTTGCCGCGCTCGACAAACCTCCTCACGACAAAGGGACAGAGCCTCCCATAGCGCTCTACAATCTCGGCAACTCCCATGCGGAAGATCTTATGCGCTTTATTTCCGTGCTCGAAGAAGCTTTGGATAAAAAAGCCGTCATTGATTTTCAACCGATGCAACCGGGCGACGTACTGGAAACCTTTGCCGACATTGCTTCCAGCACGCGCGATTTAGGCTACAAGCCAACGACAAATATCGAGCAAGGCATACCCAAATTTGTCGCATGGTATCGCGACTATCATAAAGCGCAAAATAAGTAGTGCGGTATCAAGTCATGGGGCACTCGGTCAGAAGTAAGCGCAAAAAAGCATCCGAAGCCGCTGTTCAGGGAAATCTCAGCCTGAAACAGGCGGAAGCTTTGTCTTTGACGATTTCCAATGCCTTTGTCAGAGATCGCGCTGTGGATTACGCGACGTATGCGTTCGCGTTGGCCAATAAGCTTGATCAACTACGCGAAGCGGATACGATTGGCGACGAAGAAAAAAATGAACTGAAGGAAGATATTCAGTATTTTGGAAAATGTGCGCGCAGGCTTGATCTTATCCGTGGAATATCGATTGCCGCCGGATATTTATCGGCGGGCGACAGGGCCGCTGTGCATGCCATATGCTCATCAATAGAAAATAAATATTCCGCCTATGCAGAAGAACAGGGCAGGGGCGTGCTTCAATTTTTTCCCGCTGCAGGAGGAATAAAGGTCATCCTGCATTCCCATATAGGGCGCATGATTGCCGGTGTCATGGCGCGTTTTGTGCCTCCGCCGGATCAGAGTGAAGGGGGCGTCGTCGTTTCTCAAACGGCTTTTTTGTCCGAAAAAGCAAACGCCAGAATCGATGAAAAACTGGCATCTGCAAAAGCTCACGGCAATGCGGGACGCGCCGAAGAAGCCGCGCAATGCTATAGGGAAGTCCTCAAAATTGATCGCAAAAACGGGGACGCTCTTCTTAACCTTGGGCGGATATATCACCATAGCGGCCAGATTTCCGCCGCCCTCGGTTGCTTCGAAGAGGCACACCGTCTCTATGCCGACAACGCGGACGTAACGGCAAATTACGGCTTTGTCCTGATTGACAGCAAAAGATATGACGAAGCGGTGCCGATGCTTCTGCAAGCCTTGAAAAACAATCCGAACCACATATTCTTGATCATGGGATTGGGCTTCGGATACTTCCTGAAGGGAGAAGATGAAAAAGCGCTTGCCGTATTCGAAGATGGCGTGAAGCGCTTCCCGCGCTCGGCGGAACTATTGGCAAGCCTCGGCGCCTATTATTATGAACACTACGATTATGAAAAATCGTTTCTATATTTTGCGCGAGCCCAAAAAGAGTCGCCCGGATTAGCCCTCGCGCTTCACGGCCTCGGCCTTCTTTTGGACAGACAGGGAAAAAGCGAAGAAGGGCTGCAGATGGTTGACAAAGCCCTGTCGACCGAGCCGAACGACTATTCCTATATCTTCACAAAAGTCACTCTTCTTTTGGCATCCGGAAGATTTGAAGAAGGCTGGGCGTTACACGAACGCTTGCTGCCAAGCCCTTATCATCGCAATGTGAAATTTATTCCTAAAAAACCGGTTTGGACTGGCTCAAACAATCCGAAAACGACATTGCTTATTCATTGCGAGCAAGGGCTCGGGGACAACATTCAGTTTATTCGTTATGCGGCTCTGTGCAAAGAGCGCGTGGGCAAAGTCTATGTTTTATGTTCCAAGCCGCTCAAACGCCTTTTTGAATGCTGCCCATCCGTTGACGGCGTTTATACGGGCATCAGCCGGTGGGGTTTTGACGAGCAGGTTTCCATGCTGAGCCTTCCCGCCATTTTTAAAACAACGCTTGAAACGGTGCCTGCCGACGTTCCCTATTTTGTGCTCCCGCCGAAGATCAAACGGCAATGGGCAAACAAAATCGTCGTTCCGAAAGCGAAGCTCAAAGTCGGCCTCGTATGGTCGGGCAGCATGTTTAAGGGCGCGCGCCGAGGCGATTTGCGAGCCGTCCAGCGCAACGTAGGTTTGGAAAAGCTTCTGCCGTTGTTTGACTTCGACTCCGTCGTTTTCTGCAGTTTGCAGAAAGGGGAGGAATCAAAACAAATAGACGATCTCAATCTGCGGAACCGCTTTATTGACGTTATGGACGGCGTCGAAGACATGCTGGACACAGCGGCGATCATCGAACAACTGGATTTGGTCATTTCCGTTGATACGTCGGTGGCGCATTTGGCGGGAGCGCTCGGCAAGCCCGTGTGGATTCTCTCTCGCCACGATGCATGTTGGCGGTGGATGCACAATCTCCCGACAAGTCCGTGGTATCCGGCGGCGCGCATTTTTGGCCAACCCAAAAAGGGAGACTGGATTTCCGTCGTCCAGGATGTAGCTCTTGCACTGAAAGAGCTTTTACCGAAGCCCTAACTTGCCGCCGCAATAACCGACAGGAACCTGAAAAGCCGTTCGGTTTGGGGGTTTTTCAGAATATCGGGGCCGCCGCTTTCCGCAATTTCGCCCCCATCCATAAACAAAATCTGGTCGGCGGTATGCCGCGCAAAACCAAGCAAATGCGTAATGATAAAGATGCCGATATTCTTGCCCCGCAGCGTCTTAAGATAAGCCAGAATTTTTGCAATTTGCTCGACATCCAGAGCCGACGTAATCTCGTCCAGCAAAAGATAATTCGGTTTAAGGATTAAGGCGCGAGCCAAGGCGACGCGCTGGCGTTGGCCCAGCGAAGCTTCATTGGGATAGTTGTTTATAAATTCGCCCATATCGAAAGCCTCGACAAGGGCGTCAAGTTCATCCTCAACGTTTCCGTTGCAGCGTTTCCGTGCGGGCAGAAGAATGTTTTCCCGCAGCGTCAAATGCGGCCATAGAAAAAGCTGCTGAAACACAGCCGTCAGTTTTGGCCATGGAGGCGTAAAAGGCTTGTTCTTTTGCAACGGGAAACGAAAGGACTCGTCATCAACCAGAACCTCTCCGCTCTGAGGTTCTTCCAGCAAAGACATGCAGCGCAGAAGCGTTGTCTTGCCGCATCCGCTTGGCCCAATCAGAACCGTAATGCCGCCTGTAGAAACCTTCAAATTCACGCCCTTCAAAATAGGCTTGATGTCGGTATAGCTGAAATTAAGATTTTGAACCTCTAACATGTCAGCGCTCCGACAAATCGCGCGTATAGCGCTTTTTCAAATAGGCGGCCGCCAGATTGATCGGCAAGCACACGGCGAGGAAGAAAAGAGCCAACGCCGTATAGATTTCAATCGGACGATAAATCGTGCTGTTGATCCGTTGGGAAACGCGAAAAATTTCCTCAACGGATATAAGGCTCGCGAACAGCGTCGCATGAAGCATCGCAACCTGCTGCACCATAAGGCCGGGCAGCAATTGGCGAAAGAGGATGGGCAACTGTATCCGGGCAATTAAATCGCGCCGTTTCAGTCCGCACACGCGTCCTGCGATGATGTATTGGGATGGAAAATCGGCGACGGCTTGCCGAACCAATTCCCCAACTCCGAAGATATTGACAAGGGAAAGCGTCAGCGATGCGGTGTAAAAGGGATCAATAACGACGTTAAAAACGGCCTGTGCCGGATAATGAAGCCAGAACAGAACGACCAGCGTCGGAATAGCCGAAAAAGCAAACGACATCGCGCGCGTAAAATGCCCCCAGCTTTGAGGATAATTGGCTCCCGTCACGCCCAGCAGAACGCCCAGAAGAATTCCTGACGTCCAGATAACGAGGCAAAGCTGCAACGTGACGCCAAGCCCCTGAAGAAAGGCAACATGGTAGTTTGCTAGAATATCAAAAACGGACACAGATACTTTCCCCGGCCAAAGTTCAAAAAACAGGCGTTATTTATTCGGTTGCGACGCCTTTCCCCAAGGTTCTATGGGAAGAAAGAATTGCTCCGGCGCCGTCGTATGTTTATTGACAATTTTTTCAATGACTCCGGTTCTGTGCATGGCGCGGATTGTCGTATTGAGCATGTTACGCAAAGCATCTTCCCCCACAGCGACGTCGAAGCCGGACGCAAGCATCATTAAAGAGGGGCCGGGGACGCGTTTAAGTTTGCCGGGATTGTTTTCAAGAAACGGCTGTATGGTTGATGGCTCGACCGAGGTAATATCGGCCTTTCCCATAGCCACGGATAAGAAGACCTGAGCCATATCCGTCAGGCTCGGCAGGGACACCGACTGTGCGTTAGGAAATTTATCGGCTTTGAGATATTGCGAAAGTTCGCCCTCCAGATAGGCATATCTGACGGAAGGATCATTGATTTTTTCGTAAGCATTGTCGAACCGCGTGTCGTCGGCCCGCACGTAGGCATAGTAAGGCATAAACATAATAGGTTCGGTGAATTCCGTTTCCCGAGCCCTCCCGGGCGTCTGGTTGAAAGGAATAACCACGATGTCGTACCTGTTTGTTTTCAGTCCGTCGAAGGCATTGGACGTGCCGACTTCTTCCGTCCATTCGATTTTCAGGCTTAATTGCCTTCCAATCTCTTCCATAACGTCAACCCACATGCCCGAGAAAGCGTTTGTTTTAAGATCGCGTTCGACGAACGTCGGATAAATTAAATACCCGCAGCGAAGCGTGCTCGTTCGTTTAACCCTGTCATAGGCGCTTTCTTTAACGGCGGAGTCCAGCTCCCCACGATTATCCGAAAAATGCACAGTTGTCAGGGTCGCGGCAACCGAAAGCAGGGCAACGATAATGACGTGCGAAAGTTTCATGGACTACTCCTGATAGTGTTTTGCCGCGCGAAAATACTTAAAGTTGCCCTCGTACTTCCTGAACAGTTTATCGACATAGCCGCTGTCAATAAGATAGTTGATGGTCGTATCAATCATGGCTTTTAAAGCCGGTTCGTTTGCCGGAAGAGGCATCCCCGCGGCAAGCATGCGTAAGGGGGTGTTGCCGGTAGGACGCAAAATGCCTGGATTATTCTTGTCATATGTTTCGAAAGAAAAGGGGTCCTGTACAACCGCATCCGCTTTTTTGTTGGCAACAGCCATGAACAGATCGGCGCTGTTCAAAAGCTGCAAAATGGTAGTCTGCTTGGCTGAAGGAAAATTTTCATTGGCAGCGATGC
Source organism: Bdellovibrionales bacterium (assembly GCA_041650075.1). Taxonomy (GTDB): domain Bacteria; phylum Pseudomonadota; class Alphaproteobacteria; order UBA9219; family UBA9219; genus CAIXLI01. The sequence continues at coordinate 9,942 of JBAZLX010000007.1, read as the reverse complement.
CTGATAACTCGCCGTCCATAATGGCGAGAGTTATGTCCGGCTGATTGGCTCTCTCAAAATTATTATCGAACCGCGTGTCGTCCTTGCGCACATATAAATAAACCGGCGTGTACAAAAACGGCGTCGTAAAATCGCCCTCTCGGGCGCGTCCCGGCGTCAGGCCCAAAGGCGAACAAATCATATCATAGCGATTAGACGCCAAATCGGCGAGCATTTGTCCTGTCGAGACCTCTCCGGCCCACTCGATTTTTATATCGAGTTGTTGCCCGATTTCCTCGACCAGATCGTAATATAACCCGCTCATCTTTCCGGTGTTCGGGTCTTTTGTATTGAAGGGCGGCCAAATAAAATAACCGCAACGAAGAACGCCGGAGTTTTTAACCTGTTCCAAACGGGTTTGTTTAACAACAGGTTGCTTAATTCCCTCGTTTTGCTGCGGAGAGTTATCCGCAATCCGTGTCGTAACCAGCGTTGCGGCAACCGAGAGGACTATGACGAGGAGAATCTGGCCGAGTTTCATGTCCGCGCCTTATCGTAAGAAAATGGCAAAACCACCTTATTTTACGAAGAGGCATGCGTCAAGCAGCGCAAAAAGCCGTATTGGCAAATCGTCAGGGGTTATTTTCGAAACTGGGCGGCGTAAAGACGAACTTATCGCTTGGAAAAACGATGTCTTCCGTCACTTTTTCAAGAGTAACGCCCGTCAAACGGCCTTGGGCGTCAACGACCTTCCACTGCCGCAATTTAAGGGGCTTATCCTGAAAAACCAAAGTCAGGCTGCCGACGCCGGGGTCGTCGCTTTGAGCCAAAGTTACTTCCAGCTTTGCCGGAAAACGCTCGATCTTGGTGACGGTCACTTCGCCGCTGAATTTGATCGGATCGCGCAAAATAAACTCGGCAAGGCTCGAGCTTTGAAGGACGTTCGTCTGGGATTTCAGATCGTCGTTCCATATATGAACAAACGATCCGTCTGCAATAATAAAGTCCTTGCTCGGAGGATCGTAATTCACGCGCATTTTTCCGGGTCTCGAGATAGAAATCTGCCCGCGCATAAAGCCGCCCGCGTCGTCAACCTGCAAGAAGTCGGCGGCGATGTTTTTCAGCCCGTTCAGATAGACCTCGATGCGGGACAGGTCTTTTTTATCTTTGGCGGAAAGAACGGCAGCCTGATCGGCCGCATACGAAGCAAGTGGAGCCGTCAAAGAGACAACAAAAAGGGCAATAGCCAAAAGAAGTTTTTTCATGTCTCCAGCATGGAAGAAGTTTGTGTCAAAATAAAGGGCAAAAAGACAAAACAGGCAAATTATTGTTGTGCCGGAGGAGCGTCCGTTCTCTTGACGATTCTTTCGGGAGGGAAAACAAGCGAAACGGTCGTGCCGGCGCCAAGCTCGCTTGTCAGGTCGAGCGTCCCGCCATGAAGCTCGACCAAAGCCTTAGTCAGGGGAAGGCCAAGGCCGGTGCCCTGATGTTTGCGGCTTAAAGCACTCTCGATCTGGCCGAAGGGCGATAAAGCAAGCGCAATGTCTTTCGGCGCAATGCCGATGCCGTTGTCAACGACGTTGATCATCATCCGGCCCCGTTCGTCAAGCATGGCCGACAGCGTCACGCTGCCGCCTTCGTTGGTAAACTTGACGGCGTTTGTCAGAAGATTGGTCAAAATTTGCTTCATTGCCTTTTCTTCGCCGCGAAGGAAGGGAAGGTCGTTGGGAACGTGAATGTTCATATGCACCTTTCCCTCTTTGGCGCGACCGTTCACAAGGCGCGAGACGGATTGAGCAATAACGCCGACATCCAACGTCGCTTCTTTCAATTGGCGCTTGCCCGCTTCGATTTTCGACATATCGAGAATGTCGTTGATAAGCGAAAGCAATAACTGGCCGCTGTCATAAATATCCTTGGCATATTCGACGTACTGCGGCACTCCCGCTTTGCCGAACATCTCGTCTTTGATGATTTCGGCAAAACCGATAATGGCGTTAAGCGGCGTTCGCAATTCATGGCTCATATTGGCCAAAAACTCCGACTTGCTGCGGTTGGCGTAATCGGCTTGTTCCTTGGCCTGATACAGCGCCATTTCGGCTTTTCTGCGTTCGGTAATATCGCCCATCGTGCATTCAAAACCGGTTTCGCCCGGCGCGTCTTGCGTCAAATGCCCGCTAAGGCTGACCCACAAAACCTGACCGTCCTTGGTATTGACGGCGCACTCGATGGCGTGACGCTGGCGGGCGCGTACGCCTTCAAGCCATGCGCCGCGTTCGGCCGGATTGACGAAAAGCTTGCCGATATAATCGGGCTGCACGTCCAAAAGCTCATCCGGACTGTCATAATGAAGAAGAAGGGCGGCCGTAGGATTGGCGCTGGTCCATTTTCCGTCCGCGCCGATATGGAAGATGCCGATGTCGGCGTTTTCGAAAACGATGCGGTACTTGTGTGCGCACTCGCGTAAAGTGGCGACAAGTTCTTCCTGAGACAGATTTGACTGATCGAGCAGCATGGGTCAAAAGTTGCGCAAAACCCCTAAAATTGGGTTAAACCAGACGCGACATAAGGAACGCCGCCTATTTCCATCCATGAAGGTAAATAACGTCAATAGTCGCCGAAATAAGCCCGTCGGCGTTGCAATGCCGCTTTTGATAAAGCTGTGCGGCCTCTTCAAAAACGGCGCGGCGGGTAAAATGACGCAAGCGTTCGCGATGAGCGTTCGTTTGCCCCATGCCGCGCAAATCGCGCATAAGGGAATACATGTCGGTATAAAGCAGCGTCACGGTCTCGACATCCACAACGGGAAGCTGAAAGTTGGCTCGGCGCATCAAGGCTCCGGCCGTTTGCAGATCAATCATGGGCGACAGGCGAGGGCTGGCGCCGTGCGAGACCGAGATTTCGGCCTCCAAAAGGCACTCGCGTAATTCGCGCAGGCTCTCGCCCCCGATCAGGGACGCCAGAAACAAACCGCCGGTTTTCAGGATTGAGCGGCATTGAACAAGCGTTCCGGGCAAGTCGTTGACCCAGTGGAGCCCCAGATTGCTGACGATGAGGTCGAAGCTTTGGGGTTTAAAGGGCAAATTTTCTTCGTCAATGGCGGAAGGGGGAGTCAGAACGTCAAAGGCGTTGTCCTTGCGTTGCGATAAAAAAGGAAAGGGGCTCAAATCAAGCGCCTGATGGAAGGGATGCGAAATTTCGCCAAGCCTCTCTCCAAGCTGCGCGGCCGTATCGTTAAAAAGATCGCTATGCTCTAAAAACCCGGGTTTTGCGCGCTCAGCATGTTGCCGTACCGAAGCCCTGTCGAAAAGTGTGGGCGAGGCTTCAGCCATTATGCGCTCGGGTCAACAACAACGGCGTTGCGGCCTCCCTTTTTGGCAAGAAGAAGGGCAACGTCGGCGCGGTCGAACACCTTGGCCGCTATCTCTGTGTTGCCCGGTTTGGCTTCGGCGACGCCGATGCTGATCGTGACTTTAATCTTTTCGCTGTTTTGAGGAACCGCAAAGGGATCTTCGGCGATTTTCTGGCGAATGCGATCCGCGATTTTTTCCGCATAGCGCAGTTCCGTTTCCGGCATGACAATGGCGAATTCCTCGCCGCCCATGCGGACGAGGAAGTCCGAAGGCCTAACGCTATTAAGCAGGCGCTGAGACACCTCTTTAAGGACGGCATCGCCCGCGGGATGGCCGTATTTGTCGTTGACGGATTTAAAAAAGTCTATGTCAATCATCTGAACCGAAAGAGGTTTTTTGACGGTCTCGACGTGCTGGAAAAAGCGAGGAAGATGGGCGTCGAGATACCGCCTGTTAAAAGCGCCCGTCAGAGGGTCGACCAGAGCCAGCATAAGGTTGTGTTCAAGGCCGTTGCGCAAGCGGTCGTAGTTGCGCTTGTAGCGAAGTTGAGTCCTTGTGCGGGCAAAAAGCTCGTGCGTATCGAAGGGGCGTAAAAGGTAGTCGTTAGCGCCCAGATCAAATCCTTTGGCGACGCGTTCCATGTCGTTTTCGTCCGAAAGCATCAAAATAGGCACATGCCGGGTTTCCGGATTGGAACGCAGGCACGGGCAAATCATCAGGCCGTCTTCGTTGCTGAGATCGAGTTGCGAGAAAACGAGATCGAACGAGAATTTCTCGATAATCTTCTCGGCCTCGGCGATGCTTTTGGCTTCTACGGTGTTCGCCGAAAGCGGCTTCAACGTTTCGCGGATAAAAGAGGTATCGTTTTCATCGTCGGCAACGATCAGAATGTTGCAGTTGCGGACATCCAGAGGGTCGGACGTCGCTTCGTTCAGAACTTCCGAGAATTGCAAAGCCGTCGCTTCGCGCGACCGCCATTCGTCCATAAGGATTTTCATGCGCAAAAGAGAACGAATGCGCGCCATAAGGGCGAGGTCGTTAATCGGCTTGGCCAGAAAATCGTCGGCGCCTGCGGCAAGCCCGCGCACGCGGTCGGAAACATCCGACAGCGCGGTAATAATAACGACGGGAATATGAGCCGTCGCGGGATTGGATTTCAGGCGGCGGCAAGTCTCGAAGCCGTCCATCTCCGGCATCATGACGTCAAGCAGGATAAGGTCTGGCTTATCTTCCTCGACCTTTTTTAAGGCTTCAAAGCCGTTTGAAGCGGTCGAAATGACATAATAGTCGCGCGCCAGCTTCGCGGCGAGAAGCTTGATGTTAACAGGAATGTCGTCAACGATAAGAATGCGGGAAGACATAAGCCCCGGACTTTCGGTAATTGAACCGCCAGTATATTACAGATATTTTTTGACGGTTGAAATAAATTGATGGACGGCGATGGGCTTCGACAGATAGTCGTCGCACCCTCCGGCGCGGATTTTCTCTTCGTCGCCGCGCATGGCAAAGGCGGTAATGGCGATGACGGGAATGCTTTTTAAGGTTTCGTCGGCTTTCAGCCAGCCGGTGATTTCGATGCCTGAAACTTCGGGCAACTGAATATCCATTAAAATCAGGTCGGGATGATTATTCCGCACAAGATCGAGAACCTGAAAACCGTCCCTTGTGTGCATTGTGGCATACCCATGAGCCTCAAGCAGGTCGCGAAAAAGCTTAAGGTTCAGCTCGTTGTCCTCGACAATAAGAACGAGTTTTTTGTTCTGGTCGTTGGTCATGGGCAAACTTGGGGCTTTAAAGCCTGAATGTCCTCTAATTTTCCGGTAACGGAGAAATCGCCATAATCTATCTTCATGTCATGAGAAACGCCGTTGGCCAGAAGATTCATGTCCATTTCGTAATCCGGCTCGCCCGTTTCCGTCGCATCGCTGAAGAAAGCCAGATGGACGGGCCACGCCTTATCTAAAAGAATGGGGCTCTTTTTCCCTTTTGTCTTGAGAAGAGTCTCTTTTGCAAGAGGGCGCTGGGGGATGATAAAGGCGCTTATATCGCTGGCGCCGTCCTCGTCAAAACCGTCAAAGACGCGGCGCGAGAAAAACTTTTCGCCCTTTGCGGCAGCTTGCAGGATCAGCTTGGTGTGCGCCGTTGGGAATATGGTTCCGGTCGGGAATTTAACTTTTTTGCCCTCGGGAGAGTCATACGAAACGGTCAGCGTACCGTCGGCATTTTGAACGGCCTTTCCATGATAGTTATCGGTTTCCTGACCGTTGGTAGAGCGGCGAACGTTAAAACTATAGCGTTTGCCGTCTTTGGATTCCCACGTCAGTTCGTTGCTTACGATTTCCTGATCGTCTTCGTCCACGTACGAGAAATGAAGCTGCATGCGCTGTTGCAAAGCCCATCCGTCGCACACGTCGCGCCATTCGAACAGCATGCGTCCGGAAATATCCGAAACGTTGCTGCCGTTTTTGGCCGAATCCAAAGACATCTTGTAAATCGCGCGATGAGGGGCGATGGAAACCGGTTCCGTTTGCGAAGGGGCGGGCGCAGGGGGAGCCTCGGTCTTGGCTGGCGCGGGAACGCTGGAGGGCAGGGCGGCTTCGGCGTCGGGGGTGCCCATCGCGCACAAAAGAGCCAAGCTCAAAACAGTCAAGCCGGAAAAGGACAAAAGAGACCGCACGGATACTCCCCTTAAGGGAAAAAAGAGAACCCTTTTTGATAGCTTAAACAGTGTTAACATATTGTCAAAGTTTAGGATAGAGGACGTTGCAAAAGCCTTCATTTGATAGATGTTGCGAAAATCGCGTAATCCTTCATAAAGTCTGAGCCCGATTGTCCATATATATTAGAAAACCACATGACCCGTCCTGTTTTAATCCTGGCTTCGTCGTCGCCGCGCAGACTTTCGCTGCTGGCGGATATTGGCATTACGCCGGATAAGATCATCGCCGCCGACATTGACGAAACGCCGCAGCCGAAAGAAAAACCGCGTTTTCTGGCCGAACGACTGGCGCTGGAAAAATTGAACGCAGCCATGAAAACTGAAAAAACGGGCAGCTTCATCCTTGCGGCTGATACGGTCGTCGGGGTAGGGCGCCGTATTTTGCCGAAAGCCAAAACGCCGGACGATGTGCGCGGGTTTTTGAAGCTGATGTCAGGACGCAGGCATCACGTCTTTACGGGCGTTGCGATTGGAACGCCGCAGGGCAAGATAATGCAGCGTGTCAGCGATAGTACTGTAATTTTTCGCGAGCTTTCCCGGGACGACATCGAAGCCTACGTCCAAAGCGGCGAAGGCATCGGCAAGGCAGGGGGCTATGCCGTTCAGGGCAGAGCCGGAGCCCTCATCCGGTATACGTCCGGCTCCTATTCGGGCATCGTCGGCCTGCCCCTGTTCGAAGTGGCGCAAATGCTGCGCGGCGCGGGATGGAGATTTTGATAATGAAAGAAGGAGCCCGTTGCCCGATCTGCAGCAAGCCGATGGTCGAGAAATACAAGCCTTTTTGTTCATCGCGATGCTCGATGATTGACTTGGGTAAATGGCTGGGCGAGGGCTATAAGCTGGAAAGTGCCGAAAATGATGAAGAAATAGCATCTTTACCAAATCCGGAAGAAGGCGAAAATTGTGAATAATTCAGGGATAATAAGGCCTCGTAAGGGTAGACAAGCCCGAAAAGCTTGCTTATAAGCGTCACCTTGTCGCTGCGATTTTCCCAAAGCCTGGGTAGCTCAGTTGGTAGAGCAGAGGACTGAAAATCCTCGTGTCGGCGGTTCAATTCCGTCCCCAGGCACCATAAACTAGAAACGCCCCGCTTGGGGCGTTTCTAGTTTATGGTATTTAGAGACAGAACCGCCGAGAAAGGCGGTTCACGACAAGCCATTCCTTAACGCGCGGCGCACGCGTACGCCGCGCGCATACATATATGGCGAAGGCGCCACGAGGCGCAAAGTGCCGAAGTACATTCCGTCCCCAGGCACCACTATTTAAATACGAGGCGCAAAGCGCCGACGTACATTCTTCCTCCGAGCGGCATACCCGAAAAACCATATAGCGTAGAGCTGAGGGAAAATCGTCTGTTTATCCAAGACAGTTGAAAACAACCGCATGCGCCTTAACTCTTTTTAAGGGAAATCCGCATCAAATAATCGCGTATAAGTTGTATCCGGTTTTAGTCATAACGTTTCATCAAAACAATCGTAGGGGTAATGAATGAGCGAGCCTCAGCTCAAGGACGATGCGGCGATAGCGGCGCAAACCAAGAAGATTAATTTGCGGAAAGTCACGGTTCTAATCGTAGACCCGAACGAGTTTGCACGCACATTTATACGTTCGATTTGCCGCAATCTCCATTTTGGAAATATTCTTACGACGGGGACGACGACGGAGGCTTTCGAGCTTCTGAAAAAAAATCCCGTTCACTTGGTTGTGTGCGATTGGGCGCTTGCGCCGTTATCCTCGATAGATTTCGTCAAGCAACTCCGAGCCTCGACGCAATTGCAAAACAGCGCCGTTCCCGTGATTATACTGACATCAACGGGCAGTCCCGAAGCGATCGTTGCCGCGAGAGACGCGGGCGTTGACGATTATCTTACGCGTCCCATCGTGATGAGGCGGCTTCTGAATTCGTTCGTATCCGTCCTTTGTATGCCGAGAGTTTATGTAAAGTCGAAAACCTATATCGGGCCGTGCCGCCGCCGCAAGAAAATGCCTTTCAACGGACCTGAACGCCGGGCAGGGTGGCCCGCCAAAACGGAGGGAACAGCAGCGGCAATGGCGCCGCCGCCGAAGCCGGACGAAAAAGTATCGGTTATAAACACCCCGCCTGTCGAGGAGGATAAAACAACCGATATTGCCGCCACTTCCGCCGACGAGAAAGGGGCGGAACTTGGAGACGTGTCGCTCGACGAAATGGAAAAGGCCGGAGAAGCCGCCATCGCGCAAGAAGCGGATAATTACAGCAAAGTGCGCCTCGACGACATTGCCGAGATATTCAATCTTGTCCGCGCGATGAAACAGCCCGATGCGCCGATCAAGGACATCCTCGAAGGCATATATAAGAAAGCCCTCGACGTAAAAGGTATGGGCAACACGTTTGGCTATCCTTTATTGACGAAGGTCGGCGACCTTCTGTGCGGCTTTGTCTGGGGCGGAAATCCGGAAAGCTTCAAGGTTCTTGCCAAGCTTCAGGTGGTTGAAACGCACGCGATTATTATGAAAATGATTGTTGATTCCAGCATGCACGACGAAAAAGACCCGCTAGCCATGGAAATGATCGAAGAGCTGGAAGTGATGGTCAAAAAATTCAAAAACACCTGACCCACTCTCTTTCCCCCTCCAAAAAAACACCGTCATGCCCGCGAAGGCGGGCATCCCGTTTTGTTTCTTCTTTACTAAAACTCAAACTCTTCAGTCTTCGCAAAGCCGGGCACCAGCGGCGTGTTCGTTTCGAACAAAGCCGTCCACGAAACCTCGCCGTTCGTCTTGCGATACAGGCGCGCTTGTCCGACATGCGCCGCACGGCCGTCTGAGTGCGAGCGCACAACGGCGACGAGGCGGCCGTTTTCGTCCATCTGATCGAACAGGAAATACGGAATAAACTCAACGCAGCCGTTAAAGAAAATAACGTCAAAAGGCGCATGAACGATGCATCCTTCGATGGGCGCGCCGGCCAGAGCCACAGCCCTTCCGCAAGCATAGCTTTCGATGTTTTTTTCGACCTCTTTGTGCAAAAGGGCATCCGGTTCGACGCAAATAACGGAAGACGTCAAAGCTGTCAGAACGAGCGTCGAATAACCCGTCGCAGGAGCAAGCTCTAAAACGCGGTCTTTGTCTTTGATTTCCGCAGCCTGCAAAAGCCGCGCGAGGACAAGCGGCTGCATCAAATATCTGTCCGAAATCAGCCGTATGCTGTCGTCCGCATAGGCGATACCGACGTGAGTGGATGGCACGAATAATTCGCGAGGAATATCCCCCATGGCCGCAAGAATGCGGGGGTCGGTGACATTGTTGGGGCGCAACTGGCCATCAACCATAGAGCGCCGGGCGGTAGCAAAATCAAAGGCGGCGGAAGCATTCATCGCTGGAAGATCCAAAAAAGGATATCCCGATTATAAGGGGTTTCGCCGATTTCCAAAGGAAAAACTCGGCGAACCAACCCTTATTACGTTACGTCCGGATTATACGTCGCAAGTTTCTCCCGGAATACATGTCGGCCTTGCCGTCGGCACGGTTCTGGTCGGCTTAACCGTCGTTTCTACCGTCGTCGGTTCTGTGGTCGGAACGGTCGTTGCTACCGTCGTCGGTTCCGTGGTCGGAACGGTCGTTGTCACTGTTGTCGTCGGGCAAGAAACATCTCCGGGACAGGTTGGCCTTGGCGTCGGCGTTATTCTGGTTGTTATTGGCGTCGTCGTTGTCGTCGTGACAGGCGTTGTCGTCGTTGTAACGGGCGTCGTTGTCGTCGTGACAGGCGTTGTCGTCGTTGTAACGGGCGTCGTTGTCGTCGTGACAGGCGTCGTTGTCGTTGTAACGGGCGTCGTTGTCGTCGTGACAGGTGTTGTCGTCTCTGTCGTGACGGGCGTCGTGGTACTCGTCGTCACAGGCGTCGTTGTTTCC
>JBAZLX010000006.1:0-26372 GCA_041650075.1 Bdellovibrionales bacterium | reverse complement strand
GTTTTGGCGAAGGCTTTCGAGCCATGCTTGCGCATCTTCTCGCGCAATTAGTGAGCGACGGCCTCGCTTTAAAAGCCGCAAACGCTTTGCGTTTACCTCACGATATAACGCCGTCCTGCTGATTGAGTACCGCGAAAGAAATTCGGGTACTGTAATTAGTTCCTTAGTGTCGTCCATGTTCATCCCCTTGTTTGTTGGTGCGCAACGAAATTCTGTTGCTAACAAGGGGAATCTAATCAGTATAAATCCCGATACCAGAGCGGCGATTTTCTCAATTGAACGGAGAAATTTTCGTGGTTGAACTAGGAAATTTTTTCTTTCCTTTGATGTCAATTCCAGCTTCTTTTAGGCACCTGCATACAACTGGTTCAGACTTGCCTGTTCTGCTTTTCAACTCCTTAAGTGAGGGCTTTTCACCTTCTGATATTAGTTTTTGAAAGGCTAAAAGAATAATTTTTTTTGTATTTTCCTTCTGTGCATTTTCTCTTAGCCTTTTTTGTTTTCTTCTATTGAAGGCCGCTATTGCGTCAGGAGTCATGCGTCTAATATCTTCTTTCTGTATTTCTAGTCTGTAGCGGGCAAGTTTTAATGCACTATCAATGCAATCGCCAGACTGGCTTTCTGCTTTTGGCTTATCTGATATTAAAATGAGCAGCGCTATTATTATTTCATAATGGAGTGGATTATATTTAAGATATTTTAGAAGCGGAGAATATTCATCTCCCAAGAGCCGCCAAAACAAGCCAACGGGTGTTTGCACATACGGACAACATTCCCAAGGCTCTGGTGTTTGTGCTTTCTTTCCAGATAGCTTGGCGGCCATAAGGATTCTATTGCAGTAGTCTTTTGCTGGTTCTTGTGTTTTTGGGCTACGTTCAGGGGCAAGCCCAAATAGCCACCCTTCATTTGGGGGATATACGCCCCGTTCGTCTTTCCATTGCTCAAATATCTCAAAGATGGCTTTTATAATTTCCGTTTTCGTTTTTGGAGAAATATCTGCTAAAGTCTCGGCAGCTATTTCCAACGCTTGGCGGTGGCTATACCCAAGCAAAATATCACCGCCCAAAACCCCAATCTTTGGAATTTCAGCGAATATCCCTAGAGCCGATTTTTTGGCCTCATTCTTTTCCTCTGTCATTTTGCCTCCGCATAGCATCCGCAGAAATATGAGACGCGGCGGCTCTGTGCGGACAGAGTTTTCAGCGGCCAGACCTAGCCATGCAAAATAATTCTAACATAAGACCTTGTAACTTCTAATCATACAAAGACCATTTTTGCATATTGATATCAATTTGATTATATTGCCATTTATGGAATGGATAAACCACACAAATGCGGGAAAGTATGTTTTTGGACGTTTTTCCCCAGAAGATTTTGTCAAAAAGCTCCGCCGAGAATATGAAGCTTTTCGAGACGATACCAAAAGCAATTTGCGCAGAGAAGATTATGCCTTAAATTTCTTTCTCACGGCGTGGCATTTAATAGATTGGGTGGATGCAGCACAACGAGAACACAACTCCGATTGGAAGAATAAGTATAAAGACCTAAAAAGTTTTCAAAATGCAGTCAGAAATAAATGTCCTTATGCAAAAGAAGCTTTTACAAACGCCACCATGATAAAACATGGCAAAATGAACGATGAACGTGGAATACAAGATATTGAGCTCTCAACGCATACTAGTGCGACAACATCTTCTTTTGAGCTTATGAATATGGCAACAAATTTGAGCCTTACAGGAAAGAGTTATCATGATGGCACGGGGGTAATTTGGGCGAGCCCTTCTGTCGGGAATGGAGAAAAACATTTTTTCTACAAGTCCCTGCTTAGATTAGATTCTGGAGATACAATATCATTGTTTAAAGTAATGACGGATATATTGGCCTTTTGGGAGAACGATGCGATTGCTTTGGGTTGGATTAAATCTTTTTGAGCCGAACTGGAATAACGACTCCTTTGTGCGTAATTTGTAGAGATGGTATTGCGCAATACCTTGCCCATGCGTCCATAAGCTGTCGCCGCTTTTCAAATAAATCGCCGCGCCGATAGGCTGCCTCCACCTTGTCGTCCACGGCATGCGCCAGCGCGGCTTCGGCAACCTCACGCGGAAAATTCGTTTGTTCTGCCGCCCAATCTCGGAAAGACGACCTAAATCCATGCACGGTAATATCCGAACGCTTCATGCGTTTTAACAGGACAAGCATTGCCATATTGGAAAGCGGCCTACCGCGTTTGCGTCCGGCAAATATCCAAGCGGTGGGGCTAACCTTTTCTTTGCCCCGAATGTTCCGCAAAAGCTTTATCGCCGCATCCGATAGGGGCACGCGCTGTTCGCGGCCTGCCTTGATGCGGGTTTCGGGAATAACCCAAAGCTTGCGGTCTAAATCTATTTCCTGCCATGTTGCGCCGATTGCCTCGCTCGTGCGGCAAGCGGTCAGGATGGTAAACCACAAAACCTTTGCCGCCATCCCGTCCTGTTCCTTTAAGGAGGCGGAAAAGTCGCCAATCTTTTCGTAGGGCAGGGCAGGTTGATGAACGACGCGCCGAACCTTTGCCTTATGCGGCAAAAGGTTTTCCAAGTGTCCACGCCACCTTGCGGGATTCTCACCCGTGCGATAGCCCCTTGCCGCCGCCCAATCCAAAATCAATTCGATGCGTCCGCGCAAGCGAGAAGCGGTTTCAGCCCTTGCCGTCCATAGGGTCTTGCCTTTGCCAAAGTCGGCTTTCTTTTGTTCCAGCACGTTCATAACCAAGGCCACGTCAATATCCTGTACAGGCACGCTTCCAAAGAAGGGGTAAACATAAGCTTCCAAAGTGTTGCTCCATTGCTGGGCGTGCTTGGAATTGCGCCAGCCGGACTTGTGAGCGTCTATGTAAGCTTCGGCACAATCCTTGAAGGTTTTCTCGTTATCCTCTGTTTTCTTGTCTTTGGCCTTTCCCTTGGCGCGGGCGGAAATGGGGTCTTTGCCCTCGGCAAGAAGCTTTTTCCATTCTGTGGCTTTCGTGCGGGCGTTGGACAAGGAAGCCGTAGGGAACGCGCCCAAGCCCATCTCGCGGGCTTTGCCGTGCAGGGTATAGCGCAACACCCAAAACTTGCCGCCGTTGGGCTTGACGCGCAGATAAAGCCCGCCGCCATCGTGATACATGCCTTTGGTTTTAAGACGGGAAACAGTAAGCGGAGAAAGTTTGTTGATTTCGACCATGGCGGAAGCCCTCCAGTCCCACAAGTTGTCCCACAAGTCTGTTGCCAATAAGGCGGAACAACCATAAATTATGAGGGACATAATAATGCTATTTAAGCCTTATTTACAAGGCATTTCTAACACGGTCTGGAATTATCAGGGTTGTGGGAGAACAAACTATTATACGGACACCCCATCCGCCACAAACAAAAAGGCCCCCCAATCGGGGGCCTTTTTGTTTGTGTGAAATGGAGTGCTGTGAACGATCCGCCGAGTTCGACAATTTTTAAAAGCGCCAAGCCTAGAAGGCGCGGGCGCGACTAAAAAATTGCCACTTTGCGAGCGGCGACTTTTCTCCCGAAGCTGCTGCGCCGCTTCGGGAGAGGCCGCGCTGCAAAGAAATCTCACCCCATCCGCCACGCTTTTTACAATTACAACTCATATATGAATTTGGAATGCGCCGAAAAGTCGCAATAGCTTCAACACGTTCTGCAAAAAGCTGTTGTCCTCGATTTTTCCAAACCCGCCCCGTATGATTGCCAGATAGGCCAAAACTCTCTAAAAGTTTTGGTAGCTGTTGACTCGGTACGGAGTATTTAGGTCAACAGGTTAGATACGTTCTTTTTTTGGGTTGTCCCCATGAGTTCTAGAAGTGATCTATCCGGTTTAGTTGTCCTGATAGGCATAGGCATTGCCATTTGGGCTGTGAGCACAATCATCGGAAAGATCAAAGATAGCATAGAAAAGCGTGCAAAAGCTCTTTGTGAGCAAGAAATAAGGGCAATACGTGATCCTTTAATGCGCCAGATAGAGGAGCACAGACAGAAAACTCAGGCAGAACTTGATGTCCGCATGAGCTTCTACCAGAACCTTAAGCAATCATTTTCAGACGAATACATTAAAGGACGAAAGTGGCTGGCAAACTTTATAGCAGAAGCCGAGAGGCCGATTGATGATGCGGAGTATAAGAGCCTAATTTACAAAAAGCATCCAGCGCGTAGTGCTGCCGAAGTTGTCAAAGAAGCAAAGAAAGAAAAACGAGATGCAATTGAGCGGCTAAAGTTCCTTGAATATCAGCTTGCTTCATTCAAAGAATATTTTCCAGTTTTGGAAGAATATGAAGAAATCATTTTAAATGAACGCGTCGGGCTCATAGCTGGCGGGGACATAAACGGAATAGATGAAAACGCAGACCGAACAATTTTGTTTGTCACAGATGAAGAATACAAAAAGCTTCCCGAAGCACAAAAAAACCAACTTGCGCTAGACAGGTATTTAAAACGCGACAAAAGCAAATGGGAGATCGGGCGATTTTATGAAAGATATGTTGGTTACCAATATGAGAGTGAGGGGTGGAACGTAGACTTTTTTGGCGCCACAAAAGGCTTTGAAGATATGGGGCGTGACCTGATATGCAAAAAAGACGGCAGCATCCATATTGTTCAAGCTAAATGCTGGTCGGCAGACAAGGTTATTAGAGAAAAGCACATCTTTCAGTTGTTCGGCACCACCCTGTGTTATGAGATGGAAAGCAACTTGCCATTTGGAACAGTTAAGCCAGTCTTTGCCACAACAACAAAACTGTCTGATGTTGCAAGTCTCGCCGCACAGCGACTTGGGATAGCGGTTAGATCACTCGCTCTAAAAACTGATTACCCCCTAATCAAATGCAACATCAATCAAGGGAATAAAATCTATCATCTGCCATTTGACCAGCAATATGATCGTGTAAGAATTTCAAACAAAGGCGAATACTACGTTCAGACCGTAGCAGAGGCCGAGCGCAAGGGCTTTAGAAGAGCAAAAAGATATTTTGCATCTAGGTAAGATTGATGATGACTTCACCCTCCCTTAATGTTTACGGGCAGGAACAAGGCAAGACGCGCTGGAGATGCCACCAACATGCGATTTTCTCTAATCTAATCAATGGCTGACTCGATAGTAATTGTCGTGCCAGTTACCTCCGCCCCGCCACAAACAAAAAGGCCCCCCAATCGGGGGGCTTTTTGTTTGTGTGAAATGGAGTGCTGTGAACGATCCGCCGAGTTCGACAATTTTTAAAAGCGCCAAGCCTAGAAGGCGCGGGCGCGACTAAAAATTGCCATGAAGCCTGCTTGCTCTTGCAGGAGCAGTGAGAACACCTCGCCCTATTTGCCGCTAACGGGTTGCTTAAGAAGATTTTTATGTGCGGTTGTCGGCGTTATGAAAATATTCGCCGGAATTAATTCTTGTTAGCGCCTTTTGCTATCGGGAAAAATATGATAAGTATATTTCCCCTTCCACATAAATTCTGGTGAACGCGCCGTGTTTAAAACATCGCGGAAAAGAAAAGCAATCTATCTTGCCGTTCTTTTTGTGTTGATGTGTCTTTGCGTTTTTGCGGCTCAAAATAATAAAATACGGGCATGGTTGGTAGGGCGCGCATGTTCGGTGAATATAGTCGCGTTTGATAGCTGCGCGAGTGCTGAAGCAAAAGCAAAAGCGGCTGAGGCTAAAATAGCAAAAGAGAAGGCGTTGGCAGACGCGTCAAGAAACGAATTGATAAATAGAGAGGGTTTTAAAAACAACAATGTAAAAATTCTATCGTCAATCGATAAAGACGGATCGCTAAACTACCTATACTCGGATATTGATTATATTTATGAAAGGAACGCACAGTATTGCCCGAGCTATTCAAATTCCTTTTTGGACAACCTCAAAGAAACGCATAAAATTACTTGTTCGCGCATAGTGTACAAAAACACCGAGCATCAAACGTTTTCGTTGTTGATTGAAGCTCCGGCCTCCTCCAAAGCGGGAAAGTTATTGGTATACAACCACGGACACGGCGGCCTTCCCCGCGAATCCGAGCCGTTTGCCCTGACGTTTTTTAACGATGCTTTGACGAAAGGGTACGACATTCTTTTAATATCCATGCCGTTTGTTGGTCTAAACGCCATAAATTATAATTTCGGGTTTGATAGTTGGGACGGTCCCGCCG
The DNA here is from genome assembly GCA_041650075.1 of Bdellovibrionales bacterium. Lineage (GTDB taxonomy): Bacteria > Pseudomonadota > Alphaproteobacteria > UBA9219 > UBA9219 > CAIXLI01. The sequence goes on along the minus strand of JBAZLX010000006.1, from coordinate 20,212 downwards.
TTGCTTCTGCAAAAACGCTGTATAACAATCCCAGCTATATGCACGGAGTATTTAATCTTGTGAACACCGGTGAATCGCATTACATGCGATATTTTATAGACAACGCGGTCATTCCTGTTCTCGATCTGCGCGATAAGTATAAATCAATAGATTACGTCGGTCTGTCCGGCGGGGCAAATACGGGATTATACGCCTGCTCGCTTCTTAAAAACATATTGAACCATTGCGTGCTTGTTGCCGGGGTCATGCCGATCAATCTCCGGACTCGGCCAAAAGCGTTTGGCGATGCGGAGCAGATCAGCCCGTCATTTTTTAACAGAAACAGTTTGTTCAGAATAATAAGGGGCATAAGCGTTTCAAAAACAAAGCTGAGCCTCATATACAACGATAACGATCCGTGTTGTTTTATGAAAGAATCTGCAAAAATGTTTAAACAACAACTTATAAGCAAATCGATCAATGTTGATTTTGTTATTCGCAGCTCAGACAAGCATGATTACGACAGTAACGAAATAATGCGCATTATTTCTTCCCCATAATTCCTGAAATTTAATTGCCGAAGCAATAACCTTTCATGCGTCTTCAACGGTTCTTCGTTGAATGACCTGCGAGTTGTAAAAGCCGGTCGAAAGGTTGAGAAAAGAATAAATTTTCATGCGAGGCGTCGAGGTTTTGACGCAGGCGCCATCCTCCTTCGTAAAAGTTTCGACGGACAGGCTAATAAAACCGCCACCCCTCATTCACTCAAAACTTTGTTTCGCGAATACGAGCGTAAGGCGAAGGGCATGTAAAAAACGCCGATCAATATTGGGTTTTCTCGCGTACACGCGTGTGCCTGTTTAACTCAATTTTAGTGCGATAAATTAATGATGGAACATTGTCGCGGGGCAAAAAGTTATGCGAGGATGTTATGCCAATCAAATGGGGGAGCGTTGATGCTTCCCGCGTTAAACCATACGTCGTTGTAACCTTTGTAACCATCGTCATGCTTGCGTCATGCGGCATAGGAATCGAAAAATACAGAACTTCCGTTATCGAAGAACGCAAAGAAACCCTCCGCCAGACGGCCGAAAGCGTTCATGAAATTGCATCCTTCTATTATAACAAAATGGAAAAAGAAGGGTTGTCCGAAGAAGAAGCAAAAAAATATGCGCTGCAAAACATTCGCCAGGTCTCATATGACAAAAACGAATACTACTGGATAACGAATTCCAGACACATCTTTGTGTTGCATCGGGCGACCCCGCAACTGGAAGGAAAAGATTTTTCTCAATTTATCGATTCGACCGGGCAGAAGCCCATTGTGAGGATGCGCGAGATCGCCGAGAAAAACGGCGAAGGCTTTATGAGATATACGTGGCCCCAAAAACCGGATTCCGTATCTGACAACGTGTTCTATCAAAAAATGGCCTTCGTCAAACAGATCGAACCGTGGGGCTGGACGATAGGGGTCGGGCTTTATGACGAAGACATCAACAAAGCTTGTCTAAAAGTGTTTTACATCGTTTGTGCGATGTTTGTCGTAACCCTGCTTTTTATTGGCGCTTTTGCCGTAACTTTACGCAAGCAGGAGGAAAAGCCGCATGTTTAGCAAGCTTATGCGCGGAAAAACCCGCAAGATATTCCTCCTGTCGGCGATGCTGTTTTATGTCTTTGGTGTTTCGTTGGCCGCAGTCAGTCTTTTCAGCTACCGCAGTTCAATGCTGGAGGAGCGCAAGCGCATAACCAGCGAACAAGTCAAGACGGTCTTCAGCATCCTGAATTCCTATTATGATAAATCCAAAAAAAACGTTTTGTCGGAAAAAGACGCCAAGAAATACGTCATAGAGACATTAAGGCATATTCGTTACGACGATAACACGTCCTATTTTTGGATTACCGATGTTAAGGCGACATTGCTTTTGCATCCCCTCAATACGGAAATGGAAGGCAAAAACCTGATTAATTTTAAGGACGCTTCAGGCCAATATCTTGGGCGGGAATTTATAAAAATATATAAAAACAAAGGCGAAGGTTTCATTTTTTACGAATGGAACATTAAGCCTGGAGAAGAAAAATCGGCGGGCAAAGCTACTGCCGCCATGGGTCAAATATCGGGAAAATCTTACTCGAAAGTCGGCTACGTCAAAGGCTTTATGCCCTGGGGATGGATTATTGGTTCCGGCATATATATTGACGATATAAACACGGCTTTTTGGCGCGCTGCCCTTGTTGTCGGCGGCTTGTCGTGTGTTGTTGCTTTCTACCTCATCGCCTTATTCGCAACTGCAGCCGAACAAGAAAAATGGGGCAGGTAGAGCTTATGGCAAAAGGCTCCTCCATCAAACCCGATCAAGCCAAGGAGGGCAAAAAAAGAGAAATCGCGTTTCCGCGCAAAGTGTTGGTCATTGCCATATCGTTAACTCTGTTGACGATCGGGTGGGATGTTGTCAGCAGATTCTCCCTCTACAACCAAATGAAATACGTAGCGCCCGAAAAAATAACGACCAGAGAAGGAACAAACCGCCTGATTTATCTTAACAGCGTTCTTTCCCATTCAGTTCGTATGTATATTTTTACCGATGATCCCAAATGGCAGGAAAGATACCAAATAGATGTCGGCACCCTCGATTACAACAAGCGGCTTGTTCATGCGGCATTTAAAGGCGAAGAATTTCGAGAGGCCTTGAAAACAATTGATTCAGCGCGAGACGCCCTTACAGAACTGGAAACAAAGGCCTTCGATCTTGTCCGCCAAAAAAAGAATGCAGAGGCAAGCGCATTGCTTGAGGATAAGAAATATGCCGAGAATATGATCGTCTTTGCCGACAACATTAAAAATATTTCCGCGCGTCATGAAAAAGAAATATTTCGGCACATCGACTCCGTGGCGCGTCGTTTATATACGGATATCGATGTAATTCTCGGGGTTAGCGTCATTCTGCTATTCGCGTGGTATCACGCTCTTCTCAGCATAGCCCGTTGGCAAAGGGATTTGGAGCTTGCTCGCGAAGCGGCCGAAGCCGCCAGCAGGGCCAAGAACGATTTTCTATCCACCATGAGCCACGAAATACGCACGCCCATGAACTCGATCATCGGCATGTCGCAACTGCTGCTTGATACAGAGCTTCAGCCGGAACAATTTACGTGGGGAAGCATCATCTATCAGTCCGGAGAAAACCTGCTCTCATTAATCAACGATATTCTTGATTTTACGAAGATTGAGGCAGGCAAACTCCAGCTTGAAGAAATCAACTTCGAAGTCTGCTCTGCCGTATCGGATGTAACGGACGGACTTTCGATACAAGCTAACGACAAAGAACTGGAACTCCTTGTGGATATAGAAGCAGATGTCCCCCCGTATATTATCGGCGATCCGTCGCGCTTTAAGCAGATCCTGTATAATCTGGTTGGCAATGCGATAAAATTCACGTCAAAAGGACATATTCTTGTCCGAATCGAAACGGCGAACGGCGACGATGATCAAGCTATTATCTTGAAGGTCAGCGTTCAGGACACAGGCATGGGCATTCCTGCCGACAAGATAAATTATATCTTCGAAAGATTCACTCAGGCAGACACTTCCATAACGCGTCGTTTTGGGGGGACAGGTCTTGGGCTTGCCATATCCAAAAGATTGGCGGTTCTGATGGGCGGAGCTTTGGAGGTGACAAGCGAAGAAGGAAAGGGGTCTACCTTTTCTTTCGACATGCATGTCCGGTTGGGCAAGAGCGGGCATGACATAGAGGTTATTCCAAAAGTATCTTTGGAAGGCAAAAGAGCCCTCATTGTTGACGATTACGATGTTTGTTGTTTCATCGTACGAAAATATCTGGAAAAAGACATGAAATTACGGTGCGATATAGCGTTGACTGCAGAAGAAGCTAAACAAAAAATCATGAGGGCAGAGTTAGAAAACGATCCTTATAACTTCGTTGTTGTTGATTATAATCTTGGAAAAGACGATGGCTTGGTTCTCAGCGAAGAAATCACTCAAAAGGGGAAAGATAAATCGCCGATCGTCGTAATGTTAACGGCTTACGCGCACCTTACGTCCATGGAAGAAATGTTCAGAAGAGGAGCGTCCGGTTTCCTGGTCAAGCCGTTTTACCCCTATCAATTGGAAGCAGTGCTCAAAATCCTTCAGGACGGACAACAACAAAAGCTTTCTCTGCCTATGATAACGCGGCTTAGCGTTTCCCAAATGATGAAGAACGACTCCATCAATAAAACGCACGAGCTCATGCACGCTCTATTCGGCATGCGCGTTCTTATCGTCGAAGACATGCCCGTTAACAGGCTTCTTTTGTCGAAAATCATGGACAGAGCGGGATGCAGCATTGATACGGCATCGGACGGCGAAGAAGCTTTTCAGAAATTCATAAAAAGAAAATTCGATATAGTCTTTATGGATTGCCACATGCCGAAAGTTGACGGCTTTGAATCGACGAAAAAGATCAGGGATTTCGAGGCGGCCTCCGGTACCCACACGCCCATCGTTGCGTTGACGGCAGATGCGATGGTCGGCGATAAAGAACGGTGTATTGCCGAAGGAATGGACGACTACATCGGTAAGCCCTTCAAGCAAGCCCAACTCTTCCAAATGATGCAGAAATGGGTGCTGAAAAAGCCGTCTGAAGCCGCCTAAGGCAAAACCGGCTTTTATAAAGAAACTGCGCCAAAAGCCCCTTTCATCATTCAACCGTATGTTATCGATAAGCTATTTTATAACGATCCAAGTGTAGTCTTTTGCTCGAGTCCCTCATTAAGGACAGGTTATGACACACAAGCGACAGCTGCAAAAACTGCACATTATGATAAAGCTTGCCGTTCTCGGCGGTCTTTGCGTTGCCATAGCCATCATGATCGTCTGGATGAGCCTTTTCAGGATGAAAGAGGCGATGCTCGATGAGCGCGCGTCGGCCGTGCGTCATACGGTCGAAGAGCTAATGATGATTACCGATTATTATCATCAAAGATTTAAAGACGGCGTCATTTCCGAAGAGCGGGCAAAGGAACAGGCGCGCGAGGTTCTTCGGAAAATGAGAAATAAAGACAGCGGTTATGTGTTTGCCTTCACGCCGGATCAAAGGGTCGTCGTTCATGGCTCCGGCGCTTTTAAGGAAGGCGAATTCCGGGATGACGTAGATCCAAACGGGGTCTACCTCATAAGAGAAATTATAAAAGCAGCCATGAATGGGGGCGGCTATGTCTACTATTCTTTCTCCAGACCCGAAGATCCGGGTGGGCCGGCATACCCCAAGGTTGCATATGCGGATTTATATAAACCATGGAACTGGATCATAAGTACGGGTCTATATATTGATGATTTGAACGCGGCCTTTAAAACCCAGATAAAGCAATGGATCGGGATGAGCCTCGTTCCGATAGGACTGTTTTTCGGCCTTATTTTTTATTTGGGACGAACCATACAAAAGCCGGTGCTTGAGCTGGCAATAGCCAAAGAACAGGCGGACGCCGCGCGAGCGGCGGCCGAGGCTGCCAACAGGGCCAAGAACGATTTTCTTTCCACCATGAGCCATGAAATACGCACGCCAATGAATTCGATCATCGGCATGTCGCAATTATTGCTGGATACGAAGCTTCAGCCGGAGCAATTTTACTGGGGAAACATAATCTATCAGTCCGGGGAAAATCTGCTTTCCCTGATCAACGATATTCTCGACTATACAAAAATCGAAGACGGACAGCTTCAGCTCGAAGAAATCGCCTTCGAAATTTGCTCTACCATTTCGGATGTCACGGACGGCTTTTCCATAAAAGCCAACGAAAAAAGCGTCGAGCTTCTTGTAGACATAGCCGCCGACGTCCCTCCTTGCATTATGGGAGACCCGGTTCGTTTCAAACAGATCCTTTATAATTTGATCGGCAATGCCGTAAAATTCACGTCGGCCGGGCACGTTCTCGTCCAGGTAACAAGAAAATCGGACACCGATGAAGGCATTATTACGTTAAGCATTAGCGTTCAGGATACCGGCATCGGGATTCCTTCCGACAAAATGAAATGTATCTTCGAAAAATTTACGCAAGCGGATGCCTCCATAACGCGCCGTTTCGGAGGAACCGGTCTTGGGCTTGCCATATCCAAAAAATTAGCCGCCCTTATGGGCGGAGATCTGCAAGTGACCAGCGAGGTCGGAAAGGGCTCGACATTTTTCTTCGACATGCACGTCAAGCGCGGCAAAAGCAATTGCGTTATTGTCGAGATTCCCGATGTGTCGTTAAAAGGCAAAAGAGCCCTCGTTGTGGATGATTACGACGTCTGCTGCCTCATTGTTCAGAAGTGTCTTTCAAACAACATGGACATACGCGCCGATGTGGCTCTGACAGCGGCAGAAGCCAGACAGAAAATCGAAGCTGCGGAAAAAGAAAACGATCCATATGATTTTATCATCCTCGATTATAACTTGGGAAAAGACGACGGCCTGACTCTCAGCGAAGAAATCACCCAAAAACGCGGCGACCGGTCGCCGCTTATTATTATGTTAACGGCCTATGGGCGCTTTACGTCCATGGATCAAATGACCAAAAGCGGCATTTCAGGCTTTCTCGTCAAACCCTTTTATCCCTACCAATTGGCGGCGGTGCTCAAGATACTGTTGAACGGAAAACAGGAAGGGCTGACCCTTCCCATGGTAACGCGCCTTAGCGTTTCACAAATGATAAGAAGAGATTCAACCGATAAAGTGCAGGAATTGATGCAAGCCCTGATGGGAACGCACGTTCTTGTCGCCGAAGACATGGCTGTCAACCGGTTGCTCATGATCAAGATATTGGACAAGGTCGGATGCAGCGTTGACACGGCTGTGGACGGCGAAGAAGCCTATGAGAAATATATGAAAAATAAATTCGACATCATCTTTATGGATTGCCACATGCCGAAAGTTGATGGCTTTGAATCGACGCAAAAAATAAGAATAGCGGAATCTTCTACCGGCAAGCACGTGCCGATAATCGCGCTGACGGCGGACGCCATGGTGGGCGATAGAGAGCGGTGCCTTGCCGCAGGCATGGACGATCACATCGGCAAGCCGTTCAAGCAGGAACAAATATTCCAGATGATAAAGCAGTGGTTGCGGCGATACCCGACAAGTGCGTCTTAAGCAGAAAAGGGTAAGCAACTTATGGCTTTATTATCAGGCCAAGCGGCGTGCGCCGCCTCCATGTTCGTCCCTGTATGCTTTCAGCGTCTTGTCGTCGAAGCAAACGATGACTATTTCGTCGAAAGCATCGCGCAATCCGATGTATTGCTTGATTGTCGTTATTGCGATTTTAGCGGCTTTTTCCAAAGGAAAACGATACGCGCCCGTTGATATGCTGGGGAAGGAAATGGTTCTTGCGCCTTCCGCGTCGGCAATCTCCAAAGACCGTTGATAGGACGAGGCAAGCATGGCTTCCTCGTAATTATTGCCGCCGCTCCAGATAGGGCCGACGGTGTGGATGATCCATTTGCAGGGAAGGTCATAGCCTTTCGTGATTTTCGCGTCGCCGGTGTTGCACCCGCCCAGCGTTTTGCATTCTTTAAGAAGCTTCGGCCCGGCAGCGCGATGAATAGCGCCGTCCACGCCGCCGCCGCCCAGAAGCGAGTTATTTGCGGCATTCACGATAGCGTCCGTTTTCTGCTTTGTGATGTCGCCTTTGACGATGGAAATCCGCGTTTTTATTTCCCGCGTCATGTCGCATATCCTTTCTCTTGTGTCATAATATAATAAACGCGTAAGCGCGATGCGATAAAGTCGAGCATACATATGTAATAATAAAAACAGTTTTTCCAGTTTTTTCAGTGGGTTAAAAAACAAGGTTGGCTATCAATACCTGCCCCAATAAAAACAAAACCTTCTATTATCGTCTTGCGTAGAAACCGTATTTATTTGCCTCATCCCGCGCGTCGGAATTTAAGGAAGCATGACCCAACTTATCCAAAGACACAAAGTCGGATGTGCGCTTGTTACATTAGCCGTTTTATTAATGGCAATAGCAGCGGCATTGCCGTGGAAGAGCTTGCTGCAAAACAAGCTCAAAGGACTTCTTGAAGCGCAGGGATTTTCGAACGTTCAGCTTACGCTCACAGATGCCGGCGCCGCGCATTTTTTGCTCAAAGACATCGCTTTTAAAAAAGCGAACCTTTCCGCTGCAATAGGTGCCGTCGCCGTCAATGGCGCGCCCAAAGTTAAAGAAAGAAAAATCGAAGGCCAATGGAAAATCAATAACATTCAAATTACTTCAGACGCCTTGCCGCTTCCCGTTTTCAACGGTAACGGCGATTTTGCCGTCTATTTTGATCGCGCGATAATAAAAGGGTTTTTTTTGGCCGACGACGCCTCGCAACTGACGTTTAACGTAAATTATATTTATTCCTCGCCCGACAAATCCCTTCTGACTGTCGAGGCCTTTTCCATACCTTGGGGCGGGGGAAAGGTGTCTGCGAAAAACATCCGCATTTCGTTTGAAGAAAAAGCCCCGATCGCCGCCGATCTAAAAGTCGAAGGCGTATTCGCCGACGATTTGTTGCGACAGATCACGGGCAACCGCGCGACGGCGACCGGCAGAATATCCGGCTCATTGCCCGTCACGATAGCGCCTGACAAAAGCATCGTTTTTCGCAATGGACTGCTGCAATCCGATGCGCCCGGAATTCTGACGGTGTCTCCCGACATTATCCCGGGCGACAATGCGCAAGTCGCTTTGGTGCGGGAGATTCTAAAGAATTTCCACTACGATAGTCTCTCCCTTCAACTCGACAGCGGGGCAGACGGAAAATCCGAACTTAACCTCGCGATTGAAGGCAAAAACCCGCAGGTTCAGCAAGGCCGTGCCGTCAAAATGAATGTCAATCTGAAAGGCGATGTGCTAGATTTGGTTCAACAGAATCTATCATGGCTGACCGATCCCAAGAAGATCATGGAGCGAGGCATAAATGCGAAACCTTAGCATCGTCCTTCCGTTAACCGCCCTGTTGTTTGCCTGCACCCCGACGGTGCAGTTGCAGGCGCCCGAAAAGCCCATTGAAATCAACCTGAACGTCAATATCGAGCAACATATCAAAGTTGAAATCCAAAAAGACGTGCAGGAAGCGATCTCCAAAAACCCCGATGTCTTTTAAAGGGAGTCACTCATGAAAATACGTATTCTGACGCTCATAGCCCTCTTGGGAATGCTGGCGGCTTCTCCTGCGTTGGCTCTCGATCTTCATCAGGCGCGCAGTTCCGGCCTTGTCGGAGAAAAAGCGGACGGTTTCGCTGTGGCGCTCTCCCAAACGGCGGAAGTCAAAGCTCTGGTGGCGGACGTCAACGCCAAACGCAGCCAGGAATACGCCCGCATCTCAAAACAGAACGGCCAATCCGTGGATGTCGTCGCCAAGCTCGCCTTTCAGCAAATTGTCGCGGGTCTTGCTCCCGGCAGTCTGTATCAGGGGGCGGACGGAAGCTGGAAAAAGCGCTAAAGAAGGGCTTTTTCAGACTTCCATCATCATCGCGCGGCCTTCCGCCGTGACGGTTCCGTCTTGCAGGGCGACCTTGCCCTCCATTTCGATCATCTTGCCGCGTTCCCTGACGACCCAGCCGCTGACGGTCAATTCTTGTCCGACGGGCGTGGGTTTTCTAAAGCGCACTTCCAGCTTGGCCGTCGCGACGTTGCGTCCCTTGGCGACGTAAAGGTATCGCCCCATCGCTTCGTCCAGAAGAGTGCTGATGATTCCGCCGTGAATAGTGCCGTCATAGCTCTGGTGTTCGTCGTGCGGCGTAAAGTGCGTGACATAAACGCCGTCTATTTCCTCGAACGCCAGTTTTAAGCCGATGGGGTTAAGTTTGCCGCAGCCGAAACACCAATCGTTGCTCATAGCCGCCCCCTTCTTGCCGGATAACCAGTGAAAGCGGGCATGGCGGGTGACATCGCTCGTTCTGCGGCACGCTTATATCCTGTCAAAACGTTCATCATCTCTGTTCTACGCTCCCCGCAACCGCTCGTGACCTGAACAAATCTCTTGATGCTAGGATGGTACTGTTTTCATGCCTTGTTCGTGCCGTCGGCGTATTTCTTCAACACCTTGCGTAAATCGTCCGGAATCCTGACAGGCGTGCGCTTTTTCTGGTCAATCAGGACGGATATGGACTCGCTGTATGAAATCGGCTTTCCCGCGTGATAAAGAGCGTTGGCGACATGGATGGATGTCGTGCCGATTTTTGTAATGCATGTCCCGACCTTGAGCCGCGCTGGCAGATTAAGCTCGTGCTTAAAAGAAATGCAGGTTCTCGCCAGAATAAAAACAGTCTTGCCCCACGGCCACCCGGGCGTCACGAGGTGAAAAAGCTTGGCTCTCGCATTTTCGAAATACGTGCCCATGGCGTTGTTGTTGACGTGCCCCAAGGCGTCGAGGTCGCAAAACCGCACCTGATCGGTCGTCCAAAGTTTGTATCGCGATTTGATATAAAGTTTTTTGTCGTCCATTCTTGATTGTCCCATAGAAAGTGAAGAGGCCAAAACATACATCTTTCTTCGCCGAATTTCCGCTTTTTATTTTTGTGCGGTGCGTATAAACTTATACCATGGATAAAAGCAGTTCCATGCGGATTCCCCACGCTATCCTCGCCATACTGGCCCTGGCCGCCTATTTTTCGGACGACCAAAGGCATCTTCACGCCATTGTCGGCTACGCCGTCACGGCGGCGCTTTTTCTTCAGGCATTCTGGGCGTTCAAAATCAACCCGTACATCAGCCTGTCGCGTTTTATCCCCTCGTTTGCGGGCATGAAAGCGAACACCTTTCTCAAACATCCTGCGACGGGACGAGTCATCACAATTGTCGTTTTCCTGTCGCTTGTCGGAGCCTGCATCACCGGCATCGCGATGGACAAAGGCCGCATCTTCGGCCTTGGGCCTGAAAGACAAGTACAGCAAGGCCTTACGTTTGAGGAGTATCAGCGCGGCCCCCGTCCTCACCGGCAAAGAAGCGCCATGAGCGAAGCTCACGAAATTTTTGCCGATATATTTATTGTATTTGCTGTATTGCATTTGACGCATTCGCTGGCTTTTCGCCGTCCGATGGCGAAATTCATGTTCTTTCTGGACAAGCGCGAAAAGAAATGAGCCTAAGGCTCAGGAAAACGCCGCGCCTCTAATTTGCTTTTCTGTTCCTGCAAATAACCGAGGTCTCGCGCCATAATCAGGAATCCGTGCCCCTTCAAACAAACGCTGAAATTTGCCTCGTCGCGGGACGGAAATAGCTCCTTAATCTCGTCAACTTCCTCGATATATCCGCACGATATTTTTGACCGCGTTGTTGGCGCGTCTTCAATCGAGACATGCCCGTGAATCATATAATTCACGGATTTATAGTAATTAAACAACCTGACCTGAATAGGAGCGTCCACCGTAGGTTTTGCGTCTCCGTAATAATCAATACGCAATTCACCGGTATGAACGGCGATATAATCGTTGGCCTCCATTGTTCTGCCGCCCAAGCTGCGCGGAGAGACAAGGTAATAACTATCTCCCCGAAAAGCAGGAAATCCATAGCAGCATCTTGTAATGCGTTCAGTAGAGGTATCGTCTCCGCTATTAATCCCGTTGATGATTTTCGAGAATTCGTCGCCATATTCCCGAACAAGCCGAACAAATTCCGCAGGCGGCAATAATTTGTCCTTTTTTTCCACGCCGATGGATTTCGATCCGATACGTGTCAAAGAGGACAAATAATTAACGCGCGCCAAAAGAGCGCCGGAAAGTTTTTCAATATGCGTCGTATTGCAATATTGGTTTCCAATAGGGTCAAGCAGCCTAAAGCGGTGCCTGCCGTTTGGCTTGTCAATCATAATGCCAAGGCTTGATCTTGATTTTGGAAGCCAGCTTACGACATCAAAAGGCGTGTAATGTTTTTCAATGGCGCGTTTTGACGAAATCAGCAAAAGACCGGGATTGTTTTTCTTGATGTCGGGAAGAATTTTCTTTTCGGCGTTATCAATATTCGGCATCCAAACGGCAGCGCCGTATTTTTTGAAATCTATTTCCGTCAGCGCGGATAAATTTCCGCCGTTGACGCACTCCCAGCCGGTGCCGTCCGCCATCGAGGCGATCAATCTCGAGGCTTTGCCGCCGTTATAATCGAAAGTCCCGCCGACAATGATGGCGTTGCAAGACATAATACGCCTCTAAAATTTCCTGAATGCACTCTGCCCATTATAAGGGGCGGTATGCACAAGCTGCAAAACTTGTGTTTCTCAGCAACGCAACTAAATTATATTAATAATCAATGGGTTATTATAATCCGCCCGCCAGTGCCATCAGCACGGCCGCGCCGCCGATGATGCGGTACCACGCGAAAGGCACAAGCCCGAAGCGCGTAATAAACCCGATAAAAGTTTTGACGACCAGAAGGGCGGAAAAAAACGCGACGACAAATCCGACGGCGATAATTTCAAAATCCCCGCCGTTCAAAACGTGGATGTTTTTATACAAATCGTATCCGGCGGCGGCGACCATGGTCGGAATGGAAAGAAAGAACGAAAACTCGGCAGCGGCCTTGCGGCTTACGCCCAAAAGCATCGCGCCGATGATCGTAGCGCCCGAACGCGAAACGCCGGGGATCATCGAAATGCATTGATAAAGCCCGATGCCCAGAGCCGTTTTGACCGGCAGATTTTCCGAATCCGTATGAACTTCCTTTTTGGGCAGCCGTTCGACGATCAAAATAACGATGCCTCCGGCAATCAACACCCATGCGATAAGCTGGGGGCTCGCGAACAAAACGTCCTTGATAAATCTATACAACAGCGCGCCGAAAACGGCGGACGGCAAAAAGGCGACGATAATGCTTTTGGCGAACGCGCGGGATTCTTTGCGCGAGGGCAGGGTGTAAACGGCTTTCCAAAGCCTCTCGAAATAGACGACGACGACGGCAAGGATAGCGCCCAACTGAATGACGACTTCGAAAACGGCGCCCGCGTTTTCAATGCCGAAAAAATGATCGGCGATCAACATATGCCCCGTCGAAGAAACGGGCAAAAATTCCGTCAGTCCTTCAATAATGCCAAGAACGAGAGCGTTTAGCAGTGTACCAATATCCATGACCGGACTCACCGTAAGTAAAAGCCTAAAAACCGCGCCACCCTACCAATTCAGGCGGCAATACTAAAGAAAAATCGCCCCATTTGCGCTCTTCGTCGGCTTGTGTTTTGATAGAGTTTATGGGCACTTATAAAAGAAGGAGGCCTGCTATGGACAAAAAAATTTCCTTCGCGACATGCCTTTTGGCGACGCTTGTACTTTTTGGCTGCGCCGAAGAGCGTTGGCAAAAACCGGGCGCGACAGAGGCCGATTACGAAACCGCCAAACTGTCCTGCGAAAATCGCGCGCTTGAGCGTTATCCCGTTTCTCTGCGTCAGGTGCAGGTGCAGGAAGGACGCGTGGCGCCGCTTGCGACCCGATGCAGCGGTTCGGGCGCTACGCTTAAATGCTCGACGACGGGCGGGCAATACATGGACCCCAAATACGTCCCCGTGGACGATAACGAAAACGCCCGCTGGCACGTTCGGCATAAATGCCTCGTTGATAAGGGGTGGAAGCCAGTAGAGGAGGAATAACCCAAAAACCCCTAAAAAACCCGATAAACCGAGCCTTTCGTGCCCCTCTTGCCCCAAGACATCCAAACGCGCTACAAACGTGGGCTTCAATGGAGCCAATAAATGACAGCATTCAAAGTACCAACCTCACTCGACATCGGCGGCATCATGGCGCGCATCCCGCACCGTTTCCCGATGCTTCTTATTGATCGCGTTATTGACATCGTTGCCGGCGAAAGCTGCACGGGCATCAAGAACGTCACGTCCAACGAACCTTATTTTCAGGGTCACTTCCCCGGCCACCCCATCATGCCGGGCGTCTTCATCATTGAAGCGATGGCGCAAACGGCGGCCACGCTTGTCGTGGCGTCAATGGAAGGCGTCACCTGCGATACGCATATCGTCTATTTCATGACGATTGAAAACGCGCGGTTCCGGAACCCCGTGTTTCCGGGCGACACGCTGCACATCAAGGTGAAGAAAGAACGCACGCGCGGCAACGTCTGGAAATTCAAGGGCGACGCTTTTGTCGGCGACAAGCTTTGCGCCGAAGCGGTGTACACGGCCATGCTTGTGCCGCGCGACGAAGCGAAAAGCGAATAGTACGCCCCATGGCCGCAACCATTCACCCTACAGCTCTTGTTGACCCGGCAGCGCAAATCGGCGACGGCGTCTTTATAGGCCCCTTCTGCACGGTCGGGGCGGCGGTCGTACTCAAGGATCGCGTCCGCCTTATCTCGCATGTCGTCGTGGACGGGCGGACAACGATTGGCGAAGACACAATCGTCTATCCGTTTGCGGTTTTGGGCATGCCCCCGCAAGACCTGAAATATAAAGGCGAGCCGTCGGCGCTCGAAATCGGCAAATCCAATCGGATTCGCGAATATGTAACGATGCATCCCGGCACCGAAGGCGGCGGCATGGTCACGCGCGTCGGCGACAACGGCCTTTATATGGTCAACGTGCACATCGCGCACGACTGCAAAGTCGGCAACAACGTCATCTTTTCGAATTGCGCGACGCTGGGCGGCCACGTCACCGTGGGCGACTTCGCTCTTATCGGCGGTCTGTCGGCCGTGCACCAATTTGTCCGCATTGGCGCTTACGCGATCATCGGCGGCATGTCGGGCGTCGAAAAAGACGTCATTCCCTTTGGCCTCGTGAAGGGCGAACGCGCGCATCTGTCGGGGCTTAACCTGATAGGTCTTGAGAGGCGCGGTTTTAACCGCGAAGACATCCGCGCCTTGCGCAGTTCGTACCGCATGCTGTTTGCCCCCGAAGGCACGCTTGCCGAAAGGCTCGAAGAAACGGCGACGCAGTACAAAAATCAGGCGCAAGTCGAACGCATCATAGACTTCATCCGCGCCGGAACTGACCGGCCGATATGCCAGCCTAAACGAGAAGACGAAGAATAAGAGGTTTAATTTAACAACTTGGTCTGCAAGTTGCGCTTTTTTTGATTTTTGTTGCTCACGTACGTCGCAGTACGCTCTGCACAAAAATCAAAAAAATCACAATTTTCGCCTCAAGCTTGTTAAATTAAAATCTAACGCTCTTGGGTTGTTAATTGCGCTTTTCTTGATTTTCCGTGATCACGTACATCAGAACGCCCCATGATACTCATCGCGACGCAAACATTCGCTCCCGACAAAGGCGGCATGGAAACCTATATGACGTCGCTTGCCGCTGAACTGGCGAAGGCCGAGAACGAGGTCATCGTTTTCGCGGACGGCAAAGACAAGAAATACAAGCCCGAAGCTTCCTTTATCATTAAAAGGTTCGGCGGCTGGCGGCCCTACAGACGATGGAAGAAACGGAAAGCCACGGCGCGCCTTTTTACGTCGAGAATGATCGAGGGCGTCTTTTGCGACTCGTGGAAAAGCATCGAGTCTTTGTCGGAAAAATATACGCCGCCCGTCGTCGTCCTGGCGCACGGCGCGGAATACCCCCTTTTTCCATCCAAGCGCAAAAAACAGCGCATTGAAGCCGCTTTGTCCCGCGCTACGGCTATTCTTGCGAACTCGCATTATACGGCGGACATCGTCCGCGCGTATTTGCCGCGTCCCGACGATTTGCGGCTCAAGGTTGTCCACCCGCCCATCAATCCTCTGCCCAGTCCGACGCGCGACGCGCAGCAGGAAATCCGCTCTCTGGTCGGAGGCCGCGCCCCCGTGCTTTCCGTCCTTGCGCGGCTCGAGCCCCGCAAAGGCATAGACCGCGTCATCGCGGCCATGCCGGAAATTATCGCGCGCTATCCTTCGGCTTTGTTTCTTGTGGGCGGCGAAGGCGACGACCTGAAACGCCTTCACGCGCTGGCGGAAGAAAAAGGCGTATCCGAGCACGTCGCTTTCCTGGGCTCGCTCGATAACGACAAAAAAGGCGCGATGTTCGTGGCCAGCGATATCTACGCGATGCCGGTGCGGCGTGTCGGAACGTCGGTCGAAGGCTTCGGCATCAGCTACATCGAAGCCGCATGGTTCGGCGTGCCGTCGCTGGGGGGCAGGGAAGGCGGAGCGCAGGACGCCGTGATAGACGGAAGAACGGGTCTTTTGTGCGACGGTGAAAACCAGACCGAAGTCACGGTCAAGCTTCTTCAATTGCTCGACGACGGGCCTCTTCGCCGCAAATTCGGCATCGGCGCGAAAGAATACGTTGAAAACGAGTTATTGTGGGAGAAAGCCTTGCCGAAATTTCTTTCAGCGCTCCGCTTGCCCGCCAGATAACTTATAAATAATAATCAAATCCTACCGACGACGACGATTCCGTATTTTCGTCGCAAAGATCGGCTGCCTGCTTGGTCGTCATGGTCGCCCAGCCTTTTGTAGCGTCCGGATCTTTCGATTGAGAACCGTTTTTCGTATGGACTTTATAAGGGCAGGCCATTTGTCCGGCCTCGCACGAGGTTGCGCGCAAAATCAAAGCCACGCATCCCGCAGGCGTAGGGTCTTCGAAAACGATGCGAAAAGCGCCCTTCTGCGCGGCGCCGTCGTATTTTTCGGAAACGATAAACCCATCGGGTTTCCAGGGGCTATTCGCCTTGGTGGACGTCGTTTTGGAAAGAAAGGTCTGAGGGATGGCGTCAGCTTTGATCATGTCGTCGGTAATGACGTTCCACGATGTGCTCGAAAACGATTTTCCCTGAGAATGTTTAAGGGTCAGGATATTCTCGACGATGATCCCAAGCTGGTTATAAGCGTCGTTGCTTTTTTGCTGTTCGCTGACCTTGGCGGCGACGGCCCAGACGGTGCTGAGAACCACGCCGATGAGGGCGAGAACGATGCTCATCTCGGTCATGGTGAAACCGGCGCGGCATTTTTTGACGATCTCTTGCGGCATGAAAGACCTCAAGGCAGGTTAAAAAGACGAAAAAACACCTATCACGTAAGCTTTAATAAGAGTTTAACCGTATTTAATAGAGCAAAGAAAAAGCGGTTGATTGCGAGCGTTCTTTGCATAACAATCCCGAGCCTTGCGGATCGTTCGCAGGTCGTTAAGGGGAAGAAAAATGAAAATAGCGTTTCAGGGCGCGTTCGGGGCGAATTCGGACATGGCATGCAGGGTTGTTTATCCGAAATGCGAAACGGTTCCCTGTCCCGATTTTGACGACGCTTTTCAGGCTGTCGCCTCCGGCAAAGCCGATCTTGCGATGATCCCCGTCGAAAATTCCGTCGCGGGCCGCGTCGCGGACGTGCATCATCTGCTGCCCGAAGGCAAGCTGCACATTATCGGCGAACACTATCAGCCGATTGAACATCATCTTCTGGGAGTCAAAGGCGCTACGCTCAAGGACATCAAGCGCGTCGAAAGCCATGTTCAGGCGCTGGCGCAATGCCGCAAATGGCTGAAAAAACACGGCATCAAGCCCGTCATTCACGACGACACGGCAGGCGCCGCCGCCGACATCGGCAAGCGCGGCGATAAAACGGTTGCCGCGATAGCCTCCGGACTGGCGGGAAAAATTTATGGGCTGAAAAGCCTCGCGACAGGCATCGCGGACGGCGCAGGCAACACGACGCGTTTTCTGATCCTCTCGCGTCAGGCCAGAGAAGCCAAGCCCGGCAGCGATTGCATCACGACGCTTGTGTTTACGGTGCGCAGCGTTCCGGCGGCGCTCTATAAGGCGCTCGGCGGCTTTGCGACGAACGGTTGCAACATCACAAAGCTCGAAAGCTATCTGGCGGAAGGCAATTTTACGGCAGCGCAGTTTTATCTCGATGTCGAAGGCCATCCGAAAGACAGATCGCTCCGCCTTGCGCTTGAAGAACTCGCCTTCTTCGCGCACGAAGTAAAAATCTTGGGCATCTATCCGGCTCACCCCTTCCGCCGCCAATAATTGATGGATTGGTTCAAAGGGTCTTCCCTATAACCGAGCCTTTTTTCTGCAGGCTGGCGCCGGGGAGATCGGGATGAGTCTCTTCTTTCAGAATTTCGTCGGCGCAGGCATTCACAGCAGACTTAAGCTTCTTGTCAGGCATCTGTTTTAGCAGTTCAACCAAAGTCTCAAATTGAAGCCTTGAAACTGTTTTGGCTTTACACGAGAGAATTCGGGCGATGTCCCAATGAAAAGTAAAAACATCTTTAGTTTTATCGTCCAGTAGAGCCAGCTGAAACAGAGGTTGCCCCCCAACATTGCCCTTGCGCAGTCGTAAGGCCTTCAGAGTTTCAAATTCCTTCGATTGCGGCCAGTTTGCGATAGCGTCGGGTTGTTGCTCAAGCAATCTCGTCAATGTCTCAAATTGAGAGTTCGTGACCGTCTTGGCTTTGCCCAAAAGGATATTATGGACAACCCCGGAGGAAGGAAAAACATCTCTAGCGCCCTCATCCTGTTGCGCGGAATGAAAGAGAGAGAGACAACCAATATCCCCCTTGCGCGAACGCAAACTTCTCAAAGCTTCGAATTCCTTCGATTGTGGCCAGTTTGCGATGGCATCCTGTTGCTGTTCGATCAATCGGGTCAATATCCCCAATTCGGACGCGATAACGGTATCCGTCTTGCCATTAAGGATATTATCTATTTTTATTTGATTGGTAAAAATACCTTCAGCTTCTATGTCTTGTTGGGCCCGTTTAAAGAGAACGTAAGACCCCACATTGCCTTTATGTTCGCGAAGATCCCTCAATTTATTATATTCGGCCGATTGAGGCCAGTTTACGATAACGTCCGGCCATTGGTCTAACAGATGCAGAACGGCCTCGTACTCTTTAACCGTAGTCTTTACGGCGGTGCCCAAAAGAATTCTTTCAATGACATTTTCGGACTTGAAAATGTCCCCGTTTTCTTTTCTGGATTTGGCAAATTGATAAAGAAGTCTGCTGCCGATATTGCCCTTACGCGAACGGAGATCCGTTATTATTTTGAATTCCTTCGATTGAGGCCAGTTTACAATGGCATCCTGTTGCTGTTCGATCAGCCGCGTCAAAATTCCCAATTCAGACGCGGTAGCGGTATCGTCTCTGCCAAAGAGGATGTTATCGATCAGGCCTGGACTCGTAAAAACACGTTTGGCTTCCTTGTCTTGTTGAGCCTCCTTAAAGAGAGTGTAAGACCCCACATCGCCCTTGCTGCGGCGAAAATCGATCAAAGCTTTATATTCCGGCGATTGCGGCCAGTTTGTGATGATATCCGGCAACTGTTCAAGCAGATGCAACAAGGCTTCGTACTCTCTAACCGAGACTTTTGTCGCCCAGCCCAAAAGGATTCTTTTGATGGTACTGTCGGATTGAAAAATATCCTCGGCTTCCTCGCTTGATTGGTAAAAGCGGTAGAGAAGTCTGGCGCCGATACCGCCCTTGTTTATACGGAGAGCCTTCAGTTTTTTGAATTCCGGCGACTCCGGCCAATTCTCAATTGTCGGCGTCGCGCACCGGAACTTTTCCCGTTCGGACAATAATAATTTTGTATCTTGCAGCGTTGATAAAATTTCAACGGTGATGCCATCGACCCAATCAATTTTTAACGATGTTTTTTGCGGCTTTGATATAGTCGGCGTCGGTGCGCCCGGCCCCATAACCAAGACATTGCCGTCAAGCACGTCGCTGGCCAGAACGGCGTTGGCGATGGCGGATTCCCGTGCCAACCGGTCGGCTTTGGGATCGTCGCTGCCGATATAAATGATGGTATCGGCAAAGACCATGCCCTCGAGCCGGTTTTTTGCGGGGTTGTACCATTGGCGCGTGCCGCGTCCTAAAATCTGGGCTTTATCGACCAACGACCCGTGAGGCATATCAATGATCGTTTTTAAAGGCTTGTGGTCGAAGCCTTCCTTGAACTTGTCGTCGCCGACGACAAAAAGAAATTTTCCGTCCTTATAATTTTTCAGACGTCGTTTTTGTTCAGACGGATTAACGCCGACCGAATGAATGGACACCGCGAAATCGGCATATCCGCGCTCTTGGGCCAATTTCCGCAAGGCAGGATTGGCATTAAGTTGATCGGCCAATAAATCCGCTTGCTCCGTGCTCGTTACAAAAATAGCGCCCTGATTATCCGTCAAGGCATCGCCGGTATAGGTGTCAACGCCGGTCAACAGCAGCGTTTCGACGAATTTATTGAAAGCAAGCCTTCGGGCAAATCGCTCGGGTTCGCTTTTATCTTTTTCGGCGCTCTTTGGAGCCACCCGCACGACATAAAATTGGGTCTGGATATAGGACGCCAAT
>JBAZLX010000005.1:0-27416 GCA_041650075.1 Bdellovibrionales bacterium | reverse complement strand
TTCGCAATCGCGATACCGCTCAGCAGGAGCGCATAGCTTTGGACAAAGTCAAATCATATCTCTCAACAAAACTCGCTTAAGAGGAGCTTATTATGGCTGGAAAAAAATGGGTCTATAGTTTCGGGGAAGGCAAGGCTGAAGGCCGCGCCGACATGCGCAATCTGCTTGGCGGCAAAGGCGCAGGGTTGGCGGAAATGTGCAATCTGGGGCTGCCTGTGCCTCCGGGTTTTACCGCAACGACGGATGTCTGCACATACTACTACGCCAACAAGAAATCCTATCCGAAGGAATTGAAGGCACAGGTCG
Source organism: Bdellovibrionales bacterium (assembly GCA_041650075.1). Classification (GTDB taxonomy): domain Bacteria; phylum Pseudomonadota; class Alphaproteobacteria; order UBA9219; family UBA9219; genus CAIXLI01. Next base: position 27,110 of record JBAZLX010000005.1, on the reverse strand, counting down.
AAGCTGCCCTCGCCAAGGTCGAAAAGATCGTCGGCTGCAAATTCGGCGACGCCAAGGATCCCCTGCTCGTTTCCGTGCGTTCCGGCGCCCGCGCCTCCATGCCGGGCATGATGGATACCGTTTTAAACCTCGGTTTAAACGCGAAGACCGTCGAAGGGCTCGTCAAGGTCAGCGGCAATCCGCGCTTTGCCTATGACAGCTATCGCCGCTTTATTCAGATGTACAGCAATGTCGTTCTTGGGCTTGAACACCACTTGTTCGAAGAGGTTATCGAAGACGCCAAGCGCGCCAAGAACGTTTCGCTCGATACAGACCTGACGGCGGAAGACTGGCAGGATGTCATCGTCGAATACCTGAAAGTCGTCGAAAAGCATTACGGCAAGCCGTTTCCGCAGGACGTGCATCAACAGCTTTGGGGCGCTATCGGCGCCGTGTTCGGATCGTGGATGAACGCCCGCGCGATGACGTACCGCAAGCTTAACGACATTCCCCACGATTGGGGCACTGCCGTCAACGTTCAGGCGATGGTGTTCGGCAACCGCGGCGACGATTGCTGCACCGGCGTCGCCTTTACGCGCAATCCTTCGACCGGCGAAAACGCTTTCTACGGCGAATACCTTGTCAACGCTCAAGGCGAGGACGTCGTCGCAGGCATTCGCACGCCTCAGAACCTGACGATCAAGGGCAAACAAGAGCAAAAGTCGAATCTTCCCGCTATGGAAGAAGTCATGCCGAAGGTTTTCAAGCAGCTGTGCGACGTGCGCAAGAAGCTCGAAAAGCATTATCGCGACATGCAGGACATCGAATTCACCGTTCAGCAGGGCAAGCTTTACATGCTGCAAACGCGCACCGGCAAGCGCACCGCCGCCGCCGCTTTGCGCATCGCCGTCGAGATGGTGAAAGACAAGGTCATCAGCGAAAAAGAAGCTATCAAGCGCATTGATCCGAAATCACTCGATCAGTTGTTGCATCCGACGCTCGACCCCAAGGCTAAGAAGCAGGTTATCGCCAAGGGATTGCCCGCGTCGCCGGGCGCTGCCTCCGGCAAGGTCGTCTTTAGCGCCGACGAAGCCGAGGAAAAGACGAACGACGGCGAAAAAGTTATTCTGTGCCGCATCGAGACAAGCCCCGAGGATATTCACGGCATGCACGCCGCCAAGGGCATTATCACGAGCCGCGGCGGCATGACGAGCCACGCCGCCGTCGTCGCGCGCGGCATGGGACGCGCGTGCGTTGCCGGTGCGGGCGATCTGCACATGGATTACGCCCAACAGCAAATGACGGCCAAGGGCGTTACGATCAAGGCGGGCGACATCGTCACGATTGACGGTTCGACCGGCGAAATCATGCTTGGCGAAATTCCGACGGTTCAACCCGAATTGTCAGGCGATTTTGCGAAGCTGATGGGATGGGCGGATAAAACTCGCCGCCTGAAGGTTCGCGCCAATGCGGAAACGCCGCTTGACGCGCGCACCGCCCGCAAGTTCGGCGCCGAAGGCATCGGCCTGTGCCGCACCGAACATATGTTCTTCGACACCGACCGCATTACGTCCATGCGCGAAATGATCGTCGCGGACGACGAGGAAGGACGCCGCGCGGCGTTGGCCAAGCTGCAGCCGATGCAGAAGAACGACTTTGTCGAGCTGTTCACGATTATGGAAGGCTTGCCGGTCACAATCCGCCTGCTCGATCCTCCCTTGCACGAATTCCTGCCTCATGAAGAGGCGGAAATCGCCGCCGTCGCCGCAGGCGCGGGCATTACGACCGAAAAGGTCAAACGGCGCACGCACGCGCTTCACGAAGCCAACCCGATGCTGGGGCATCGCGGCTGCCGCTTGGGCGTTTCGTATCCGGAAATCTATGAAATGCAGGCGCGCGCCATTTTCCTCGCGACCGTGGAGATGGCGAAGAAGGGCAAAAACATTACGCCCGAAATCATGATTCCGCTCGTCGCCACCAAGAAGGAATTCGACATTTTGAAAGCGATGATCGAACGCGTCGCCGGAGAAATTTCGAAGGAATTCGGCGTCAAGCTGAAATACCTTATCGGCACGATGATCGAGCTTCCCCGCGCCGCCTTGCGCGCCGGAGAAATCGCCGAAACCGCGCAGTTCTTCAGCTTCGGCACGAACGACCTGACGCAGACGACCTTCGGCCTTTCCCGCGACGATGCGGCCACCTTCCTGCCCGATTATTACAAGGCGAACGTGTTCGAGCACGATCCTTTCGCCTCTTTGGATCAGGTCGGCGTCGGCGAATTGATCGAGATCGCCTGCGAACGCGGCAAAAAGACGCGCAAGGACATCAAGCTCGGCATCTGCGGCGAACACGGAGGCGACCCCAATTCGGTCAAGTTCTGCCACCGCACGGGGCTGACTTACGTCTCATGTTCGCCTTACCGCGTGCCGATCGCCCGCCTTGCCGCTGCGCAGGCCGCGATTGAAGAAGAAGGCACCGCAAAGGCGCGTAAAAACAAGAAGTAACGCTATAATAATATATAATTAACCCCCGTGTATTAGCGTCATAAAGGCGTCAAATGCACGGGGGTTTTTATATGCGCACATTTCGTTATGTTGCCCTCTTGGGGGTTGTTTTTTTCTCGATTGCGGCTCAACAGGCAGATGCCGCCGTTGCTGGACAGCCCTGCAACGAGATCGGGAAAACTCAGATGGACGACAATAATCGAAATGTCGTCGCCTGCCTTTATAACAGCTATGGCATTCTGAAATGGAAAGCGACAACAGGCGGCAACGACGTTTCCTGCACAACCGGCAAAGTTGTCATGAATGTCATCGACGGCGTTCCGCAATGCGGAATTTTTCTTCAAGACATCACTTGCCCCGCAGGCAAAGCCGTAACGATCATTAAAGACGGCGTCCCGTTATGCGGATCATAGGATCAGACATGCATAAACCCCTTCTTTTCACTTTCTTTATGCTCGCTTTTTCTTTTCTTTCGCCGGTTCAGGTCTTTGCTGCCGCGAATGTGGCTGAATCTGCTTGTTCGAATCTTGGTTCGACCCTGATGGACGATAACAAGCAAAATGTTGTTGCCTGTCTTTATAATAATTCGCATCAGCTTAAATGGAAGGCCGTGGGCGGTATTAACGTTTCTTGCTCAACCGGGAAAGCCATTACAAGCGTCGTTGACGGCGTTCCCAAATGCGGCACAGCCGTTCCAAATATTACATGCGGCGCAGGGCAAGCCGTTGTCGGATTCAAAAACGGCGTTCCGCAATGCGGCGCTTTCGGCTCTACGGAGATTACTTGCGGCTATGCAAAAACCCATTATATCGGCATTTACCCCAACTATAAATGCTTTGTCGACGAGGACACTTATTGCAACGGCAAATCCATCATCGGCAAGTGCACATCGTCTGCCGATTGTCCCGGGTATGCCAATTGGACGATGGACACCGATTGCGGAGGCCCTTCGGTTTGTCCTACGGGCTTTTCCGTAAAAGTCATTCGCGAAACGATAGACCAGTATTGGCCGGCTTACGTCACGGCATGGTTTACGTGCTCGAATAAAAAATAGAGTTAATTCCGGATACCGGCTGATGATGGGGCAAGCCCATCTAATCGGAAAATGCTCTAAATGACAGTTTCCGTTGAGAAGATCCGGCGGTGCTCTCGCAACGCGTAGCGGTCGGTCATGCCCGCGATATAGTCGGCGATCATACGGGCCCGGGCGATTTTGTCGCTGCCCGGTTTATTGTCATCGCTCCATGAAGCGGGGAGATTTTCCGGCTTTTCCATATAAAAATCAAAGAGATCGGACACAACCGCACGGGCTTTATCGCAAACTACGTCTACCGTCGCGTGGTGATACATGCGGGTATCGAGAAATTGATGCAGGACGCCGATGTTTTTGATCATTCCCGCGCTGAACGAAACCGTGGATTGGCTTGCGTGGCGAATGTCTTCGACCGAACGGGGCTTGAGGATTTCAATATTGCGGCGGGTTTGCTCGATCACGTCGCCGACCATCAGGCCGATAACCTCGCGCACGCATTCGTACATCAGCCGTTGGCGCGCAACGCTGGAATACAGCTTTTCCATCTCGCGCACGGCGTCGCCGAACAAAGGCAGTTCGTTCAATTCCTCAAGCTTGAAGAACCCCGCATGATGCCCGTCGTCCGCATCGTGCGTATTATACGCGATGTCGTCCGACAAAGCCGCGACTTGCGCTTCGGGCCCCGCGAAGCTTGTAATTTCCAGATCCCATTCTTCGTTAAAGGCGCGGATGGTCGGCAAAGTTGCTGACGGATCAATGGGGCCGTTGTGCTTGACGATGCCTTCGAGCGCTTCCCGTGTCAGGTTAAGGCCGTCAAAGCGCGCATAACGGTGCTCAAGCTTCGTCAGGATGCGAAACGTCTGTTCGTTATGACTGAAGCCGCCGTAGGGCTTCATGGCGGCGTCGAGCCCCTCTTCGCCCGCGTGGCCAAAGCACGTATGGCCGATGTCGTGCGCCAAAGCGATGGCTTCGGCTAAATCTTCGTCCAAGCCCAGCGCGCGGCTGATCGAACGCGCTATTTGCGCGACTTCCAGCGAATGCGTCAGGCGCGTGCGGTAGTAATCGCCTTCGCTTTCGATAAACACCTGCGTCTTGTTGCGCATTTTCCGAAAAGCGCTGGAATGGACAATGCGGTCGCGGTCGCGCTGAAACGGCGTGCGAGAGGCGCTGAGGGCTTCCGGCACAAGGCGGCCTTTCGATTGCGAAGGCTTTGTCGCATAGGGCGCAAGCGCGCATTCGTTGTAGGTGGGGTTCATAAAAGGCACATTAGCATTCTAATACAAAAAGAAAACCCCGCCGGTTGTATACCGGCGGGGTCGGATTGCTTTTATGCGATATTACTTAGGCATACGATGGACGGCCTGATATTCGTATCCCATTCTAATTAAAGAAGCATGCTTTGGCCTTAAGGTCGTTCCCTTAAACGTCGTCGCCGCAGCACCTGCCGCGTTAGCCAAGCGACCCAATGCATACAGATTCTCCTCTGCCGAACATTTGAACATATCGGCCAGATAGAGCAACGTTGCGCCTTCGACGCCGTTTCCGGCTCCTGCCGTGCCTTTGACTTCTCCCATGTTGTTAAGGCCAGGGAATGTTTTGCTGAAATTCCCTTTCGTAACCTGAAGACCGTTTTCTCCAAGAGTAACAACCTGAAGATTATTTTCATCCTTAGCAAAACGTTCACGAGCCTCCTGATTGGAGGGGTGTCCGAGCTCTTTGCTGTTACCGACCCATGCGTCAGCCTTATTCATCGCAGGCCAATGCTTTATCGGGTTCTTTTCGGCATTAAAGCCATGAAACGTCGCCATAACCTTGGCTTCCGAATTTTCCATTTCAAGAATATTCAACAACATATTCGTTTGCTCGGGATAGCCATTCGGCGTTGATAACGGAAAGAATACAACGCGCGTTTTCAAATCGGCAAGCAGTTCAATTTGCTCGGAAGTAAACTTTACTTCCCTTGGAAGACGGTTGGCACAAAGATATTTTTCACGGACAACTTTATTATCCGACCCTTGTTTGCTGGGCGGCATGTTGAAGACAAGCGCATCAGTGACAATTGACGTCGGAATATGATGAAAAGCGATCTTACGCGCTTCTTGTCCAAACATAGACAGCGCTGCAACCTTGGCGCCGTTCGACGTGTTATAAACGGAACCACCGGGAGCCTTTTTTGCTCCAAGATATTTCCAGTTTTCAACGACGATGCTCTTCAAGGCCGTGTGCATTTCTGCAACGTCGTAGTGTCCGCCTGCGGACGTTAATTGGGGAAGGGAATCGTCAATCGCCTTGAGTTTGTCATTAACAAAGGCCATACGCTCGGCGTTTTTCAGATCAATGACCCAGTCCGTCATTTTCGAACCGAACCCAACGATATTGAATGAGGTTTTCATTTTTTCTCCTTGCCAATTACTTTTGAAAATCTTCCACAGTTCCAGACGCGGTTTCATATATTAACATAAAGCGAACATTGCTGAATACTTTCGTTGTTTAGCAATTAACCAAAGGAAAACCCCCTTTCCGGCATTGCCGAAAAGGGGGCTTTTGTTAATCAAAACAACGCTGATTATTCAGCGCTTTTTTGCTGTTCCGCGTCAGCTTGAGCCTGGGCTTGTTCAGCCGCAGCCAGTGCCGCTTGAGCCTTATCGGCGTCAAGCTTGTCCGCTTCCATGTCGCGCGAGGCGGCGATACGGCGCAGACGGCTGACAATCGAACCCGTTCCCGCCGGTATCAGACGACCGACGATGACGTTTTCCTTGAGGCCTTCTAACGTATCAACCTTGCCGGAAACCGCGGCTTCCGTCAGGACGCGCGTCGTTTCCTGGAACGATGCGGCAGAGATGAACGACCTTGTCTGCAAGCTCGCCTTGGTGATGCCTTGCAGCACCGCTTTGCCTTGAGCCGGACGCAGGTTTTCAAGCACCGCCTTGTCGTTCACGGCCATGAATTCGCCGCGATCGAGAAGCTCGCCCACAAGAAGAGTCGTATCGCCGGAATCGACGATTTCTATCTTCTGCAACATCTGCTTGACGATCACTTCGATGTGCTTGTCGTTGATCTTCACGCCCTGTAACCGATAGACTTCCTGGATTTCGTTGATGATGTAGTCGGCCAATGCCTCTACGCCCATCACGGCCAGGATGTCATGCGGCACGGGGTTACCGTCAATCAAAAGGTCGCCCTTCTGAACCATGTCGCCTTCCTGAACGGCAATATGCTTGCCCTTCGGGATCAGGTATTCGCGCGGCTCGATCGTTTCGTCCATCGGACGGACGATAATGCGGCGCTTGGTCTTATAGTCTTTGCCGTATTCAATGCGACCGTCAATATCCGCGATGATCGCAAAATCCTTCGGCCTGCGGGCTTCGAACAACTCGGCGACGCGCGGCAAACCGCCCGTGATGTCGCGGGTCTTGGTGCTTTCGCGCGGCACGCGGGCCAGAATGTCGCCTGCCTTGACCGGGGTGTCGTTCTCGATATTGAGAATGGCGTCCACGGGCAGGAAATAACGGGCTTCCATGCCGTTCGACAGCTTGATGATCTCGCCCTTCTTGTCGTGCAGGACGATACGCGGACGCAATTCGGCGCCGCGAGCCTGTTGACGGAAGTCCATGACCTTCTTCGACGAAATACCCGTCGCTTCGTCCATGACTTCGCTGACCGACAAGCCTTCCACGAGGTCGGCATAATGCGCCGTTCCTTCGCGGTCGGTGATGATCGGCATCGTGTAGGGATCCCATTCGGCGAGCTTTTGGCCTTTCTTGACCTGTTCGCCTTCCGCCACCAGCAACTTCGCACCATAAGGCACGCGGTGGCGCGCTTTTTCGCGGCCATCGGCGTCAATAAGCACGATTTCGCAGTTGCGGTTCATAACAACAGGACGCCCTTCGCTGTTCAAGACGACGTTCTTGTTCTTGATCTGCATCTTGGCGTCGAACGAAGCTTCGACAGAAGCCTGTTCCGCGCCACGCTGCGCCGCGCCGCCGATGTGGAATGTACGCATCGTCAGCTGCGTTCCGGGTTCGCCGATGGACTGGGCGGCGATGACGCCGACAGCCTCGCCGACGTTGACCGGCGTTCCGCGAGCCAGATCACGCCCATAGCACTTGGCGCAAACGCCCAATTCCGTCTTACACGTCAGAGCCGAACGGATGGCAACCGTATCAATGCCGGCCTTGTCAATGAGATCAATCTGGACCTCTTCGATCAATTCTCCGGCCTTGACGATGACGGCCTTCGTCTTCGGATGGACGATGTCCACCAAAGCCGTGCGGCCAAGGATACGTTCGGACAACGGCGCAATGACTTCGCCGCCTTCGATAACGGCCTTGACGGTCAATCCCTTATCCGTTCCGCAATCAATCTCGGTGATAATGGCGTCCTGCGCCACGTCAACGAGACGGCGGGTCAGATAACCCGAGTTGGCCGTCTTCAGAGCCGTGTCGGCCAATCCCTTACGCGCGCCGTGGGTCGAGTTGAAGTATTCGAGAACCGTCAAACCTTCCTTGAAGTTCGAGATGATCGGCGTTTCGATAATTTCGCCCGACGGCTTCGCCATCAGACCGCGCATACCCGCGAGCTGCTTGATCTGAGCTGCGGAACCGCGCGCGCCGGAGTGCGCCATCATATAGACGGAGTTAATCAAGCCCTTGCCGGTGTCCGAAATGCCCTTCATCATTTCTTCGGCCACCTTTTCGGTGCAGGTTGACCACACGTCCACGACCTTGTTGTACTTTTCGCCGCGCGTGATCAGACCGTCCTGATATTGCTGTTCGTATTCGTCCACCTGCCCTTGCGCCTTCTTGATGAGCGTCGTTTTGGCAGCCGGAACGACCAGGTCGTCCTTGCCGAACGAAATGCCAGCCTTGCAGGCGTTGGCATAGCCCAAGCCCATCATGCGGTCGGCGAAGATGACCGTTTCTTTCTGGCCGCAATGACGATAGACGACGTCAATGACGTTCGTGATGTCTTTCTTCGTCAACACGCGGTTGATAAGGCTGAACGGCAGATTGGGATGACGCGGGAATATTTCGGACAGCAGCATACGGCCCGGCGTCGTTTCGACGCGGACAATTTGCGGCTTTCCTTCGGCGTCAACGCCGTGATAGCGCGCCTTGATCTTGGCGTGCAGAGAGACCGTTTTGTTGGCCAAGGCCTGTTCGATTTCCGAAATCGTCGCGAAAATCATGCCTTCGCCGACTTCGCCTTCGCGCACCATCGTAATGTAATAAAGACCCAAAACGATGTCTTGCGACGGAACGATGATCGGCTTGCCGTTGGCGGGCGAGAGGATGTTGTTGGTTGACATCATCAAAACGCGGGCTTCAAGCTGGGCTTCGAGCGAAAGCGGAACGTGCACGGCCATTTGGTCGCCGTCGAAGTCGGCGTTGAACGCCGTACAAACGAGCGGATGCAACTGAATTGCCTTGCCTTCGATAAGGATCGGTTCGAACGCCTGGATGCCCAAACGGTGAAGCGTCGGGGCGCGGTTCAAGAGAACCGGGTGCTCGCGGATGACTTCTTCGAGAATATCCCAAACCTCGGGGCGTTCTTTTTCGACCATGCGCTTGGCGGCCTTGATCGTCGAGGCCATGCCGTAGAGTTCGAGCTTGGCGTAAATGAACGGTTTGAACAGTTCGAGCGCCATCTTCTTGGGCAAGCCGCACTGATGCAGCTTGAGTTCCGGGCCGACCGTAATAACCGAACGACCCGAATAGTCCACGCGCTTGCCGAGCAGGTTCTGGCGGAAACGGCCTTGCTTGCCCTTCAACATGTCGGAGAGCGACTTGAGGGGCCGCTTGTTGGCGCCCGTAATGACGCGGCCGCGGCGACCGTTGTCAAACAGCGCGTCAACGGATTCCTGCAACATGCGCTTTTCGTTACGCACAATGATGTCGGGCGCGCGAAGCTCCATCAGGCGCTTCAGACGGTTGTTGCGGTTGATAACGCGGCGATACAGATCGTTGAGATCGGAAGTCGCAAAACGACCGCCATCGAGCGGCACCAACGGGCGCAATTCGGGCGGAATGACGGGAACAACGTCCAAAATCATCCATTCGGGACGCGCGCCGCTGTCAATGAACGCCTCAACGACCTTCAGGCGCTTGACGATCTTCTTGCGCTTGGCGTCGGACGCCGTTTCTCCCAAATCCGTGCGTAACTTGATCTTCTCTTCATGCAGATCAATGCCCGAAAGGATAAACTTGATCGCTTCGGCGCCGATCATGGCCGTGAAAGAGTCGTCGCCGTATTCTTCCTGCGCCTTGATGTAGTCTTCTTCGGACAAAAGCTGCTTGAGCTTCAAGGGCGTCAGGCCGGGTTCGGTCACGACGTAGTTTTCGAAATACAGGACGCGTTCCAATTCCTTCAGCGTCATATCGCACAAAAGGCCGATACGCGACGGAAGCGACTTCATAAACCAGATGTGCGCGACGGGCGAGGCGAGCTCGATATGCCCCATGCGTTCGCGGCGAACCTTCTGCAACGTGACTTCGACGCCGCACTTTTCGCAGATGATGCCGCGGTACTTCATGCGCTTGTACTTGCCGCACAAGCATTCGTAATCGCGGATCGGCCCGAAGATGCGGGCGCAGAACAAACCGTCGCGTTCGGGCTTGAACGTGCGGTAGTTGATGGTTTCCGGCTTCTTGATCTCGCCGAACGACCAGGAACGAATGCGCTCCGGCGACGCGACCGAGATTTTGATCTGGTCAAATGTCTGCGGTGCGCTCTGCTGATTAAAAATGCTCATAAGGTCGTTCATATTGTCTCTCTCCCGCTTGGATGGGGTTTTCTTTTAAAGTTCGTTCCGCCGTTCTTAACCGGCCATATCCGGCAAAGCCGCCGGAGACTGGTCGTTGTTGGTTTCTTCGTCCGGTTTTCCCAATCTCTTCTGATCCATTTCGACGTTGAGGCCGAGCGAACGAAGTTCCTTGACCAAAACGTTGAAGGATTCCGGAATGCCGGCTTCGAAATTGTCTTCGCCGCGAACGATGGCTTCATACACCTTGGTGCGTCCCGAAACGTCGTCGGATTTGACGGTCAGGATTTCCTGCAGCGTATACGCGGCGCCATAAGCTTCGAGCGCCCAGACTTCCATTTCGCCGAAGCGTTGGCCGCCGAACTGCGCCTTGCCGCCCAACGGCTGCTGGGTCACAAGAGAGTACGGCCCGATCGAACGAGCGTGAATCTTGTCGTCAACCAAATGGTGAAGCTTGAGCATGTAGATGTAGCCGACTGTCACCGGACGGTCGAACTTTTCGCCCGTGCGTCCGTCAATCAGCGTTGACTGGCCGGACGTACTGAGACCCGCAAGCGTCAACATCTGTTCGATGTCCGCTCCGCGAGCGCCGTCGAAAACGGGCGTCGCAAACGGAACGCCTGCCCTCAGGTTACGCGAAAGCTCCAGCACTTCGTCGTCGGACAGGCTCGCGACATCCTGCTTATAGATGTCGTCGCCGTAGACCGTCTTGAGCTTGCCGCGAAGATCGGAAATCCCGGTCTTCTTCTCTTGCTTGGCCTGAGCCTGATAGGCGTCGTATACCGCGCCGATCTGCTGCCCCAACCTGGCCGAAGCCCAGCCCAAGTGCGTTTCGAGAATTTGCCCGATGTTCATACGCGAAGGCACGCCCAGCGGATTGAGCACAATGTCAACCGATGTACCGTCTTCGAGATACGGCATGTCTTCGACCGGCAGAATTCTGGAGACAACGCCCTTGTTGCCGTGACGACCGGCCATCTTATCGCCCGGTTGCAGCTTGCGCTTCACCGCGACGAAAACCTTGACCATCTTCATCACGCCCGGAGGCAGCTCATCGCCGCGTTGCAGCTTCGAGACTTTGTCTTCGAAACGTTTCTTGAGAGCGTTGACCTGTTCGTCGAAAACCTTGGAGAGCTTTTCAATCTGCTCCATGGTCTTGTCGTCCTTGACGCCGATCTGACGCCATTGGCCATGCGTGTATTCGGCCAATACTTCTTCCGAAATCACCTTGCCGACAGGGAAACCCTTGGGGCCGGAGTCGGACTTCTTGCCCATAAGCAAGGTTTTCAAGCGACCAAAGAAGCTGCGCTCCAGAATGGCGCGTTCGTCGTCGCGGTCCTTGGCCAGATGTTCGATTTCGGCGCGTTCGATCGCAATCGCGCGTTGATCCTTATCAACGCCGCGGCGCGAAAACACGCGAACTTCGACAATCGTGCCCGTCACACCCGGAGGCAGACGCAAGCTGGTGTCGCGTACGTCGGCGGCTTTTTCGCCGAAAATGGCGCGCAGAAGTTTTTCTTCCGGCGTCATGGGGCTTTCGCCCTTCGGCGTCACTTTGCCGACCAGAATGTCGCCCGGATTCACTTCGGCGCCGATATATACGATACCCGCTTCGTCGAGGTTCTTCAGCGCTTCTTCGCCGACGTTCGGGATGTCGCGCGTGATTTCTTCCTGACCCAGCTTGGTGTCGCGAGCCATCACTTCGAATTCTTCGATGTGAATGGACGTGAACACGTCGTCCTTAACGACACGCTCGGAAATCAAAATCGAGTCTTCGAAGTTGTAACCGTTCCATGGCATGAAGGCGCAGAGGACGTTGCGACCGAGGGCCAATTCGCCCATTTCCGTAGCAGGCCCGTCGGCGATAATGTCGCCCTTGGCAATCTTGTCGCCCACCCTCACCAAAGGACGCTGCGTGATGCAGGTGCTTTGGTTCGAACGCTGGAACTTGAGCAGATTGTAAATATCAACGGACGGCGCCGAGGAATCCTCGCCGTGGTCGGCGTTGACGACGATGCGCGTCGCATCGACCTGGTCAACGGTGCCGGAACGCTTCGCGACGATCGTCACGCCGGAGTCGCGCGCAACCGTGCCTTCCATCCCCGTGCCGACGAGCGGCGCGTCGTTGCGCAGAAGCGGAACGGCCTGACGTTGCATGTTCGAGCCCATCAAGGCGCGGTTAGCGTCGTCGTTTTCAAGGAACGGAATGAGCGCCGCAGCAACCGAAACGATCTGTTTCGGCGAGACGTCAATAAAATCAACGGATTCCGGCGGAACGGTGATGTTTTCACCGGCCTTGCGGACGATGACGTGTTCCGTCGAGAACTTGCCGTGCTTATCAAGCTCGGCATTCGCCTGCGCAATGGCGTAGCGGCCTTCTTCCATCGCCGACAGATAGACGACTTCGGATGTGACCTTGCCTCCCTTGACGCGGCGATACGGGCTTTCGATAAAGCCGTACTGATTGACGCGCGCGTACGTCGCGAGCGAGCTGATAAGACCGATATTCGGACCTTCAGGCGTTTCAATCGGGCATATACGGCCATAGTGGGTCGGATGCACGTCGCGGACTTCGAACCCTGCGCGTTCGCGCGTGAGGCCGCCCGGCCCAAGAGCCGAAACGCGGCGCTTGTGCGTGATTTCGGACAACGGATTCGTCTGATCCATAAACTGGGAAAGCTGCGAAGAACCGAAGAATTCGCGCACCGCCGCCGCTGCGGGCTTGGCGTTGATCAGATCGTGCGGCATGACCGTGTCAATTTCGATCGAGCTCATGCGCTCGCGGATCGCGCGTTCCATGCGGACAAGGCCGATGCGATATTGATTTTCCATCAATTCGCCGACCGAACGAACGCGACGGTTGCCCAAATGGTCAATGTCGTCAATTTCGCCGCGGCCATCCTTGAGGTCGCACATAATCTGAATGATCTTGAGGATGTCTTCCTTGCGCAGCACACGAACCTGGTCGTCGGTCTTGAAGCCGAGACGCGAGTTCATCTTGACGCGGCCCACCGGCGACAAATCGTAGCGGTCGAGCTGGAAGAACAGGCCGTGGAACAAAGCTTCGGCGGATTCAAGCGTCGGCGGTTCGCCCGGGCGCATGACGCGATAGATGTCAATCAGGGCTTCTTCGCGCGAGACGTTTTTGTCGGCTTGAAGCGTGTTGCGGATATAAGGCCCGACGTTGACGTGATCGATGCCAAGCGTGGGGATTTCCTTGATGCCTTCTTCCTGAAGCTTTTCAATCGTTTCAGCCGTGATTTCATCGCCGGCTTCGAAGAGGACTTCGCCCGTCTTCTCGTTAATAATGTCGGTCGCCAAATAGCGTCCAACAAGGGATTCATCGGTGACGAGGATTTCTTTGACGCCCGCTTCCGCAAACTTGGTCAAAAGGCGCGGCGTGAGCTTGGTGCCCGTTTCGGCAAGCACTTTGCCGTTCTTGGCATCAACGAGATCGTGCAGAATCTTCTGCCCTTTGAACGACTCTGCGTTAAACGGCGTAGACCAGCCGTTTTTGGCTTTCTTATATATAACGGTGGCGTAGAAGGCCGCCAGAATTTCTTCCTTCGTCATGCCCTGCACTTCGTGCGCTTCGATGGGCTTGCCTTCCTTGGCGCGACGGACGCGGAGCTTTTCCGTGTCGGCGTTGTCCAACGCATAAAGCAGCGACGTGACCGGCAGCTTGCGGCGGCGGTCAATACGAGCGAACACCAAGTCCTTGGCGTCGAATTCGAAATCGAGCCATGAGCCGCGATACGGAATAACGCGGGCGGCAAACAGATATTTGCCCGAAGAGTGGGTTTTGCCCTTGTCATGGTCGAAGAATACGCCCGGGCTGCGGTGCATTTGGCTGACGATGACGCGTTCGGTTCCGTTGACGATAAACGTGCCGTTAGCCGTCATAAGAGGCATGTCGCCCATGTAAACGTCTTGTTCTTTAATGTCGCGGATGGATTTGACGCCCGTGTTTTCTTCGACGTCGAATACCGTCAGGCGCAAAGTCACCTTGAGCGGCGCGGCATACGTTACGCCGCGTTGCTGGCATTCTTCGACATCGTACTTGGGTTGTTCAAGTTCGTAAGACAGAAAATCCAGAACGGCGCGACCCGAGAAATCGGAAATCGGGAAAGCGGACATCAAAACGTCCTGCAAACCCTTGCGTTCGCGCGTGGCAGCGGGAATGTGCATTTGGAGAAAGTCATCGTACGACTTCCGCTGAACCTCGATCAGGTTCGGCATTTCGGCGATCTCTTCAATGCGCCCGAAAGACTTGCGAATTCTTTTGCGGCCCGTGAAGCTCTTGCTCGGGTTTTGACTTACGTTTGCGCCAATGGTCGCCATGCTGGTACCCTCTAGTGTTGTCCTTGAAGGACTTTCGTGAACTCAAAAAAACAAACCGGAAATACAAAAATCCGCACGACGGCATGAACTTTTCTTCATGTCGTTGAATCGGCTTGTTTTCCCTACAAATTTGTCCGCGTGTATGACCGCTTAAGCCTTTGCTGACAAGTGGAAAAATATTTTTATTCACAAACTCAGCAAACGCGAAAAATATAATGTGTGGCCAAAATGGCACAAAATATACAACCTACTATGTCGGTTCAGCTGTTACCCCTTCTTCACAAACTTTGCCATGACTTTGAGGATGCCTTTTTTCTCAAAAGCGACCTCCAGTTTATCGTGATCTACACGACGGACAATGCCGGAGCCGAATTTTTCGTGCGTGACGCGGTCGCCAAGGTTGAATCCGTCCGGATTATGGGGCGGCGGGACGACCGTTGCCTTGCCTTCGATCTGCAACGGACGGCGATGAGAAGAAAAGTCCTTATTCCCCAATCCTTTACGCCCCTGCCCCGCAGCCAGTTGATCCCATAAGGACGGGGTGCGTTTCTTGCGACGACCGCCCTCTTCGTCCCACGACTGGTCAAAACGGACGCCGGACGTGGCGCTGTTACCTATGGTTGAATCGCGCAGGATGTGCGGATCGGGAAGTTCTCCCAAAAAACGGGAAGGCAAGGCGTTGACCCAGCTTCCGTACAGCAGGCGATTGGCGACATGAGAGATCGAGGCGCGTTTTCTCGCCCTCGTAATGCCGACGTAGGCCAAGCGGCGCTCTTCCTCGAGCCCTGTTATGCCGTTTTCATCAATCGCGCGGCGGCTTGGGAAAATTTCTTCCTCCCATCCGGGCAAAAACACCATGTCGTACTCAAGCCCTTTTGCGCCGTGCAGCGTCATAAGGCTGACTTGATCGCCTTTCGTGTTCTCCGTCGCCTCCATCACGAGGCTGACGTGTTCGAGAAACGCCGGAAGCGTGTCGAATTCCGCCATCGCGCCAATTAGTTCTTTAAGGTTGTCGAGCTTGCCCGGCGCTTCGGGCGATTTGTCGGCCTGCCACATGCCTGTATAGCCGGAGTCGTCGAGCACGATTTGCGCGACTTCCGGATGCGGCAGATTTTTCAAAAGCCCGCGCCACGCCGCAAAGTTTTCGACCAACGCGCGCAATGACTGGCGCAGTTTTGGCTTAAGCTCGTCCGTTTCGGTAAGCCGCGCTGTCGCCTCCATCAACGAGATGCGCTCGCTGCGCGCAAAACCGTGAAGCTGTTGAAGCGCCGCAGGCCCGACGCCGCGGCGCGGCACATTCACGATGCGTTCAAACGCCAGATCATCTTCGGGCGTCACCAGAAGGCGCATATAGGCCATCGCGTCGCGGATTTCGGCGCGTTCGTAGAACCTCGCGCCGATAAGCACGCGATAAGGAATCCCAAGCTGGATAAACCGTTCTTCGAAAGCGCGGGTCTGAAATCCCGCCCTGACCATAACGGCCATTTCGTTCAAAGATATACCTTTGCGCTGATGAGCTTCGATTTCGTCCGCAACCCAGCGGGCTTCTTCCTGTCCGTCCCACAGGCTTTGCACGCGCACAAGCTCGCCCTGATCCGCCGACGTCCACAGCGTTTTGCCCAGACGCATCTTGTTGTTCGAGATAAGATGAGAGGCTGCGGCCAGAATATGCCCCGTCGAGCGGTAATTCTGTTCAAGCCGGATAACGGTGGCTCCTGGGAAATCCTCCTCGAAACGCAGGATGTTGCCGACTTCCGCGCCGCGCCAGCCGTAAATGGATTGGTCTTCATCGCCCACGCAGCAGATGTTTTTATGCGCCTGAGCCAGAAGCCTGAGCCACAAATACTGCGCCGTGTTCGCGTCCTGATATTCGTCCACCAATATATAATGAAAGCGGTTATGCGCTTCGGCCAGAATATCGGGATGATTTCGCAATACCGTAAGATGATGCAACAGAAGATCGCCGAAATCGCAGGCATTCAGATCGAGCAAGCGCTGCTGATAGGCCGCATATAATTTGGGCGTTTTGCCGTTGGCAAAGGCGCCTTTTTCATGCGCAACATCGTGCGGCAACAAACCGCGGTCTTTCCATCTTTCGATGATCGCCAATACAGCGCGCGGCGGCGACTTTTTGATGTCTATGTTTTCGGCTTCAAGCAACTGCTTGATGAGACGGGTCTGATCGTCTTCGTCCAAAATCGTGAAGTTCGGCTTGAGCCCGACGAGTTCCGCATGAGGACGAAGCATGCGCGCCGCAAGGGCATGAAACGTTCCCAAATACCAACCGTCAACCGAGCGCCCCAGCATGTCGGAAACGCGGTTGCGGACTTCGCCTGCCGCTTTGTTCGTAAACGTCACGGCCAGAATTTGACCGGGCAAAGCCTTCCCCGTCGCCAGAAGATGAACAAGCCGCGTCGTCAGGACGCGCGTTTTTCCCGTCCCTGCCCCGGCCAGCACAAGGACAGGCCCGTCCAGAGCCTCGACAGCCGCGCGTTGCGCAGGGTTGAGGTTCCGCAGATAGGCGGGTTCGGTACTAATCGAAGGCAGGGTATCTTCGGTCATCTTTATAAAGGCATTTCTGTATTATTCGGCTTCAAATCCTGAGCCCAATCGGGAATTGTTGTCCACAAAAAATGAAAAACATTGCTCGCATTGCCATAATTGAGCCCGTGGTTATTCGCAAGCAATTTAAGGCTCGCCTTCGAAAACAGGCTGATGTGCCCGTTTCGCGGCGAGGCATACCACCAGGTTAGGCGCTCTCTTTCGTGCACATATTGGTCTGAAAGAAGCGTCGAAAAGAACACGATGCCGTTCGGCGCCAACAGGCGGCTGAGATCGGACATAAGAGCGTTAACGTCCGGTACATGTTCGAACACTTCGAATGCCGTAATCAAATCGAACGTTCCGAGATCGGCAACCTTCGTGTCCTTGTTGACGAAAGGATCGTAGGACGTCGAATTCCATCCTGAAGCGCGAAGCAGTTTGACGAGAAATCCTTCGCCGCCGCCGTAGTCAAGGTGACTGATTCTTCCCGAAACCTTGCCGAACATACACATCAGATTTTCGTGGTTCTGATGCGGTCTTTTCATCAGGTAATGAGGATCAACGACCGCGTAATCGTCGTTATAAATTTTTTCTTCGAATTCCTTGAGGCTCCATTTGGCAATGGAAGGCGCAAAACAAAAACCGCAGCCGTCGCACCGGTAGTAATAAACCGGAACGCCGGACAGCTTGAGAAATACGCCCTTTTGCTCGGCGCACGACTTGTTAAAGTCCACGACATCGAAAGGAAGACAGGCGCGCTTGCATACGGGGCACGAGCATTCTGGTAATTCGGACATCGTTCGACTTTCTACGATGAAGCCACGCAAACTTTATTACGGCCTGTCTGCTTGGCCTCGTACAAAGCGCCGTCAGCGCGGGAGATTAGCGCGTCGCCGTCTTCGCCCATGATGTATTCGGCAGCGCCGATAGAAATAGTAATGGTGCCAAGTATTTCGTTCGTGCCGCGCCTTGTGATGTTCTTCGTCGCAAGGCATGTGCGCAAATGGTTGGCGACCCGTTCGGCATCCTCAAGGCGCGTGTCGGGCAGGATAATCACGAATTCTTCGCCGCCATACCGGGCAATAACGTCGCGGCCTTTCAGGTTTTCGACAAGCGTGCGAGCCACAAGCCTTAACACCTGGTCGCCGACCAGATGCCCGTGTGTGTCGTTAAATTTCTTGAAGAAGTCTATGTCAACCATAAGCATGGAGACTTTCAAATTCAGCTCCCGCGCCTCCGACAAAATGCGGACGATTTCGCGATCGAAAAACTTTCTGTTGCCGACTTCCGTCAGCGGATCAATCTGAGCTTCTTTGTGAACGCGGTCAAAATCGTCGCGCACCGCGCTGAGCTGGGCTGAGGTGTCCGCCAATTCTTCTTGCAGCTTTTCGTTGTGCGCGGTGACAATCTGCGTTTCTTCAGCGATCTTCCTGACGGCCTCGCGCAATGTTTCGACGGATTTGGCGTCATTCAGGCGGCTTGAAAAGGTATCGAGGTTTTCTCCGAACTGACCCGTTTCTTTGCTGGACGTGTCGAGGAAGCCCAGGACTTTTTCGATTTCGTCGTGAATGGTTTTATCGGCCTCTTTGAGAAGCCCCTTTTCCTCATCGGAAACGATAAATTGGTAGTACATCTCGTCGCAATGCTGCTGCGTTATTTTGCTTTGTGCGACGACTTTGTCGTACGTCGAGCTTAGCTCGTAATTTCTTCCGGAAACATATTCGTAATAAACGGAATAATTGCGCGGCGTCGGAGGCAAGCCGTCACGCATTAGCCGCTCAAGCGCCAATTTCGACCATAGGCCGGCTTGAAAAATTTCGCCCCCAATGACCAAGGATTTTCTCTCCTACACACTATACGTTTTAATCGCCCTAACGCACTTCCGCTAAAGACTTCCACGCGGCCTCATCTAAAACCTTCACACCCAAAGCTCTTGCTTTGTCGGCTTTGCTGCCGGCGTCTTCGCCTATAACGACATAATCCGTTTTTGAGGAAACGGAGCTGGCAACCTTCGCACCAAGGCTCTCGGCCTTTGCTTTGGCTTCAGCGCGGCTCATCGTAGCTAAAGTCCCCGTAAAGACAACTGTTTTCCCCGCCAAAGCCGAGGACGAGGCGCTGGCCGGTTTTTGATAGGCTTCGACAGTCAAAAGCGAAGTCAAATCACTGATGACTTTAAGATTATGGGGCTCTTCGAAAAACTCCACGATGTCCTGCGCAATGAGAGGGCCTATCTGATCTATAGACTCCAAATCACGGCGCGCGACGGATTCCGAATCACGCGCCTCGATCATGGCATCGCGCCATGACGGAAGATTCATGTAATGACGCGCCAAAAGCATCGCCGTCGCTTCTCCAACCTGACGTATGCCAAGCGCATAGATGAAACGATCAAAAGCAATCGTGCGGCGCGCCTCAATCGCGGCAAGCAGTTTTTCAACGGATTTGTTCCCCCAACCTTCCCGTTTGACCAAAGAGTCTTGATGGTCTTTCAGGCGGAATATATCGGCAGGCGAGCGGATAAACTTGTCTTGCCACAACTCGCGAACACGCTGGTCTCCAAGCCCTTCGATATTAAAGGCGGTGCGGCTTGTGAAATGGCGCAAGCGCTCAACCGCCTGCGCAGGACATATGAGACCTCCCGTACAACGACGCACGGCAAGCCCTTCCTCGCGCACGGCCAATGAGCCGCATTCGGGACAATGATCCGGAACCTTGAATACTTTTGTATTCCTCGGGCGCTGTTTCAGATCAACTTCGACAACCTGCGGGATAACGTCGCCCGCGCGTTGGATTCGCACAACGTCGCCAATGCGAATGTCTTTGCGGGCAATTTCATCCTCGTTATGCAACGTCGCACGGCTGACGACGACGCCGCCGACCGTGACGGGTTCAAGCTCGGCCACAGGCGTCAATGCGCCCGTGCGCCCAACCTGTATAACGATGTCGTTGAGTTTCGTTTCGGCCTGCTCGGGCGCAAATTTATGCGCAATCGCCCAACGCGGAGAACGGCTGACAAAGCCCAAACGTTCCTGCCAATCGAGACGGTTGAGTTTATAGACGACACCGTCAATGTCGAAGGGCAGAGAATGTCGCTTGGATTCGATGTCGCGATAATAGGCCAGAAGATCGCCAATGCCTTTGCAAAGGCGCGAAGGTTCGTTGAGTTGAAACCCCCAATGTTGAAGGGCGTTTCGAATATCAGCTTGTGTTTTGAAATCCGCAGTCATCTTGTTTTCGCCGAGCGCATAGGCAAAAAACCGCAAGGGACGCGAGGCCGATATGGACGAATCCAACTGGCGCACACTGCCCGCCGCCGCATTGCGCGGATTGGCAAAGATGTCTTCGCCTTCCTTTTCGCGTTCGGCATTGAGCTTAAGAAAATCTTCGCGGTTCATATATATCTCGCCGCGAATTTCAAGAACGTCGGGGAATGGTTCCTGAAGGCGCTTCGGCACATCCCTGATCGTCAGGACATTCGCCGTAATGTTTTCGCCGGTCGTTCCGTCGCCGCGCGTCGCTCCTATGGCCAGCATCCCTCTTTCGTAACGCAAAGAGCAGGAAAGTCCGTCAATTTTCGGTTCCGCCAGAAATTCCGGCATGCTGTCGTCGGGCAAATGCAGGAATTTCAGGATGCGTTCGACAAAATCTTTTGCGTCTTCGTCCTCAAAGGCATTGGCCAACGACAACATGGGTACGGCGTGCGTGACCTTACCGAACCCTGTCGCAGGCGCAGCGCCGACCCGCGCTTCGGGATCGTTCGCAGGCCGCAGGTGCGGAAATTCTTCCGCCAATTTTTTATACCGGATGCGTAATTTGTCGTAATCGGCATCCGAAATTTCGGGCGCATCTTTCTGATGATAAGCCACGTCATGACGCGCAATTTGCCGCGCCAGATCAGCCAGTTCGGCAGCGGCTTCAATATCTGTAAGTTGATTGGTCGGGACAGTTTTTTTAACCATAGTCCTGCAATTCTGCCCAATCTCTTCCCGAAAAGAAACTATTAAACGAGTAGTAAGCAGGCATTATACGAGATATTATTAAGACGGTTTTTACTGCCGATTATATTTCGGATTCGTTTTGGTTTCGCGATTATGAAAATATTGATGTTTTCGGATACCCATGGGCATCACAACGTGTTGCGCATAAACCCGTGCGATCTTCTTATATTTGCCGGAGACAGCACTGCCCAGAATACAAGGCCTTCTCACTATGATTTTCATATGTGGCTCAACAACCAGCCGGCAAAACACATCATATGCATTTTAGGCAATCATGATGATCAAGGCAAAGCGGCCTATAACGTATGGAAAAGGCGACTTCATGACGAATTTCCGAGAATCCATTTTGTCCGCCATGGCCCTTTGGAAATCGGAGGAGTCAAAATCTTTTGCATTTCCAGCGGCGTCAAAAGAGACAAACTTACCAGCCCCATGTCAGGTTCGCCGCGATATGATTTTCTTTGGAAGCAGATACCTGACGACACGGAAATTCTAATTCTTCATGAGCCTCCTTCAGGGATATTGAACAATCCGGGGTATGAACCAGGCGATACATATTTCAGAGAATTGAGAGAAAAAATCGCCGCCATGCCGCAACTAAAACTGTGCGTCTTTGGACATGCTCACGAAAGCTCGGGAGAAATGGACATAGAGGGCGTTCATTTTGTCAACGCGTCGATATGTAATGAATTTAATTTTCCAGACAATCCGGTAAGGGAATTCGATTTCCCGTGCAGAACCGCTGCACAGCGCCCAGTGCCGCAAGAGCAAAAACTAGTTATCTGAAAACGGCATCCCGTCTCGTTCTCACTATTTTCTCACGCTAACGTTTCAGCTTCAAATAGTGTTTTCCCTTGTGTGCCGTCTTAACACAGCGCCCATCTTCTCGACGTGCTCAGGCGGATAATCATTAAACATCATATCCTTGGCAGTGAGACAAAATTGGGCGTACTCCTGTTGATGGTGAAAATATTTTGTCGAATACAAGGTTAGTTCCGGCAACGCTTCAGCCAAGTCTGCACAGGCGCGCGCAAAAGGTTCTTCAAGATTGCGCTCTTCGATGATCATAAAACCGGTATGCAGAGCATCGCGGACGTTTTTCACCTGACCTTCATTGCCCTCAACGCCATACTTATCCGATGGCAAGAGGCTCCGATTGAGCCAAAGATGCTTCAACATCATCATTCCCGCTGCCAAGTAATGCAGGTTAACATTGAAGGGCATTCTGTTTATGACAGTCGAGTCGCAAAGACCTGCGCGAAGTTTTGTCAGGCGGTGCACATGAAGTTTACTTTCAGGGCCTTTAACATTATCGGGAATATATTTCATAAATTCTCGTTCGGGAATTTCCGGAATAAGCGCGAATAGCTGGTTTTTCGACAAAAGAAGGTCAAAAGAAGAACCGTCCGCTAACGAAGGCGCATGATACGGTTGATCGATATTTTCATTTTGCTTCGGATAATACTTGAGCTTTCCGTTGACCCATTCATACCCGTTGCCGTACTCAAGAAATACGTCGAAACACTCAAGCATTGTCGGGTAGATCCTCCAGAACTCTATAAAACGCGCTTGTGTGTCCAGCCAGAAATCCGATTGCTTCAGAGACGGAAAACCGTCATCGGGCTTATAAGTATTTGAAAAATTCACTTTGGTTCCCCTCATCTCACCAGCAACAAATTTATTCGGAATATGATGAAATTTTAGCAGAAGAAAACGAAAGTAATAAACACAGTGTTTAGGGCATTAACCAATTCTCATTCAGAGTTTTTCCCCGGTTTTGTTCTTTCTCTCTAACGAAAGAATTATACGTGTTTACATTTACATTTTTTGTGCAATATACTGTCCTTCCAGGTAAATGCGTTTTGCACGTATTTTCATAGGGTTAAAAATGGGTATCCAAAGCTTGCTGTGCTGTCTTTGTTGTCAGGGATGCTGTTAAGCATCCAAGCAGGCTTTTTACTGTAACGAACCCGTTGATTATTTACCCTTTTAAAACCGCATTATGACCCTAAAAAATAAAAAACTTGTCGAGATTTTTTCGTCCAACACACAATCGGGGCAAAAAGAAGCATTACATCCCGGCAAAGATGGTGCGTTCCTCGAATACTTTTGCGGCCCAACGGTAGACCGACAATATCCCGCCATCAGTCTTCGTCCATGGATCGTTAAGGACGTAAGGCATCGCATCCAAAGACACCTTGGCTATGCCGTTCACGACGTGATGAATATCACGGACATCGGAGATTTTAGAAAATCCTCTCCGGAGAAAAACCATGAATGGTCATCCAAAGAAGTCGCAGAACACTACGAAAACCATTTTTGGGAGGATTGCAAAAAATTAAATATCGAACCGCCGACTGTTACATGCAACGCATCGGCCTATATTTCCGAAATCGTTGATATCGTCCATATCCTTTTAAAGAAAGGAGCTGCCTATAAAGGAAAAGACGGCAATATCTATTTGAAAGAAGCGTCGATGGAACAGGCGCCTTCGGATATTGTCCTTTGGTACTCTAAAACGAACCTTTCCGACAAAAGCATGACGTGGGACAGCGATCAAATTCCCAATATTGATGACGCTGTAGGTCCGGGTCGCCCCGGCGGAGACATCGAATGCGTCGCGATGGCATTAAATAATTTTGGCAATTCTTCTTTCGTAAAGGGCGGAAGAGTAGGCCACATAGACAAGCATCATAAGGCCGAGCAAAAAATTCTTTCGGCTCTGGACGTGGCCGATCATGTCGTTTCGTGGTTTCACGTTGAAGATACGCACATTGTGAGAGGCGGCATCCTGTCGAATAAGAAGGGCAGCAAGCTGACCGTTCCCGATCTGATCGAAGCGGGATACGATCCCCTGCTTTTCAGGTATCTGTCTTTAAAGACCCATTACAAGAGCAAGCTGGATTTTGGCTACGAATTGCTTGACGAAGCAAAAATCGAATTTGCGGATCTTTCAAATAAATTCGCCTTGTGGTCAGGCTTGCCCAA
Organism: Bdellovibrionales bacterium; assembly: GCA_041650075.1. GTDB lineage: Bacteria > Pseudomonadota > Alphaproteobacteria > UBA9219 > UBA9219 > CAIXLI01. The sequence goes on along the minus strand of JBAZLX010000005.1, from coordinate 2,963 downwards.
AAAGCACATATCCCCCTTCGATAAAGCCGTTACCGACGACTATAAGAAAAAAATTGAAGCCGCCTTCGCCGACGATTTTGATGTTCCCTTGGCGTTATCGCAGCTATGGGCTTGCTTGAACGACAACCGTTTGACGCATTCCTACAACGCAAAGCTTGAATTATTGAAATCCATGGATATTGTCCTTGGCCTTGGATTATCGAAACAAAACGTTCTGACCCCCTCTTTAACGAAAACGCAACCTGATCGGAAGATAATACCCCCTTCAAGAAAGCACCTTCACGGCTCTGGAGAAAAAGGCGTCAAAAATGACGGGCTACACAACGTCTAAAAGTCATCCTTATTCCAGATTTCTGTCTCTGCCAAAAAACATGGAGCACCCGACGTAATGGAACTTCCCCCTCAAATCCCCGGGGCTCACATCTCTCCCAGAACAGAGGATTATCCCGTTGTGTTGCTCGACATCAACGAAATCCTCCCGTCGGAAGGAACGACCCCTGAAAATCTCGCCTTGGTCAGAGCTTCGCTGCTTAAAGACCGCGCTATAAAAAAACCTATTTGCATCGAGCGCGAGCACAAAGTGCTTATGGACGGACATCATCGGCTGTCCATACTCCGTTCGTTCGGCTGCCCGCTTATTCCTGTCGTGGCCTTTGATTATAGCGAGGTGACTGTCGTCTCATGGGCAACGGGAGAACCGATGGATTACCGCGAAGTCATCCGCAGAGGTCTTTCGGGAGATTTGTATCCGCCTAAAACGACGCGTCATTTTTTCCCGGTTACTCTTTTTTGCGATATTCCTTTAGAGGCCTTGACCCCGATCCCCCTCCCCGCAGCGTAACTTCAATCTTTTTTATTCTTGGCTATAAAATCGCGCAAAGGCGGAATAAGCGGCTCCTTTGGCCGATAATCCGTTTCCCGCGGATCGAAGCCATAATTTTTGATAACCCATTCCGGAGAATAAATCGTATCCATATACCGGTCGCCAAAATCAGGCGAGACGGCAACGACAGTCGCCCCCTCTTTCAACACGGATGCCTGCGATAAAATCGCCGCCATGACGGATCCTGTCGAACCTCCGAAAAGCATGCCGTATTGTTGCGCGGCCCTGTAGCAAGCCTTAATCGTATCGGGTTCTTCGACATAAATGACCTGATCAACATAGGACGGATCTGTCAACGGCGGCCTTTGACTTGCGCCGATGCCGGGGATGAGCCGCGTTCCCTTCCTTGTATCGTCAAAAGTCACGGAACCTTCGGGCTCCACGGCGATTATTTTTGTATCGGGCGACTTTTTTGAAAAACTTTCCGCGATGCCCATTAGTGTGCCGGTTGTCCCTGCCCCAATGAACATATAATCAACCTTCTTGAAATTCCGCAGAATCTCTTCGGCCGTCCATGTAGCGTGAGCCTTTTTGTTGGCCGGATTCGAGTATTGGTTGGTGCATACATAGTCCGGATTGCCGGCCAGGAGCTCCTTGACCTTTTCGACGCGCGTTCCTACGTAGTCTCCGTTCTTGTCACGCTTGTCGACAATAATGACTTCCCCGCCATAGGCCTCAATTCCGGCTTTATTCGTGCTGGCGACTTTCGGGTCGGTCACGCATATGAAACGGTAATTTCTAAGCCGACAAAGGAAACTCAGAGCTATCCCCATATTGCCGGAGGTTGATTCAACGATGGTTGTCTTTCCGGGGATTGCCAGCCCGCGTTGTTCAAGATCGTCCAATATGAAAATGGCCGATTTAACCTTAATCGATCCTGTGGCTTGAAGCCCCTCCAACTTCATGTAAACATTGCACTGGGGAACAAATCCTTTCAGGAACAGAAACTCATCCCTTGGCGTTAGGTCGAGCGGGCTATTAATGATAGACATTGGACGAGGACTCCTTGGAAACTCGAGACGTGTTTTACATGATAATCGGTATATATATCTCATGAAACTAATAAAACCGTTTACGTACCGCGAGCTCATCCATAAAATAGAAAACATATACCGCGTTGGCTGAAATTAGCTTGGTTAACGCCTTTGTTTGCGTTTTTTGAATTTTTTTATGGATTTTCCGGAGCACTTGATGGAAGCGGCTTTTCTTTCCGACTTATCACTCGAACCCGCGTACAAAAACCCTTTGATCGCCGTTTTCAAACGTTTTGGAAATGCACTTCTACGTCATCTTCATCAAAAACCCTCAAAACGCAAAAAGGGCAAGATCCGCCTGGAGATGACAGAAACGGACATTACCCGCAAAGAACGCTTAGCCCCTGTCAAACACAGATACGTAGAGTTTGTGTCCTAGGGGCTGCCCAAAAATTGGGTAACTTGAGCGGCACGTATCCCCAAAATCGCTAAAATTGGAAAGCTCGCCTGATATACCCATTTGGGATACGGCTCTGGCCTACAAGCACCCCAAAAAGCACCGCGACGAGAACGAATCAGGGATGTTCGAGACCGTTTTTTCGGTATTCACCCCTTTTCTGAGACTACAAAACGGCTATTAATCCGAATCAGTATGGAATTTAGACCCCGATTTTGCGAATCACTTTGCACATTCCGCCAAAAACACCCTCAAAAGTCCGTTTTAAAGGCACATTCGACGTATCTGTATGCGGTCGTTACAATGTCGGAACAAAAACAGAGGGTTGTGGATAACTTTTACAGTACTACATAAGGAGGTGTCGTTTAGGGGCAAAAAACGGCATATTTAGATACCCAAAAAAGACAGCACCTACCCCGTTTTAAAAAATTATCGAAAGTTCAGCCGTTTAAAATACTTTCTTAAACCAATTATCTGTGGACAGATTTTAGGCGTCTGCCAAAGCCAATTCCCCTCTTATAGGTTTTATGATTTCGAAAAGCTTCCTCCACGCCTGCTCATCGGGAGTTAGCAAAAGACCGCTTCTGCCGTTCTGGGGATCGTAGGGCTGCTCGTACAAATCGGCTGAATAGCCCCCTGCTTCGGCATG
>JBAZLX010000004.1:0-28787 GCA_041650075.1 Bdellovibrionales bacterium | reverse complement strand
CAGTTCTTCAGGACGGATGACGTCATCAAAGATTTCACAAAGTTCAACAAAACCCCCGGTCTTAAATGATCGGGGGTTTTGTTTTACCGGAACGCAACAACAACCCTTTAAATTCATTAGGTTTTTCTGTTTTTCGTCCTCTTTTTGGGCGTATTTAACCGATGTTTAAACGCTTTTTGATAATAATGGCTTTGTATTGGTTGGATATTTTTTGATTACTATTTTTAGAGAATGACCATGGCAAATTCTGATAAGCCTTCTGCGGCAGATGTTTCTGCCCGACCCGATGCCGAAAAATCTGCGAAGAAGCGTGTAAAGATAAAAGAACTTTTGGCTCAGGCGCCGAAGACTCGTGGGCGCCCGCGTGATCTTGATGAAGATATAAGGGTTTTTTTTAACACAACGTTTAACAAAACACTCGCTGCGCCGAAGCCGGACGCTCAAAAAGAAAAACGTCCTTATAAAAAACGCGCTCAGCCATCCGCCAAAAAAAAAGAACGTCCGAAAGGTACGCCTGGCCGCCGACGTGACCCAAACGTTGATATAAGGATTTTTTTTGACAAGGCGTTTAAGCAGACATTTACCCCCTTAAAGTCGGACAAGGCTAAAACATCGTCCGCCCAAAAAACGCGGGAACGGATACGCACGCCAAGAAATCCTGTGACCGATTTCTTTGAAAGCACGAACGTATTTAAACGCCCCTTCAAGAGAGGGCGCCATGCAACAATTCTTCGTCCATGGGAAGAGAGCGCATTTAAGTATGCGCCAGACGCCAGCAAAACCCTTTACGCTCCTCATAACAAGACGGAAAGACAATTTCTCCTCTACACGGAAGAAGTTCGCCCTCAACCCGAAATAATCAGGCGAGACGTACAGCCTCCTCCTCATTTTGAGCCTCCTTCGACGTTTACCAAGGAAGACGCGGCCATTGCCGAAGCCTATAGATCAACGCTGAAAGAAAACACGGCTCTAACCAAGAAGGCTCTTACCAGTCCTTTCTACCTGTGGCTGATTAAAGAAAACAGGCAGATTGCCGGTCAGGCTCAAATGGATCGGCTTACCCTGGCCTTGAAAAGCAAGGGCTGCCCCGTCCATCCGCTTTCGATGTTCGAATACAAAGCCCTTAGAGAGCAGTCTTTGAATCAAGCGAAAAAGACGCAGTCTCATAGACCGCCGTCCCACAACAATTATCATTGCCTGCATGGTCTCAGGCGATGATGGCTTCATGATTTTCATAAATTAACCAACAAAGCCCCTGATCTGATTGATCGGGGGTTTTTGTTATGCCTTCCGCGAAAGTAATATGAATTGATGCGGATCTGTATTTTCAGGTTTATAGTTTGCAACTGTTCGCGACAGCCTGTTTTCGAGGAGAAATATCATGACCGCCGTTCGTTTTTACACTGGAGTTATTGACCTTTCCGGAGACGCTCAGGAAAAGAAGGTCGTTCTTGTCGAGCGCATTATTTTGAAAAATGTTTCAGAGGTTGTTAGCGGCCATTCGGGCCCTCTTCGCTCGATTGTTTTTAAAGGGCGTCTTGATAAACGCCTCGACAGTGGAAAGTATCGCGCTCTTGCCCGGACTTTAGCCGATTGCGAGTCGGTTCATCCGGGAGAGAACGTCACTCTCGACCTTTGCAGAAGCCAACTACGCAACGCCAAAGCAGCCGGAATAACGCTTAAGGTTTTGGCTCCTTAATATTCTTTCTTCCTCCTCCTTTTGGAACATTATGCCGAGGGGAGGAAGAAAGCTTCTCCCCCATCCTTCATTTAACATCCTGTTTCGTATAGGAAAATTTTTGGCACGACTCATGCATTAGTCATTGCGGGGGCGCGGTGCGCGCGCTCCGGCACGAGATAGGGTTTTGCATGTTTACGACCAGCCTAGTCCTGCTTTCCGATGAGATAGCGCTGCAGCGCTCGGTGGATGTTATTGCCAATAACATCGCCAACAGCAGCACGACCGGATTTAAACGCCAAGGCATCCAGTTCGAAACGTATGTCAGCCGCCCCACGCCACGGCAAAGCACGAGCTTCGTTTACGATCGCGCGACTTACCGCGACATGACCCCGGGCACGATAAGCATGACCGGCAATCCTCTTGATCTGGCTATTCAGGGAAAAGGTTATTTTCAGGTTCAGACACCGCAGGGCATTCAGTACACGCGCGACGGGGCTTTCCGCACCGATAATTCGGGCCAGATCGTCACATCGAGCGGCCTACCCGTCCTTGGCGACGGCGGACAAGCCATCACGATAGCCGACGACGCCACCGATATTACGATTTCCGGCGACGGCACCATAACGGTGCAGACGGGAACGGCAACGTCGCGCGCGAACTTGGGCAGACTTGGCGTCGTGCAATTTGAAAACGACGAGGCTCTTACGCCGACAAGCGGCGGCATGCTGACAACGACGCAAACCGGAACGCCCGTTATGGGCAATGCCATCGTTCAGGGAGCCATTGAGGACTCAAACGTCAGCCCCGTCATGGAAATTACGAATCTGATCCGCGCCCAACGCTCTTACGAGCAGGCAGCCAATCTGATCGGCATGGAAAATTCGAGACTGACAACCGCCATAGACAAGCTATCGCAGACGACAATGTAATGACGACAGGGAACAACGAGGTGGATTTATGAGAGCTTTAAGCATCGCCGCAACGGGAATGAGCGCCCAGCAGCTGAACGTCGAAGTCATTTCGAACAATATTTCGAATTCCTCGACGACCGGCTTTAAAGCCTCGCGCGTCGAGTTCCAGGATTTGCTTTATCAGAACATTCGCACGGTCGGATCGGCGTCTTCGGATAGCGGCACGATCGTTCCATCCGGCCTGCAAGTCGGCCTTGGCGTCATGCCCGCCGCGACATATCGCGTCAACACGCAGGGCACCGTTTTGATGACCGGCAACACCTTCGATCTGGCCATCAACGGACGCGGCTATTTTCAGGTGCAAATGCCGGACGGCACAACGTCCTATACAAGATCGGGCGCTTTGCAGCTGAATTCCAGCGGCCAGATCGTCACGGCGGACGGCTATCAAATTCTTCCCAGCATTACCGTCCCTGCGACGGCAACGGCTGTCACCGTCAATTCCAGCGGACAGGTGCTGGCCACCATATCCGGGCAAACGGCGCAGCAGACGCTTGGGCAATTGCAGATCGCAAGCTTTATCAACCCCGTAGGCCTTGAAGCGACAGGCAATAATTTACTGAAACAGACGGACGCTTCGGGTTCGCCGACGACCGCCAGCCCCGGAACCTCGGGCATGGGAACGATTACCCAAGGGTCGCTGGAAAGCTCGAACGTGGACATCGTTACCGAAATCACGAACCTCATTACCGCGCAGCGCGCTTATGAAATGAATTCAAAAGTCATCAACACCGCCGATCAGATGCTGACGACAACGAACCAGATGAAGTCGTAAGGGAAACGCTGAAAGATGAATAGAACGACACGTATTCTGTTTACAACTTGGCTCATTTTATCCGGCAGCGTCGGTTCGCCGACGCCTTGCGTGGCCGACGCTTCCGTCACGCTGAAACCGGACGTCGAAATCACGAGCCCCACGGTGAAGCTGAGCGATTTGTTTGCGGGCGTGCCTTCCGAGATTGACCGCGATATTGCCCAGGCTCCCCTGCCCTGCAAGCCCGCGCTCTATGACGAGGTCGTTCTTAGAAAATTGGCAAATACCTATCGCCTCGACTGGCAAAGCCAGAAATCCGCCAATCAAATTACCGTCTCTTCCGTCTGCACGCGCCTTTCAAGCGATAGTATCGGCGACGCGGTTATTGAAAAACTTCACTCGACCGTCGGCGCTAAGCGATTGAAATTCGAGGTTGTTTTCGATAAACGCGATATGACTATCGAACTGCCGATGAGCGAGCTCCCCTCTTTTTCGCTTGAAAATTTTTCCTACGACCCGACAAGCAAAAAGTTCAAAACCAATCTGGCCTTTCAGACTCCTCGCGGTTCTTACAGTCTTCCGGTCGCCGGACGCGTTCTGGTCAAGCGCAGCGTTCCCGTTCTTGCGCGACGCCTCGAAGCCGGTTCGATCATCGGCTCTAGCGATCTTGATTGGCTTGAAGTGCCCGAAGAACGCGTTTCTGCCGAGGTCGTGACAGAGCCCGATCAGATCCTTGGCCGCGAGCTTCGCCGCGACATGTCCGACGGAGAGCTTTTGCGTTCGCGCGATACGGCTCCCTTGCGCCTCGTGCAACGCGGATCATTAGTCACGATAAAGATCGAAACGCCTTTTATTCTCATCACGACCCAAGGCAAGGCGCAACAGGACGGCGTTGAAGGCGAAACCATTCGCGTCATCAACATGCAAAGCAATCGCATCGTCGAAGGCATTGTCACGGCTCATGGCGTCGTCGAAATTCGACCCGCCCGAAAAATCGCTATGGCAGAATAGGAAACCGTTATGGCCAGAAAACATTACGCAAATATTCTTCTTACGGCAGCTGCGGTGTTGTCTTTGACCTCCTGCAACGCCTATGACCGCATCTCCGACATAGGGAACGAGCCGAAGCTTGCTTCCATCGAAGACCCGACGAAGAGCAAAGGCTATACGCCGGTAAAAATGCCGATGCCGCCGCCTTCCTTGCACGAACGTCAGCCGAATTCTTTATGGGAACAAGGAGGCAGAGCCTTCTTCCGCGATCAAAGAGCTTGCCGCGTGGGGGATATTTTGACCGTCGTCGTTTCAATTGACGATAAAGCGTCAATTTCAAACGAAACAAAACGGTCGCGCTCTAACAGCAATACAGCCGATATATCGAGTCTTTTCGGCTATGAAGGTAAGTTAAGCAAAATATTCCCGTCCGGCGTTGATCCGACGAGTCTTATTGATACGGGAAGCGACCTGAGCAACAACGGGAAAGGCTCCATCGGGCGGCAGGAACAGATTGATCTTCGCGTCGCCGCCACAATCATTCAGGTTCTACCGAACGGAAATCTGGTCGTTCAGGGCAAACAACAGGTTAACGTCAATTACGACCTTCGCGAGCTCAGCATTAGCGGCGTTATCCGTCCTCAGGACATCTCGGCCGACAATACCGTCACTTACGACCAAATCGCCGAGGCTCGCATCAATTACGGGGGCAAAGGCACGATTGCCGACGTTCAGCAGCCCCGCTATGGCGATCAGCTGTTCGATGTCCTGATGCCCTTCTAGGCTTTCCGGATTTTCGGCAAAAAGAAAGAATCACTCGCCTAAAAACGCTCTTTTCGCAATTAGGCAAAGAGAGCTTCGCATAACACATATGTGCATGTCTTCTTCGTCCTTAATGCCTCTTGCGTTTTGTTAAAAATTATTGCCATTTACCATATAGTAATATGGTTAACGAAAGAGTCTCTTTGCGATGACGGAGTTTTCAGATCTTTCCAACGTTTTGTCGGCGGCCGGAGACGTCGCCTACGATTGGGATCTGAGCAATGACACGATTGTGTGGTACGGGGCGTGGAATAATCTCTTCCAGGCGGAAAAACCTCCTCAGGATTCCCAGGCTCTCTATCACGTCCTGCACCCCGACGATCGCCCCATCTTTTTCAGCAGCGAAACAAGCGTTCTTAACCGCCAATTCCGCATCCACACGACGTCAAACAGGGTTATTTGGATTCACGAACGCGGAAGAAGCGAGAACGACGACAACAAACACCCCATCCGCCAACGCGCCGTATGGCGCATCATTGACCAACCCGCGCACGGCATAGCCCCCAGCGAAGAGTCCCACCGCGACGCCCTGACGGGCTGCCTGAAACGCCATACCATGCAATCGCAATTGGCGCGCACGATTGAAAACGCGAAATTATCCCGCCGCGTCGCTTCTTACCTTGTTGTTGATATTGATAAAATGTCCTTCGTCAACGCCGCTATCGGCGCCGACGGCGGCGATGCCGTTCTGCGCGGTGTCGCCAATCGCCTGTCGCAAATCATTCCAACGCGCGCAACGCTGGGCCGCGTGGCAGGCGACACATTCGGAATCCTTTTGCCGGAACCGCTGGGCAACGATCTGCAGGTTCTGGCCGAACGAGTCATTGACGATTTCCGCAATTCGCCGCTTATCGCGGCCAATGCGCCTTTGCATGTCACCGTTTCGGTAGGCGGCGTGCGTATGCCCACCGTCGCCAAGTCCGCCAACGAAGCGATGATTTTTGCCGAACAGGCTTTGCACATGGCGCGCCAGCGGGGTCTTAACAGCTTTATCGAATATATTGATAGCCCCGAACGCGTTCAGGAAAACCGCCAGTTGCTTGAGCTGGGCGAACGCATTAAGCGCGCCTTTAAAACCAACAGCTTCCGCCTTGCCTATCAGCCGATTGTCGAAGCCACGTCGGGACTGCCCGTTTGCTATGAGGTTCTGGTGCGCATGATCGGCGACGACAACAAGCCCATTCCGGCCGCCCTGTTCGTGCCGATGATCGAACAAATGGGGCTGGCCAACGAGCTTGACCGGATGGTGTTTGCCATGGCGCTGCGCGACATGGATGCCGTTCCGGAACTTAATCTCGCAATTAACGTATCCGGCTTTACCGCGTCGCAAGCCGAGTGGCCTGAATTTGTCCGCAGCGTTCTGGAAGGCCGTCCGGACGTCGCCAAAAGGCTTACCGTTGAAATCACCGAAACGGCGGTTCTTGTTGACGTCGGCGAAACAAAACGCCTTGTGAATACGCTCAAAGATCTGGGCGCGCGCGCTTCGCTCGACGACTTCGGCGCGGGGTCAACCTCCATCCGCTATTTGAGGGAACTCGGCATTTCGATTATGAAAATAGATAAAGACCTCTTAAAGGATATTCTGATTAACCGCGAACAACAGCATCTCGTTTCCGTGCTGATTGACCTCGCGCACGGCCTCGGCATCGAAACCGTGGCCGAGGGCGTCGAAACGCCCGAAGTCGCCGCGTGGCTGCGCAAAACGAAGGTTGATTACATGCAAGGGTATCTTTTCGGCAAGCCTTCGCTTGAAAGACCCGGAACGAAAAAAGAGTAGCTGAAAGCTATTCCTCGTCTTCGGCCTTGGCCTTTTTGAGGTCTTTTGCCACTTCGGGCGTCAACAGAATTTCCTCGATCCTGTTCGCGACATCGAAAGTCTCGTCCGGAACAAACTTCAACATCGGCACGCGACGCAAGGTCACGGCCTTGGCAACGGCATGACGAAAGAAACCGACGCCGTCGTTCATTGCATGAACAATCTCGCCCACTCTTTTTCCGCCAAGAGGCATAACAAACACCGTCGCATTTTCAAGATCGGGGCTTATTTTGACTTCCGTGACGGTTACGGTGGGCGACTTCAATTCCCGAGGCCACGGCACGTCGCCACGAAGCAGAACCGACGCCAAAGCATGGCGGATTTCTTCACCAACGCGAAGCTGTCTTTGTGAACGCATGATTGCTTACCAAAATCAAATTTCAGGCCGGGGAATATACCCCCTATTTGCCTTCGAATACCACCATTTCACATGAAAATGGCTACTCTTTAAGGCATTTATGAGGCATAAACCCCATTGCGGCAAACAAAAACAGCCGCTATACCCCTCTCCTTAACTCATCTACTGGGGCGTAGCCAAGCGGTAAGGCAGTGGATTTTGATTCCACCATTCGGAGGTTCGATCCCTCCCGCCCCAACCACCGGCGAAGGCCGGGGCCCAGTCCTTTCTTTACTATTTGTTTTGCGCTGTTGCGCGGCTTGGCCGGGATGACGATGGTTATTATTGCAACTGTTAATCCGCTATGGATGCGCACCCGTTGCAGTAGAGCTTGATTCTTTCCGCATGGAGCCATGTCGTTCCGGCATAGCCGTCCGGTTCTTCGCGTTTTCCATCAGAATTCCATATTCATAAGAGTCGCACAGAGCCTGAAGCGATGCGTTGATGACGTTCGGCGACGCGCCAATCGTTACCCAAGACGACATGCTTTTTGTATTCTTGCTCTCTAAAAGCACGCGGGTCGTTGCCGCCGTGGCCGCTTTCGTGTCGAGAATGCGGACATGGTAGTCGGTCAGTTTGATGTCTTTGATTACCGGATACGTTCCGTTAAGCGCAAGACGTAGCGCCGCATCGAGCGCATTGACAGGACCAACCCCTTCGGCGACTGCCTCACGGGTATTATCGCCGATCTGCAACTTGATGCTCGCATGAGACGTCATGCTGAAAATCCGGTTCAAATCGCCTGACCCTCTATTGTTAATTTCACAACTCTTGACCGAGAAGAAATTAGGCGCCCTGCCGAGCGAGCGCAGGGACATTAGCGCAAAACTTGCAACTGCGTAGTCATAGGAAAAACCTTCCTGACCTGTTTGCTTCACTTTTTTCAGCAACGCCTTCAGGGCGGGGTCGTTATCGGCAACGACGATCCCAAGCTCTCTCAGTTGGTGGCGCAAATTCGACAATCCGGCCTGATCGGAAATAATCACGTCGCGTTGATTGCCGACGAGCTCAGGCGACATGTGTTCATAAGTCTTCTCGTTACAGTCGACCCCCCGGACATGAAGCCCGCCTTTATGCGCAAAAGCGCTCTTTCCGACATAGGCGGCGTTTGAAGGAACATCCCTGTCCAAAAGCGCCGCAAAAGAATTGCTGATTTTAACGAGATTGGCGCAAGCCTTGTCCGAAACGCCGACGTCATAGCCCATTTTGTAATGTAGCGTTGGAATAAGCGTCAAAAGATCGGCATTGCCGCACCTTTCGCCAAGCCCGCCCAATGTAGCCTGAACCATCTTGCACCCAGCCCGCACCGCCATGATGCTATTGGCGACGGCATTGCCCGTATCGTTATGGCAGTGAATGCCTAAGGGCGCTTCGGGTAGTTCCTCTTTGACCTCTTGAACGATGGAGTCAACTTCATAGGGCAACGTTCCGCCATTCGTGTCGCATAAAACAAGCCAAGAAGCGCCTGCGTCATGAGCGGCGCTTAAACACGATAAAGCGTAATCTTTATTAGCCTTGAACCCATCGAAGAAATGCTCGGCGTCGAACAGAACCTCTTTCTTATTCCCCGACACAAAGGCGACGCTGTCGCCGATCATGCGCAAATTCTCATCAAGCGAAACGCCGAGCGCATGCGTCGCATGAAAATCCCATGTCTTGCCGACAAGGGCTACGGACGAGGCTTTGGATGCCGAGAGGGTCTGGATGCTTGCGTCTTCTTCGACCCGTATCTTGGAGCGACGAGTCATGCCGAAAGCTGCCAGCTTTGCATTTTTCAAAACGGGAGGCTCGGCAAAAAATTCGTCGTCAACCGGATTGGCGCCAGGCCATCCGCCTTCGACATAAGCCACGCCAAGCCGATCAAGCCATGAAGATACCCTGTGCTTGTCTTTGGCTGAAAAATTGACGCCTCGCGTTTGACCGCCGTCGCGAAGCGTTGTGTCGTATAAATATAAATCCTGAGTCACAGAACGAACTCCCTCTGAGAAGGGGGTTGATAAAAAAGACCAATGCTATGGGTGAGACGTTCTGTGTTTCCTGCTTACGCAGGAATAATAATCGCAATAATAATCGCGGAAATGAGCTGACCCTTCGCGCTTTCGAGGCGCGGCATAACGTGCGACAAGGGGTTAAATTCGTTGCTCATGTGCTTATTTTATGCCTTTTCCGGCATGAAAAGCAAGGACAGCTTCTGGTTAAAATATTTGCGGCAGGTGCCGAATACATCTATATACGGATCATGCTCGAAAGCGCCCAAAACGACACCTTTAAGAAGCTTCTTAGCCTTACCTCCTCCAAAGGATTGAAGGAAGAAGGGCTGTTTTTACTTTCAGGCGAGAAGCTGATACGCGAATTCCTGAAAAAGCCCAATCTGAAAATTATTGGCGAAATCACGGCGCCCAAACAGACACCTTTGGTAAAAGACGCGAAGCTTGTCGAGCTTTCGGCTTCCCTGTTTGACCAGGTAGACGTGCTGGGCACGCATTTCAACATTCTGGTTTTGGAACAACCGTTGATTCCGGTTCTGACAGCGGAAGATATGGCCGCCTATACGCCGAACGGCATAGAGGTTGTCGCGCCCACAGGCGATCCGGGAAATCTTGGCGCGCTTATCCGCAGTTGCGAGGCTTTTTCCGTGCGCCGGGTTATTCTGTCGCGCGAAGCCGCGCATCCGTTCCTGCCGAAAGCCGTCAAAGCCTCCGCCGGAAGCGTCTTGCGCGTCAATCTCGCGCGAGGGCCTGCGCTTGCGGACTTTCCGCCTTCCTGCATCGCGCTCGACATGGATGGCGTTTCCATCAACGATTTTAAATGGCCTTCAAAGGCGCTGTTGCTTTTGGGCGAAGAAGGCCCAGGGCTCGACGCATCGCGGTTCCACACGCGCGTGCGCATACCTACGACCGGCGTCGAAAGCTTAAACGCCGTCGTCGCGGCAAGCATCGCTTTGTCGCGCTTGCCGGAACAAAAAAATTAAACCGGTTTTCTTTTCGCGAAGGCGTTCAGGATTTCCTTTTGTTCCGGATCCATCTGCACGCCTTCCATATTGGCGCCGGTAAAATCGGCATCCGATATATCCGAGCCGCGCAAATCGGCATCGCATAAATCGGCGTTGCGGAAATTGACCTGCTTAAGATTGGTTTTCGTCAAATTCGCGTGACGCAAAGAAGCCCCGGACATGTTGGTTTCCATGACATGCCCGCCGGACAAAACCAGTCGTTGCATGCGCGCGCCCTGGAAATTGGCGTTTCTCAATTGAGCCTTTGAATAGTTCCCGCCGCGCATGTCGGCGTTGGAAAAATTCGCATGGCGCATATCGGCTTCGCGGAAATCCCCCGCCTGCATCTGAGACCGCGAAAAATCCAATTCATAAAAGATGCCGCCTTTGCCTTTCATCAATATCAGACATTGATTGCTGAGCCCAAGGCTTCCCCGCAAATCATAGCCGGCAACGTCGAATTGCTTGCCGACTTTGCCGCTGCTCTCGATCCACGCTTTATGATTTTGCAGAAGCTGTTCCAACGGCAGAGACAAATCCTTAATCGTATATCCGACAGGCGCGCTCATCATCGCACCTTGCAGATTTTCCTTCGACACTTCGCTCAGATTGATCGCCGTGCCGGACAGATTGGCTCCGCGCAAAACGACGTTTTCAAGATCGCATTCCGAAAAATCGGCGTTTTCGAGGTTCGTGCTCGTGAAGTCGGCATTTTTCAGGTTCGCTTTTCTGATTTTTGCGCCCTTCATCATCGCATCGCTGAAATTGCTTCCTGCCGCGACGGCTCCCGACATTTTTGCGCCGTTGAGGTTAGCGCCGCTAAGATTGGCGCCGCCTTTGTCGTCTTTCGTCAATTCGTGATGCGCCTCTTTCAGCTCTCCGTTGCCGGTGGCGTTCGAGAGAGAGCCGTCGCGCAAATCAATACCGGCCATATCGGCGCCGACCAGGTTTGCGCCGCGCAGCGACGCGCCGCGCAAGTCGGCGTTCTTGAGGCTGGCTCCGAAAAGGCTGGCTTTCCGCAAATCGGCGCAATAAAGGATGGCGCGATCAAGCACCGCGCCCGAAAAATCGGCTTCGCTCAGGTAGGCTCCGGTAAAATCGGCATCCGACATGTTCTTGCCGATGAAGGAAAGCTTCTCGAGATGGAAGTGGGCAAGATGCGCGCGCAGCCCCCCTTTCCGACCCATAGTGTAGTCCTCGTGCAGCTTAATAACCGCATCGAGTTCCCCTTGAGTCAGGATACGTTTTTCCTCTTTCTTTTTCTCTTCGTTTTCTTCCATTTCCTTGGCTTTTCCCGACACGAGGATGCGAAACCCTCTTCTGAGCAGAAGGGAGAATATATCAAACTTGTCCTAATTTTTCGCAAAGAAACCAGGATTCTCTACAAAAAACCACATGGATGGTAAAAAAGAGATTAAAAAGCCCCTATTTGATCGTCTAAATAATATGCTATTCATTGCAACTCGCTGTCAGGCAAAAATAAAGGGACAATAATAGAGCAAACTAATGACAAAAACGCTTACCGACATCCGTTCGACATTTCTTGATTACTTCGCGTCACAAGAACATACGCGGGTAGAATCCAGCCCGCTCGTGCCGCGAAACGATCCGACTTTGATGTTTACGAACGCCGGAATGGTTCAGTTCAAAAACGTCTTTACGGGCAATGAAAAGCGGCCCTATTCGCGCGCGACGACGGCTCAGAAATGCGTGCGCGCGGGCGGCAAGCATAACGATCTTGAAAACGTCGGCTATACGGCGCGGCATCATACGTTTTTCGAGATGCTCGGTAACTTTTCGTTCGGCGATTATTTCAAACCCGAAGCGATTGAATTCGCATGGACGCTTGTAACCAAGCATTTCGGCCTCAATAAAGACCGCTTGCTTGTCACCGTCTATCACGAGGACGAACAGGCGGCGTCCTTATGGAAGAAAATTGCCGGATTTCCGGATTCCAAGATTATTCGTATCAAAACCGACGCCAATTTCTGGCGCATGGGCGAAGTCGGTCCCTGCGGGCCTTGTACCGAAATCTTTATAGATCAGGGCGACAAACTGCAGGGAGGCCCTCCAGGCAGCAAGGACGAGGACGGCGACAGATTCCTTGAATTCTGGAACCTCGTTTTTATGCAGTACGAAGAACTTCCCGGCGGCAAGCGCGTTAATTTGCCCAAGCCTTCCGTTGATACCGGCATGGGGCTGGAACGCATCGCCGCTATCATGCAGGGCGTTACGTCCAATTATGAGATTGACCTGTTCCGCGCTTTGATCTGGGCGCTTGAAGAATTATTGAATCAACATTCGAATTCGCCGAACCATCCCAAATCGAGCTCCTTCCGCGTCATCGCCGACCATTTACGCGCCGCCTGCTTTCTGATCGCCGACGGCGTTCTGCCGAGCAACGAAGGGCGCGGGTATGTCCTTCGCCGCATCATGCGCCGCGCCATGCGGCATGCGCATATGTTGGGCGCAAAAGAGCCTCTGATCTATCGCCTTGTCCCCGAACTCATTGCCCAGATGGGAACGGCGTATCCCGAGCTGGCGAGAGCCGAAAGCCTGATGGCCGAGACCCTGAAACTGGAAGAAACCCGCTTCAAATCCATGCTCGACAGAGGGCTGAAGCTGCTCGACGAAGAAACGAAAAAAATCAAAGGAAACGCGCCCTTACCCGGCGATGTTGCTTTTAAACTTTATGACACGTTCGGCTTTCCGCTCGACCTGACGCAAGACATTCTGCGCGGCAAGGGACAGACGGTTGACGTCGGCGCTTTCAACGCTTCGATGGAAAAACAGAAGGCCACCGCACGCGCCTCCTGGGCAGGATCGGGCGACACAAAAACGGCCAAAATATGGTTCGATCTGCGGGATAAACTGGGCGCGACGGAATTCCTCGGCTACTCGACCGAGGAAGCCGAAGGAAAGATTACGGCTCTTGTCAGCAAAGGCTCCCCCGTCACGGAAGCCAAGCAAGGCGCAACTGTAGACGTGATTGTCAATCAAACGCCGTTCTACGGAGAATCCGGAGGTCAGAAGGGTGACGTTGGCGTTATCAAAACAACAAATGGCTCAATTATTGATATTACCGACACTCAAAAAGAAGCAAATGGCCTTATTGTGCATTACGGCCGCATCATAAGTGGTGAAGTCAAAGTTGGAGACACTGTTGAGCTGAAGGTAAATTCTGAAAATCGCTCTGGAATACGAGCACATCACTCCGCAACTCATTTACTTCATGAAGCCTTACGCCAAAAACTGGGGAACCATGTTGCACAAAAAGGGTCTCTTGTTGCACATGATCGCCTAAGATTTGATTTTGCTCAAAATATTCCTATCGAATCCTTTGAGCTCGAAGATATCGAAAACGAAGTGAATAAACGCATTCGCGAGAATAGCGAGATCGAAACGCGCCTTATGTCGCCGGACGAAGCGGTTGAACACGGCGCGCGGGCACTGTTCGGCGAAAAATACGGCGATGAAGTGCGCGTGCTTTTTATGGGGAAAGAAGAAGAAAAGCATTTCTCCATTGAACTCTGCGGCGGCACGCATGCCTCCCGCACGGGCGACATCGGCTTGTTCAAGATTATTTCCGAAAGCGCGGTGTCTGCCGGAGTCCGCCGTATCGAAGCCGTGGCGGGCGCGGCGGCGCTGGCCTGGTTTGACGAACAAAATGCCTTGCTTAAAGCGGCGGCAGACGCTCTCAAGTCCGCACCGGCAGACGTTCCCGCGCGCGTCGCCCAGATGGCCGACGAACGCAAGAAGATGGAACGCGAAATAGCCGATCTGCGTAAAAAACTCGCGCTTTGCGGAGGAGCCTCCGGAGGAGCTGAAGAGCCAAAGCAAATCAACGGCATCACCTTTGTCAGCCGCATTTTGACGGACGTTCCCGCTAAAGATTTAAAACCGATGGCCGACGATTTTAAGACTCAGATTAAATCGGGCGTCATAGCCCTTGCCTCCGGCTTCGACGGCAAAGTATCGCTGGTCGTCGCCGTTACGGAAGATATGACCAAGCGCATCAGCGCCGTTGATCTGGTGAAAATCGGGGCAGAAAAGCTTGGCGGCAAAGGGGGCGGAGGCCGTCCCGACATGGCGCAGGCAGGCGGCACGGACGCCGCAGCTATGCCCGCAGCCATTGCGGCGATTGAAAAAGCTCTGACCGAAAAAAATTAGATTACAGATGTATTATTCGCACAAAGGCTGCTTAAGCATATCCGCATAAGCGCCTTGCGGACGCGTTAAGGCTTTCCTTAACCCCGCGCCCTTTTCGCAACCGTCAGATACCAATAGTTCTTTGCCGGTTTGTATGACGTCGTTGTTGAGTTTGAGCCACGATTCATTGCGCGAAAGCCTCACGGATTCCTGCGTGGCAATTGCCGATGCCTCGCGCATTAAACTCGCCTTAATCGCCGCCCCGGCTTTATATCTGACACAACGCCTGGACTCCAGAACATGCACCTCTTTATGGAATTCCCCGTCAAACCAGAATTCCGCTGGCGCTGCGTCACGTTTTTGAGAGAGTGCAATGGATTCGGCGCTGCGATCGCTACGGGACGGCACATCAATATTTGCCAACGAGAATTCATCAATCTCGCACGCATTCACAAAAATCCTGTTTCCGTCTCCCCTCAGAGACTCAACAACACCGCCCAGAATACGAGCCTCAATGAGAGACAGGCTCATGCCGGCCCATCCGTTTTCGATCAACATTTCAATAAGATCAAAGTTTTCGCTAAGAGAGCGAACCAACACATTTGCCAAGGGCCTTGTCTCACCCAGACGCCAAACATTGGCATAGTCGTTACCGAGCATGTCAGTCCATCTGGTGCCGATCATCTGGATGTGTGAAATTTTTATGGTAACATCAGCGAAGGTCGGCGGGGACAAAAACCCCAATACCGATGAAGCATTTTCCTGAATGGAGGCGCGTTCTTTCTGCCTCAACACAATATCTGTGTTCATAAAGTGCCCCAAAATTATATCTTTCTGAATAAAAAAATCTTTTCCTAAAACTTCACGCTCTTGCTTTCATAATGCCGTCCCAAGAACGCGGGCAAACGTCCGCCCTGTTGCGAGCCGGGGAAATTCGCCATTTGGTACGAAGCGTCCGTGCGGGTGCGGGTGCTCCACAAGGCATCGGGGTTCTGGTGATAGAAAATATCCGAAGCGCTTTCCGTCCGCGCCCAATCGAGAATTTGCTTGCGGTGCATAATCTTCCACACGCCCGCTGAACCGGACGGCCTGCGCTCAAACCGATCGAGATAACGTCCGCCTAAAAAGACATCTTCGCGCCCGATGGGCTTTTCGATGCGGATATGGACGTTGAAATAGGATTCGACCAAAGCCGCGTCGTCTTCAAGTTCGACGCGAATGTTGCCGATCAAATGATGCGATGAACGAACGCCCTGATAAACGCCCAAGACCCAATGCACAAAATCCCCGCCCGTGCCCTGAAAAACGCCGGGGCCGAAATCGAGCGTCGCATCGTGATACAGGACGGAGCGCAGAAGATTTTCGTCCAGTCGGTCAATTCCTCGCGCAAACTTGGTGATAACTTCGGCAATCTCGCTTTTATCAATGGTGGCTTGCAACCTTGGGTTCAGACGTTCGCCTTTGCTCGATAATTGCGCGGCCAAGCTGGGGCGAGGAAACTTCATGAGGGACAAAGCGGACTTGCTTCTGGGTTTGGATTCCGGCTTCTTGGGTTTGGCCGGTTTCACATTTTTGGTATGAGCAGTCATCAAGCCCTCCTGCTTTCTAAATATCTTCAGGATTACATTCCAACCCCGGTATGCCGGCCCTTGAGCCATAAATCGTCCGGAGGCCGAAACGATTAGCACAGCCATTATCTTTTTGCACGAAAATTCAGTGGGTTAGCAAAAAACGCCCTAAATGGCTGTTTTTTGACCAAAATCTCAAGACGTTATATGGCTAAAATAGCGTTTTTTGGAGAATTATGGGCTAATTGTATTACCAGATGCGTATTTTTGTATGTTTTTACATAGAGTAAGCTTTTTTACACACATAAAAATGCCTCTAACGACCAAAATATATGTCCAAACGACCAAAAACGACATCCAACGGATCAAAATTTACGTCGAACGGTCGTTTTTTGCCTTTATGCGTTTTCTCCTTACAAACGCGGAACGATGAGCAATTTTATTCCAACGTCTCGATATTTCGTTCGACGTGCCGAAGGATCCTCCGCCTCGCCTTGTAATCCGGCATGACCCCGGCCAAAAACCCCCAGAACCGGGGCGAGTGGTTTTTATGGCGGATATGGCAAAGTTCGTGCGCCACGACATAGTCGAGGATCGGCAAAGGCGCCATCATCAGCCGCCAGTTCAGACGGATAATATTATCGGGGCTGCAACTCCCCCATCTTTGCCTGGGATTGGCCATGACGAATTTCTTATATTTGACGCCAAGCCTCTTCGCCCAAAAATCGAGCCTCTTTTTCAATTTCACCTTCGCCCGTTTTTTCATCCACAACACGATTTCCAGCCGCACCTCTTGCCGGAGACTTTCAAAAGACAACTTTTCTTCCGAAACATGCACGCGTAAAGAGCGCGGCGATAAACGGCACGACGACAAAGCCCCCTTCCCGCAAGTAACGTTCAACACGCAAGGATAGCCCAAGTAACAAAATGTCGCGCCGTCGGTAAATTGTTTTATTCCGTCTTCGGATTTACGAAAGGCATGCTCGCGCATGATCCACGGGGCGCGGTTGATAAGGATTCTTTCTATGGAAGAGAGCGTCGCCAAAAAAGGAGCCTGAACATGCAGGCGCGCGCCTTGAACAAATTTAAAGGCGATGGTTCTTTTACGCCGCTTAGACCTTGATACGGAGAATTCTATCCGTTCCCCGTTAAGCGTTATAAAACCTTCTGAATCGGTGTTCGACATACTTGAAGCATAAAGAGTTTATTTGTGTTTTCCGATCCCTTTTTTCAAGGGGTTCGTTTTTATATTTTTTGCGCCCTTTATTTTTTGCGCTGCATTCTTACTTCTTCCCTGAAAGTTATTAACCCGGAATTAAGGAGGTTATCATGTCTTTGCGTTCACTTATCACCCGCTATCCCGAAGGCGCGGATCCGTTCTTCTCGATCAGCAGGGCTTTACAACGCTCGCTTGACGATGCATGGCGGGGCGTCCCTGCAGGCTTCCCGACCGAAGCGGCAGCGATGAATGTCGCGATTGACGTCAAGGAAGACGACAAAGCTTTTCACGTCACGGCCGATTTGCCCGGATTGACGGAAAAGGACATTGACGTTTCCTTCGACGACGGCCTTTTGACTATTCGCGGAGAAAAGAAAGTCGAACGCGAAGAGAAAAAGGATACGTGGCACATCATCGAACGTTCGTCCGGAAGCTTTGCGCGTCGCCTGTCCTTAAGCGCGACGATAGACGCGGGCAAAATTGCGGCCAAGTTCGAAAAAGGCGTGCTTACCGTAACGTTGCCCAAGCTTGCGCAAGAAAAGAGCACCGCGAAGAAGATCGAGATCAAGACGCCCTAGTATGTGACGCCTTCCAAACCGCGTCGGGCATGCATACATGTCCGGCGCGCCCTTTGACATTTGCCCGATCGGTGGTACTGAATACCGGTATTCTCCCGCGCCAACCAAAGGGGGTAGCCATGGCCAGGTATCAGATCGCCGTTATCGTCGGAAGCCTCAGAAAAGACTCTCTCAATCGCAAACTTGCCGAAGCTCTTGCCAAAATGGCGCCGCCCGATTTTTCGTTTAAGTTTCTAAACGTCGGCATTCTTCCCCTTTACAATCAGGACGACGACGCAAATCAGGCGGCGACCGTCAAACAGTTCAAGAGCGATATCGAGGCCTCGCAAGGCGTCTTGTTTTTTACGCCCGAATACAACCGCTCGATTCCCGGCGTGCTTAAAAACGCCATTGACCACGCCTCTCGCCCCTACGGCCAAAACTCGTGGATAGGCAAACCGGCAGGTGTCGCGGGCGTTTCCGTCGGCGCCATCGGCACGGCCTTGGCTCAACAACATCTGCGCAATATCCTCGCGAATCAGGATATGCCCACGCTCGGCCAGCCGGAAGCCTTTGTTCATGCAAAAGAAGGATTCTTTAACAGCGACGGCAGTATCGGCGAAAGCAGCAAAAAATTTATGCAAAAATGGATGGATTCTTACGTTGCATGGGTTAAAAAGCACGCTCCTGCATAATTTCTAAGGTGATTCATTTTGCACGACATTCCCGACGACCACCCGCGCGCCACATCGTTGCGTTTGCGGGCAAAAATTGCACAGCATCACGCAACCGGCCTTGTAGCTGAAACAGGCCCTATCGCGCATGGCCGGGGCGAAGCTTTTGATTATATTCTAGGCGAAGCGACCCCTGCCCCCGTTATAGACGACATTATGTCCGCCGCCGCGCTGTTACTTCAAGCCAAACACCCTGTCATCAGCGTGAACGGCAACACGGCGGCGCTGGCTCCTGAAGCTCTCGTTGCCCTGGCCAAGGCCATTCCCGCCAAAATAGAAGTCAACGTTTTCTATGGAAGAACGGCCAAAAGAGAAAAGATGATCGCCGATCATCTGAAATCCTTCGGCGCCAAAGGCGTCCTTGGAGTCAACGCGAAAGCCCGCGTTCCCCATCTGACCTCCGCGCGCGCAAGTGTAGACAAAGATGGAATCGCCAAAGCCGACGTCGTCATTGTTCCGCTTGAGGACGGAGACAGAGCCGAGGCTCTTATCGCATGGGGAAAGAAAGTCATCGCGATTGACCTCAACCCGATGTCGAGAACGGCTCAATCCGCAACCATTAATATTTGCGATAACGTCACGCGCGCGCTGCCTCTTTTGGCATTGGCAGTTAAAGAGTTAAAAGGCCATAAAAAGCAAATTGCGAAACTTGTTGACGGAATCAATAACGCACGGTCAATTGCTAAGGCACTTGGGTTTATGCGCAAGCGCTTGGCAAAACTTGAAAAACAAACTCGCCGCCGCGCGAAGTAGGATTACGCAATAATGCTCTTGGCTTTAGATGTAGGAAATACAAATGTCGTGCTCGGCTTCTATCGCGGGCAAGGCAAGAATGCCAAGCTCATCGGCGATTGGCGCCTCGGCACGGACAGAACGCGGACGGCCGATGAATACGGCGCGCTGGTACAGGGATTTCTGTCGCCTTGCGGCCTGAAACTTAGCGACATCAAGCACGTCGCCATTTCCAGCGTCGTGCCTCCGGCAAACAGGGATCTGGTCGAATTCTCCCGTCGCTATTTTCATGTCGAGCCTTTTTGCGTTTCTGCAAACGGCAATCTGGGAATGACCATCCGTTACAACAATCCTTTGGACGTCGGCCCCGACCGTATCTGCGACGCTGTGGGCGCACATTATAAATACGGCGGCAAAACGCCCCTGATCGTCATAGACTATGGAACGGCGACGACTTTTAACGCCATTGCCAAAAACGGAGATTATCTGGGCGGCGCGATTGCTCCCGGCATCTCGATTTCAATGAACGCCTTGTTCCAAAATGCGGCAAGGCTTTACCCCGTCGAGTATAAAACGCCTCCGGCTGCAATCGGCAAGAACACTATCAATTCGATGCAGGCGGGCGCCGTCTTCGGTTTTGCAGGACAAACCGACGCTTTGGTCAAACGCATAAAAGATGAACTGGGCGGCAAAGCAAAAGTCA
The DNA here is from genome assembly GCA_041650075.1 of Bdellovibrionales bacterium. Lineage (GTDB taxonomy): Bacteria > Pseudomonadota > Alphaproteobacteria > UBA9219 > UBA9219 > CAIXLI01. The sequence goes on along the minus strand of JBAZLX010000004.1, from coordinate 8,702 downwards.
TCGCGACCGGAGGCCTTGCCACGCTCATCCAGCACGAAAGCACGACGATTGACGTCGTTGACCAGATGATTACGCTGGAAGGACTTAGAATTCTGTTCGAGCGGCGGAAGAAAAAATAAACCGCCCTCCTTCAGTTAAAACGCGGCCGCGTTCCGATCGAATACTTTGTCTTTCGGAAGCAAATCTTTTCTTTCTTGGAAAGAAGCGTTTTTCAAAGCCGTCATCCCAAGATCTTCCATCAATCCGGCATCGAATACGATGTTCAGCGGCCCTTTCGGATCGAAAGAGCGCAAATCAATCGTCGGAAGCGCAACGGGCGAAAGCTGTGTGCCGAAAATTTTCGGTTCAAACTTTGTGTTCGACGGTTTCTGGATATTCATGGCGACCGTATCCGATAAGCTAACCCCCGTCGCCTCGGACAGAACGGTCAACAGACCATCGGCATATGTGATGTTGTAATATTGAAGCCCCGTACCAGCGGCACCGCTAATCGTAATGGCATACGAACCGACGAGAGCCGTAGCCGCCGCGCCATCCGATGCCAGAGCAAGGCTTGTGATGCCGTCAGTGTTGTACAGCTGACCGCTGGTAATTGTGTACGACAGCGTTGCCGGATCAAGCTCCGTTCCGACAATTTTGGTCAGGTTGGTCGCCGTCAGCGTTATCGGAGCCTTTTCGACGAACAAGGAACCGCTGATATATGTAATATCATAGTTTCCGACGCCCGTTCCGGTCGGAGTCACGGCGGTAATGTCATACACACCAACGGGAGCCCACGTTACAGCACCATCGGATGAAAGGATCACACCCGTGATCGTATCGTCGTTATAAAGCGTCCCGCTTGTGATCTCGTATCCGGTAGAGCCAAGCGTTTCGTTTCCGCCGTAGGTGACGTCCTTGGACTCGCCGTATGTTTTATATTGGTCAACAAGCGTAATTGTCAGCGATGCCTTGTTGACCGTAAGCGTTCCGTTGACATAGGAGATTGCGTAATTATCAAGACCCGTTCCGGTCGCGTCGTCCCCGACGATGGCATATGTTCCTGCCGCCGCTGTCGCCGCAACTCCATCGGACGTTAGTGTCAACCCTGTGAATGTATCGCCGTTATAAAGCGTGCCGCTTGTAATGTTGTATGTTGCTGCGTTGACATCAATCGTTTCGTTATAAGCTTTGCTCAAGCTACCGACAGTGATCGTCAAAGGAGCAGGATTGACGGTCAGTTCGCCATTAACATATGTGATGTTGTAGTTACTGACGCCCGTCCCTGTCGCGTTACTGGCAACGATGGCATATTCTCCCACCGCTGCCGTTACTGCGGTTCCCGCCGACGTTAGCGTCACGCCGGTAATCGAGTCGCCGTCATATAAATCTCCGCTTGTAGTAAGCGTATAAGCCGTCGTTCCAAGATTAAGCGCGGCACCATAGGTTTTACTCTGCTCACTTGCCGAAATTGTTATTGTTATGTCGGCCGGAGCAATCGTCAACGTACCGGGAACAAAGGTGATGTCATATCCTTGCTGGCTTGAATACAATCCAGATGCGGTAATAGTGTAAGTCCCTGCATCCTCCGCAGCCGTATAGGTGCCTCCATATGAAATAGATCCGGAAATGCTCGATGAGCCGCTTGCCGATGGAACGGAGTAAGTGACGCCGCTTGTCCCCCCTGTATAGGTTGTTCCGTCATAGGAAGCGGTGACACTCGTTGGCGTAACGTACACCGCCGTCAAAAAGGCCTTAAGCAACGGATAGGTGTATCCATCATAGATAACCCAAATTGTACTTCCCGACGGGGTAGAGGTACCGGCTTTCGAAATATTCCAAACACTGCTGAATGTGCTGTACGTCTTCATTTGGGGCGTTGTAAGCCCTATCGGCGAAAACTTGGGCTGGTAATTATAACTATATCCTATTGTCGTTCCCGAAGTTGTCGTGTCCCAATAGCAATATAAGGCCGCCATACCGATAGATCCTGCAAAACCTCCAACTACCGAAGTTCCGGCAACCGTGCCCGTTGAATAATTGTTCTTAATAGTACCGTTGCCGGTCTGTCCCGCAAAACCTCCGACCATCGTTGTTCCCGCCACATTCCCCGTCGCGTAACTATATTGAGTGCCGCCGTCAGAATACCCGACGAATCCACCGGTAGAGGAGGTTCCGCTCACACTTCCCGTCGCATAGCTATAATTAGTTGGGTATCCTGCGCTCCATCCCTCAAATCCTCCGGTGTAAGCACCCGTTCCATAAGTGTTACCCGTCGCATAAGAATAGGTTATGTAACCGTATGAAGCTTGACCTACAAATCCGCCAGTGTAGCCAGCTCCGTGCACTGTGCCGGTCGCGTAGCTATAAGTTGCAGTACCGTTATAACCGCCATTATAACCGCCTATATATCCCGCAAATCCGCCCACATAAGAACCTGTCCCTGTAACGTCGCCCGTCGCATAACTATAGGAAATGGTTTTATCGTTATAGCCGACAAAGCCGCCGACATAGGCTGTTCCATTTATTGTACCTGAAGCGTAACTGTAGCTAAGGATGTTTCCGTTTCTTCCGACAAACCCTCCGATATATCCCGTGCTGCCGGTTCCGGTCACATTAGCCTCAGAATAAGAACGGGTAATCGTTCCGCCATTATATCCGGTCAGCCCGCCGACGTAATCGGTTCCTGTTACGCTCCCGGTTGTATAGCTGTTGGTAACGGTGCCGGAGTTAGAACCCAACAGTCCTCCGGTGCTGCTGGTACCCGTCATATTGGCATTTGTTATTCCAACATTACGGACAGTCGATGCGGAACCATTTGAGCTAAACAATCCAATGCCGGAAGTCGAAGGTCTGTTGATCGTCAACCCGGTGATCGTATGACCGAGCCCATTGAACTTGCCGGTAAAGGTAGCACCGATTGGCGCAAACCCCGCGCCGGAATTCCAGCCCGAGGTCTCCGCCGCGTCAATATCGCAGCCCAGCGCATAAGCTCCGGCAAGGCCGCCGTTCATCCCCTGCAAATCCGTCGTTGTTGTGCTTCCCGCCGCGCCGAGGCTTGTGATGATCTTGTAAGTAACGCCGCTAATCGTCAAAGACGTCGTGCTGGCCATATCTACGCGGCCAATGAAACCTGTCGCGCTCAGCCCAACGTTCACAACGCCCGTGCTCGGCGTCATCGCCAATCCTGCCGTCCCCGAAGCCGTCATGACCGCATTGATGTTCACATCGCCCGCCGTCGCGTTAAGCGTCAGAATGTTGGAACTCCAGCTCACGGCATCATTGACATAGATAGAACCTGCCGTCGTGATCGTCCGGTTCGATGTCAAAAGCGACTCCGTCACGCTCGCGCCCGTCTCATCCCCTCCGGACGCCGCTATCGTGTAATCCGTCGGATCGAGAAGCCACATCCCCGTAGCCCCCAACGGGGCAAGCGTGTTGACATACGCCGTATCTGCCACATTCACTGACGTTTCAGACGACGTTTCGATAAACCCGCCGTTGCCAGTTTCGCCTTGCGCATAAATCGCTCCGGCCACCGTCGTCTTATTCGTCGCGTTCACCAATATCGTCCCGCCGTCGGTCTTGCCGTTCGCTTTCATAACCGACGTTTTTTCCAACGCTACCGTCTTGGCCGATATATCTATCGCCCCGCCTGCTCCTTCCGCGCTCGAAACATCCAGCGCGCCCTTAACCGCAACATCCCCTGCGCCGCCGATTACGATCTTACCGTTCTTCACACCCACTGCCGTCGCAACCAAATCGCCGTCAACGTCTATCAGGCTGTTGATCGTTTCCCCCGCCGCCGCCGCCGTTATCGCTATCTTTCCGCCTTCGGCTTGCAACGTTCCCGTATTCTTGACCAGTTGAGCGCCCACCGCGCCGCTCGCCTGCACTTCAAGCAACCCGTCGCCATATAAATCCAGCGTCACCGCATCGCCCGACGCCAAGTGAATGCGACCAAGCTTCGCCGTAATGATGCCCGAGTTCAAAACGTTCGGCGCCACCAATCCCACAAGCCCCGCGTCCTTCGCTGTGATCATCCCGCGGTTTTCTATCGTCGCATCCGCCCGTCCCGGCTTGTCGAAGGTCAGGCTGCCCGCCATAAATTTGGCGCTGTCTATATCCGCCGTCGTCACGACAAGGCCGTTCACGTCCACCTTGCTGCCGCTGCCGAACAACACGCCGTTCTGGTTGATGATGACGATGTTGCCGTTGGCGGTCAGATTGCCGTTGATGACCGAGGCGCTCGCGCTGTTCACGCGATTGAGCGTAATTGAACTTGACGAGGGCTGGACAAACGCCGTCGTTTCCCCCGATGCAATATCGAAGCTGCGCCAATCAATAACCGCTTTGTCGGACGATTGTTTAACGGTCAGCGTGTTGCCGGAACTGCTGATTACAGCGCTTCCTGCCGATACCGTTCCGTCTATGGGGTTTGCCAAAAGCGCGCACGGAGCTACGCTCGTTAAAAGAAACGCCACCAGCGACGCCCAAGGCGCGTATGAGCTGGATCGGCACATAATATATAATTCCTATAATCCTATAATTATGAATCCATTATTCTCATAATTATTTCCATGCTTCGATTATACCTTGGGATGCTTAAGATCCGCTAAAAGACGAAAAAAACTTGATGAAAAAATTGCCTTAAAAAATCCTTTTCTTTTTGATTCTCTTTTTTCGCAGTTGCAAAATATCCTTGAAAAACGGGCTCCTTTTGCACAACAAAATATCTCTTTATGCTGCAGATGCGAACAAGTTGCCGCGATAGAGTTAAGGGCAACACTTTTTTAAAGTTAAAACGAGTAAGAAACCTGCCAGAAAAATCTGGGGTTGCATCCGTTTCCGTACATCGGCGCATCAGCCTTGCGGGTCAGAGGAAAGGCAAAGCCGAAATTTCCGGACAAGCCGAAATCGGATGAGAGTCTGAAACCTGCACCGGCGGAACTTCCTGTCTCAAACTGGGTCGTTGCGTTGTCGCCGATGTTCCATATCGCGCCGACATCGTAGAACGGATAAGGAACGATTTTCAAGCCATTCCAATCACTTAGACCCATATAGCGGATTTCGGCGGATGCTGCGACGCCATAATCGCCCATGATCTCAGAGTCATCGTAAGAACGACCGAACGCCTGACCGCCATAACCGAATTGCTCGGACGAATAGAGAGAAGTTGTGGAAAGTTGAGACGCCGCCGCCGCAAAGATGTCCCAGTTTTTTGAAACGGACTGAAGGCGGAAAGCGTCCAAATTAAATTTCGTAAAATTGGGCCGAGCGTCCGCGCGAGACAAATACGCTTCTCCGGGATTGCTCGCGCCGAGAAAATTCAGCCCTTGCGACAACGTCGCGTCAACCGAGTTTTGCCCCCCCAAGGAATCCGCGTTCTGATAACCCACTTTGACCCGCGCCGCCCGGATGTTGTCCTTTGTCAGACGATCGCCCAAAACATCGGCATGCGTGTTTCTCATCTCAAGGACAAAACGGGTTCTCAGATTTTCCTGCCGTTGGCGAATAATGTCGTAATTAAGAGCCGCGCCGATCGTCAAAGAGTAGCTGTTGATGTCATAGGACTTAAGCGTATAGCCGGGCGATGCCGTCGTGTTGGCGCCGAAAAGCTCCAGCGTGCCGCCTCTGAACACAGGCATCTCGTGCCTTAAGCCTCCATACCTGACTTTCGTAAACGGCACGGAGGAAAGCAAATGAACGGTCGTTTTGTGTGTTGGCCAGAAAACGAATTGCGTTTGCGCCTGAACTTCATGAGGCCCCAAAAAACGGGACGCATAGTTGTCATAGCTGACGGTTCCCGTGGCAAGAGGCGTTTCCTTGCGTTCGAGCACAAGCCGCACGGCGCCCGCAGTCCCTTCGGTATTCTTCATCGGCTGCATGATGGCGCGCAGATTCACGCCGGGAAGATCGTTCAACCCCAAAAGAACGTTTTCGATCTGATCGCTTGTAAGAGGTTTGTAAGAAAGAAGCTTATCCGTCCATGCCTTGACGATTTTGTTTTCGGACAGAGCGTCTTTAAATTGAACGTCGCCGACATACCCTTCGATAGCGCGCAATCCTATGATCCCACCGTCCATCTCTTGCTGAGGAACAACGACGCGGGAAAGAAAATAGCCGTTATCCCTATAATGCTTGGTCAAAAGATCCGCGATCTTCCACACGGCATCAAGAGTAACCTCGCGTCCAAGATACGGTTTATAAAGACCCTTAATGTCTTCGGTCGAAAAAACCGTCATGCCCGCGATGCGCACATCCGTCAAAGTCACCTTGATTTGCTCGCTGCCCTTCGGAGCTTCGGCGGAAGGCAACGTTTGCTTTGATTCAATTTGAGGCAGAGGAATTATTTGGGTCTGCGGTTCGCTCTCGCGCCGATCAACGCGACCGGCATCTGCCGACCCCGGAACGACAACGGCCGCCGCCTGAGCCGCTGCAATCGGCGCAAAAAGCCCCGCCGATAGAAAAGCGCTCCACAGTACCGCATTTATCCGATGTTTTTTCATGTTCCGGGGGGTCATTTGAAGAGAAGAAGATACCCGCATCCCACCATAGCGCCAAGGATATTTGCCTCAAACATCCTCCTTGATTCGCCTACGATAGAGAGCATCTTGCACTAACGCTTTCTGTTTAAGGTTCAGTTAAAGATGAGGGTCGTCGCTATAAAAGAATCAATATTTCAAAGTGTTTGTGCGCAATATTTAAAGCTGTTAGAAGAGTCACAAGACTTATCCGGAAGGCGCATTTTCTCTCTCACCCCTCTCATGTTTTTTCCGTAACAATCGGACGCTATGATGAGCACTTCTTTATTTCAGGCTTTGCGATTTCAAGGATATGCGCCGCGTTCCTTGTTGGGTATTGGAGCCGATGTCGGCGTGTTCACAAGCGCCTTTTTGAAAGAGTTCCCGGATTGCGAAAAGACATTTCTTGGCCCCGAGATGAATTGTCTTGATCCGTTAAAAGAGGGCAAGGCTTTTGATTTTATAAGAATTGACGCTCGTGGAGCGGAAATTGAAATTATTGACAGCGGCGCGGAACTTCTTCGCAAGGCGGATTATATCCTTATCAAAGCGCCGGCGGAAGAACGCGCCCGTATCGTTTTTGAGAAATTGAAAGAAATGGGTTTCCGTTGCGCCGACGCAGGCAGCTTCTTCCTCCCCATCGGAGACGCAAACAGTCAAACGGATTTTCTGTTTGAACGCCTCGTCCCGCGCGCGACGCAAAACAACCGTTACGGCAATCCCGACAGAAGCCCCGTTCTTGAATTCTTAAAAGAACAAAAAGCGGCTTGTCCCGACTTTTCCGTCCTTGACATCGGCGCCGCCGCCCGCCCGTGGGCGGCAGACGTTCTGACCGCAACCTTCGACTTGGGCGAATGCACAGCGGCACCGTTTCACTTTAAAGGGAATCTCAATAAACGCAGCGATTGGGTTCCCCTTCTTCAACACGTCGCCGCGCACGGAAAGTTTTCGTACACCGTCTGCACGCACACGCTTGAAGACCTGGCTTACCCCATGCTGGCGCTTGAAATGCTCCCTCTCGTCTCAGAGGCGGGGTTTATCGCCGTGCCGTCGAAATATCTGGAGCTCTCGCGTCCCGAAGGCCCGTGGCGCGGCTATATCCATCACCGCTGGATTTTCTGCCTGAAAGACGGCGAGGTTATTATGGTGCCGAAAGTGCCGATTATCGAATATCTGCAGTACCCCAACGAAGAATCCTGGAACAAAAGCGCAGACGTTAAAGAAGTTCAGATTTTCTGGCGGAAAAACCTCGCGTATTCCATCATCAACGACGACTGCCTCTCCCCGAACGCCTCGGGAGTTATAAATATGTACTCGACCCTTTTGGCAAGCGTCTGATCGTCACAGGCAAGGTTTCATATGAGATATAAAGGGTTCTACATCAATCTCGATCGCAGCGAAGACCGCCGGCAAAGAATGGAAGCGGAACTGGCGCGCACAGGCCTCAAGGAAGCCTACACGCGCTTTCCCGCCTCGGACGGCAATACTATGAATTTCCCTCGTTCGCATCTTAAAGAATCCGAAATGGGCTGCTTCACTTCCCACTATCGCGTGCTTCTTGAAAACAGGAACAGCCCTTTTCCGCTGCACATCATAGAAGATCACGCCGTCCTGTCGCGAGCCCTTCCCAAAGTCCTTAATTCGGCGCTTGAAGGCGAAGAATTCATTAAATTCGACATCGTTTACACCGACCTCGCTTTATCTCTGGACAACCTTAGCCTCATTGAATTCAAGCGCCGCTTTGACGAAAACGTGAAAAAAGACAAAACAGGCGCCATCGAATCTTTTATTTTTTCGCTGATAGACTTGCAGAAGATTCTATATTTTTCGACCAACTCGTACGTCGTCAATCCGCACGCCATCGAAAAAGTTTTGGCCATCTACGAGTACGAGCTCAAAGGCGGAGCGCGCATGCCGATAGACTATCTTCTCATGTCCGCCTGCCGCGACGGCCTTTTGAAAAGCGGAACCCTTTTCCCCTTCGTGACGTCCATCGCGCCGGATGATTCTTTTGAATCCACGATTCACGACAAGCATGATTTAAAAACCATTTATGCGAATTACCTGCTTCGCCATTCGTTTTTCGTGGAAGGCGACCCCGGAAAATGCCTGAAAGAGGCTGCCCGCCTCCTGCCCCAGCCGGACGCAAACGACGAACACAACCAGTTTATGCTTCGTTTACTGGGCTTTCTTTTGACG
>JBAZLX010000003.1:0-29196 GCA_041650075.1 Bdellovibrionales bacterium | reverse complement strand
CCCCGCTTCGATAAAGGGAGGAACCATAATACGAACGCCATTGGACAGTTTCGCGGGCTTATACGACGACGACGCCGTTTGCCCCTTCACGACAGGATCAGCTTCGATCAAATCCAACACAACCGTTTGAGGCAATTCAACCGACAACGCCTTGCCTTCATAGGTCATCACCTTGCAGATCATGCTCTCCATTAAAAACACGACCGGGTCGCCGATAATGTCTTTGGGGATCGTCAACTGTTCAAAGTTCTCCTGATCCATAAAGGTGTAATCATCACCTGCAGAAAACAGGTACTGCATTTCGTGTTCTTGGAGTTGAACGCGTTCAATCGTTTCCTGGGTACGAAAGCGTACATTCGTTTTTATACCGGAACGAACGTCACGCATTTCAACCTGAATGACGGCGTTACCTTTCCCGGGAATCATGATTTCGCTTTTTATGACAGCCCACAGCTTGCCGTTGTAATCAACGACATGGCCTTTGCGGAGTGTATTGGCATCAACTTGCATAATAATAAATGGGGTTCGGGTTGCTTAAAGGCTACGGAAATAGCATCAGAGAATTAAAATCGCAACACAATCTCAACACATATAAAAACCGCCGTGCAGAAACCTGCAGCGGCGGTTCTCAACAAATTAGCCTTATTTTACTGATTCAGTCGAGGTTTCCGATTCAGTCGTTGTCCTTTTGGCTTTGTGCTTTCTGGCCTGCTTTCTAACTGCATGCTTTTGTTTTGCCTTCAGCGTCTTTTCCGGCGCAACCGCCGCATCAGTCATCGCATCGGCTTCCGCTTCGACTGTCGCCGGTCTCAACGTAAGATTGGTGGTTGAGGCTTCTTGAGCCAAGACAGGGCCTGCAACCAGAGCAGCGACGAAAGTTGTAACAACTAAAATCTTTGTCGAACGCATGTTGGGAATCCTTTCCATAGAGGTTAGATTTGATCACGAAAAGTCACCAAGGAAGGTAAACTATAAAAGCATGTCAAAAAAAGGGCAAAAGATGCCTTTTTTATCCTATCTCAAAAATATCACAGGGTTCGTATCTCTGCACCTCCCCCCGTATTAAGTTATTGCACCCCGAAGAAAGCAAAGGTAAAGATTCTCTTTCTTCTCATAAAGTTGCCCTTGCAGGAGTACATTATGCCTCGCTTGCCCCGTTTTATTTTTTTGGCGTTCTCTGCGGTAACCCTGGCATTTTCCTTCCTCATCGTTATCTCGCCCGCAAACGCGACAGCAGCGCGCACCCACGATCAGGCTCTACAAACTCCAACTGGAAAATTCATTCAGGATCTTGGCGACAGAGCCATAAAGATTGTTGCCGATAAAAAATTATCCGCCGATCAGCGTTCTGCCGCATTTAGCCAACTTTTAAGTGAGGATTTCGATCTGAAAACTATCGGGCGCTTTGTCATTGGCCGTTCTTGGGCAAGTGCCACGCCTGAGCAGCAGACGGAATATATGGATTTATTCAAATCGCTCGTTCTTCGCACATACGGCGACCGCATGACCCTTTATACGGGCGAAGGATTTGAGGTCGTCGGCACGCGCCCAGAGTCAGATATGGATACAACGGTTCTTAGCCAGATTACGCATCCCGACGGATCAAAACCGACGGCCATAGATTGGCGCGTCCGCCAGAAAAACGACCGGATTGGTGTCATTGACGTCATCGTCGAAGGCGTCAGCCTTAGCGTTACCCAAAAACAGGAATACGCCTCCGTTATTCAAAACAACGGCGGACAGATCGAAGGACTTTTGAAGGTCATGCGCGAGCAGGTATCCAAGCGCGCTTCCGCCGACGCTTCGAAGTAAGATAGGATACTGCGTGCCGCTTTAGCTTAGCGGAGATTATATCTTCGAAAGACAGGCCAGTTCTTCCAGCACCTCGAAATGATTATCTAGATGGGTTTTGTTCGAGTCGGAAACCTTGGCTTTTTCAATGTCTCCCCTCAGCCCTGCGACCATATCCATTTCCATCTTCAGATAGCCACACATGTCTTCCATGTCGCGAAACATAAAATAGCGCTCAACGTGCACGCAAATGCGCAACGTCAGTTCCGCCATGTCCAAGGGTTTTGTCAAAAAATCATCAGCGCCGCAAGACAAAGCATGCAATCTCGACTGGCGGTCTTCAAGCGCCGTCTGCACGACGATAGGCATCCTTGGAAGCGAATTGTCCTTGCGGATCATTTCGCAGTAACCAAAGCCGTCAAGATTGGGCATGTTCAGATCGAGCAACACAAGGTCAGGATGAAAATCATACGTCTTCTGCACAGCATCAGCGCCGTCATCCGCCGTCATCATCCTGGTGAATCCGGCTTTTTTCAGCGCCATCGATATAAGTCGGCGATCAAAAACACTGTCGTCTACAACAAGAATTCGGGCGCAGGAAAACCTGGTCATGATGTTGCTCGGCATAATAGTCCTCCCGCTTTAGTTGTAATCAACGGCGTTTTGTTCAAAAGAGCACTTGCCCTTCATGATGTCGGTTTTTCCTGCTCTCAGAGCAATCTTCTTGGATATTTAGTTCCTTACCAACTTCGTCTTAACAAATTCTTTCGATGATGCTTTTCTCCTACTTCTGCGCTCTGAAGCCTCATCATACCTCAAAAGAGTAAAAGTATTTAGTAAAATCAATGGTTTATAATTAGTAAATGCCTTTTTATTCAATAACCTTAAGGACAGCTAACCTTATCAACCTAAGGATGTATAAGGAAAAAAATATTTTTTATAGTGAATTTTCGCCCCCCGCCTGTTCGATACAAAAAATATTTATTTTGCGCCGCGGGATGAATAGACGCATCCACAATATTTTTGACGATAGAATTTTTCTCGTTTAGCAATCTCGACCATACGCAAAGAGCCTCCTTCTTTGCGCCAATTATAGTCCCAATATTTGACGTCCGAATACTGAGCAGCAGCATGGTGGCCGCTGACGTTGACTTGCTCCATATTTTTCCAGCGCGAAATGCCAAAACATGACGTCAGAAGAGGAAAACCGTTCTCGTGCGCATAGCGCGCGGAATGTTCAAATCTCATATCAAAACAGCGCGTACATCGCGCGCCGCGCTCCGGTTCCGCCTCCAGCCCCTTCACACAAGCAAACCACCTGTCAGGATCGTAATCCGCATCAATAAAAGGTATGCCTAATTTCTGCGCAAACCGCGCATTTTCGCTTTTGCGTTTTTCATATTCTTCGCGCGGATGAATGTTTGGGTTATAAAAATATATTGTGAAGTCAATGACCGAAGAGTGGAGCGCTTCAATCACTTCGCCAGAACACGGCGCGCAGCAACTGTGCAACAGTACTTTTTCCGCTCCTTCGGGGAGAACAAGTTTTTCGCGCTCGGTCATGGCGGCACAGTATATCAAAAACAGCCTAGTTGTTTCATATAGTTAATACAAAAAATCAGAAATTTGCCTCCCTGCCCCCGCCGTGGTAGCAAGACCCCCATTGAAACAGACATAAAAAAGCCGATGCAAACCCTAGATTTCGAGAAATCCGTTACAGAGCTAGAAGCCAAGATTGAAGAGTTACGGCATTTGTCCGACGGAGGACGTGTCAATATTGGCGCCGAAATTGGCAAGCTTCAGGACAAAGTTGATAAACAGTTACACTCCCTTTACGGCAAGCTGACTCCTGCCCAGAAGGTTCAGGTTGCCAGACATCCCGACCGGCCCCACTGCGGCGATTATATCCGCGACCTTATCGAGGATTTTACGCCTTTGGCCGGAGATCGCGCTTTTGGAGAGGACTTGGCCATCATGGGCGGTCTTGGCCGTTTTCGCGGTCAATCTTGTGTTATCATTGGACAGGAACGCGGGTTCGACACCGAAAGTCGCATCAAGCATAACTTCGGCATGGCCAAACCGGAAGGTTATCGAAAAGCCCAGCGCCTGATGAAGCTGGCCGACCATTTCGGGTTACCGATTATCACGCTCGTTGATACGGCGGGCGCATTTCCTGGTATTGACGCCGAAGCGCGTGGCCAAGCCGAAGCCATCGCCCGATCCATCGAGACTTGCCTTGGTGTGGGAGTGCCTCTTGTGTCCTGCATTATCGGCGAAGGCGGTTCCGGCGGCGCTATTGCTCTCGCCGCAGGAAATTCCGTTCTTATGCTTGAACATGCCATATATTCGGTCATATCTCCGGAAGGATGCGCATCAATCCTATGGCGCAACTCGACCAATGCCGCAGATGCAGCAGAAGCTTTACGCCTGACCGCGCAGGATTTGCTCCAGCTTGGCGTTATTGACGGCATCGTCCTCGAGCCCATCGGCGGAGCGCACCGTAATCATAAGAAAACAATTGAAGCCGTAGGCAATGCCCTTGAAGATTCTCTTTTGGAACTTGTGGCTCTCGATAAAAGAACCGTTGTTTCCGAGCGCCGCAAGAAATTCCTGAATATGGGCAAGAAGGGTCTAGCGTGAGGCAAAACGTAAAACACAAGAGGTCTCTTATATGAGTGAAGAACACGTCGTTTTCGAGCTCGAACGAAGCGCCTTGAAGCGTTGGTGCATGGGAGACCCGACAGGCTTCCTAGAAATCTCTGCGCTGGAAGTCACCTATTTCGATCCGTTTCTTCCTCAACGCCTTGATGGATGGGATAACCTCAACTCTTATTATGAATGCCTTCGAGGCAAGGTCAGCGTTTTGCATTATGAGATCATCAACCCCCAAATTCAGGATCTCGGCGACATCGCAATCCTGACTTACAACTTTGTTTCTCAGGTCAACGACAAACGAAAGCTTCGCTGGAACTGTTCGGAAGTATATCGGCGAACCGCGCTTGGCTGGAAAATTATTCAGACGCATTGGTCGTTGCCCCAGTCCTCATAGGCACTTTTTCTCCTTTCGAAAAAGAAAAATAAACAGCCGAACTTCTCCATCATGACGACTTCCGTATCAAACCGACTTGTTATAGCCACGCACAACGCCGGAAAATTTCGCGAATTTTCCGAATTGCTTCGCCCTTATGTGCCGGGAATCGTTTCCGCCGCAGAGCTTGGGCTTTCTTCTCCTGACGAGTCAGGCACGACGTTTGCCGAAAACGCGATCCTCAAGGCAAAAGCCGCCGCCGAACAAAGCGGTATTCTCGCTCTCGCCGACGACAGCGGTTTGTGCGTGACGGCTTTAGGCGGAAAGCCAGGAATTTTTTCAGCAAGATGGGCGGAACCCAAAGGAAACTTTCATGCCGCCATGCAGCGTATTAATCAGGGACTTGAAGCGACTCAAGACCGCTCGGCATATTTTATATGCGTGCTCGCCCTGTGTTGGCCGGATGGTACATATGAATGCGTTGAGGGTCGTATTGACGGCACCCTTTCCCACGAGCCTCGAGGAAAAGGGGGCCATGGGTACGACCCAATTTTTATCCCAAACGGATATGGCATGACTTTTGCCGAAATGGATGAAGACAAAAAAAATAAAATAAGTCATCGCGGAGTGGCAACGCGCGCTTTGATAGAACGCTTCTTTTTATGCCCTTCAAACGATAAATAACATTTTTCCGCATCCGGAATTTTTTTAAAATGCTGCACTGCACTTTTATACTGCACTGCAAAATTGAATTTCGAAGAAAACATTAGATGAATGTGTTATTGTCAAAGCATCCCGGTCAATAAAAATTATGTTTGGAGAGATTATGGATTCGCTTCCCGTTTCCGACACCGTTTCGTCGTCCGCTTGGATCAACGAAAAGAAGTACAAAGACCTGTACGAGCAGTCTATCAACGACCCCGAAGCCTTTTGGGGCGAGCAGGGAAAGACTCTTGATTGGATTAAGCCGTACAAAAAGGTCAGAAGCGGAAACTTTACCGGCACCGTAAGGATCAAGTGGTTTCAGGATGGAACGCTGAACGTCTGCGCTAACTGCGTCGACCGCCATTTGCCTGCGCGCGCCAATCAAACGGCAATCATCTTCGAACCGGACAATCCTAACGACAAGGCCGAAAACATCACTTACAAAGAACTGCATAAAAGAGTTTGCATGTTCGCCAACGTCCTCAAGCACAATGGCGTCAAGAAAGGCGACTGCGTCGTCATCTATTTACCGATGATTCCCGAAGCTGCCGTCGCCATGCTGGCGTGCGCCCGCATTGGAGCTATTCATTCGATCGTTTTTGCGGGTTTTTCTCCGAACAGCCTGCGCGACCGCATTTTGGGATGTAACGCGAAGCTCTGCATCACGGCAGACGAGGGGCTGCGTGACGGACGAAGCGTACGGCTTAAATCTAATATGGACGAAGCGCTGACTGGATGTCCCGACGTTAAAAAAGTTATCGTCGTCAAACACACCGGCAATAACGTGTCGTGGCAAAGGAGCCGTGATCTTTGGCTGCATGAAGAACTCAAGGGCGTGTCGGCAAAATGCCCCCCCGTCGTCATGAAGGCCGAAGACCCTCTCTTCATTCTTTTTACGTCAGGCTCGACCGGCAAGCCTAAGGGTGTCGTACATACTTCCGGCGGTTATCTGTTGTATGCTTCACTCACCCATAAATGGGTGCTCGACTATCACGAAGGCGACGTTTACTGGTGTACAGCGGACATTGGCTGGGTTACAGGCCATTCTTATGTCGTTTACGGCCCCTTAGCGAACGGCGCCACGACTCTTATGTTCGAAGGAGTCCCTCATTACCCCGATCCTTCCCGCTATTGGCAGATTGTTGACAAGCACAAGGTCAGCATTTTCTACACGGCCCCCACTGCCATCCGCGCCCTGATGCGCGAAGGTGATGAATGGGTCAAACAAACCAGTCGTAAATCCTTGCGTCTTTTGGCGACTGTCGGCGAGCCCATAAATCCGCAAGCATGGCTGTGGTATCACGAAGTCATTGGAGAAAACCGCTGCCCCGTCGTTGATACGTGGTGGCAGACGGAAACCGGCGGGCACATGATTGCGCCGCTTGTCGGTGCAACACCACTCAAACCCGGCTCCGCCACGAAACCCTTCTTTGGAATTAAGCCCGTTATCGTTGACACGGAAGGCAACGTTCTTGAAGGCGCCTGCGAAGGAATCCTTTGCATTGACGGAAGCTGGCCCGGAATGATGCGCACGCTTTGGGGAGATCATAAGCGCTTTATCCAAACCTACTTCAGCAGTTATAAAGGCCTTTACTTTACCGGCGACGGCTGTCGCCGTGACGAAGATGGGTATTATTGGATTTCAGGCCGCGTAGACGACGTTATCAATGTTGCCGGCCACCGCTTAAGCACCGAAGAGATCGAAAGCGCCTGCGTGTCCCATCACGCCGTTGCCGAAGCCGCCGTTGTCGGATGTCATTGCGACGTCAAAGGACAGGCTGTTTATGTTTTTGTCACTCTTAAAAACGGCTTTATAGGAAACGATGATCTGCATGGCGCTTTACGCTCCCATATTCGCAAGGAGATCAGCCCTATCTGCACGCCGGACTTTATTCAATGGACTCCTGCCTTGCCAAAAACAAGGTCGGGAAAAATTATGCGCCGCATCTTGCGGAAGATCGTTGCAGGAGAAGCCGATCAGCTTGGCGATATTTCGACCCTTGCCGATCCTTCAATCGTCGATGCTTTGATCAAGGGCCGCGTCAATTAGTTTTTTTTTGCTGGGTGGTTTCGTGGATAGGCAGGAGACCATCATCGCTTTGCGCTGTGGTTGCTTCGAGCTTTTCCATATCTCCTTTGATTCTGCTCGATTAAAGTCCCGCACGTGACGGTAACCCCTTCTTTTGCTTTAGAGACTTTTAACGAATACATGATAAGACGGGCCTCAGTTTTCCAATATAACAGAGTTCCCCCACCATGACTGACAAAACACCCGCCTTCGCTGTCGACGAACCTCCTGAAATTCAGGTTCATACCCATGAACGCTATCACACGGTCATGAAGGCATGCGCCGCATTGCCCCCTGTCAAAACCGCCGTTGTGCATCCTGTTGATGCCATTGCGCTTCAGTCTGTCGTTAATGCGGTTCACGAAAATCTGATCGCCCCTGTTGTCGTAGGCCCATCTGGGCGCATTAAGGATGTCGCATCCAAAAACGGGATTGACGTTTCGGGATGGGAATTTGTTGACGTCAAACACAGCCAGGCCGCGGCAGACAGAGCCGCCGAATTGGCTTCCGACGGCACAGTCGAGGCTATTATGAAGGGGTCCCTTCATACCGACGAGCTCTTATATCCTGTCGTTTCGACGAACTTCGGTTTACGCACGGGTCGCCGTCTGTCCCATTCCTACGTTATGGATACGGCGGGTTATCACAAATGGCTTATCGTTACGGACGCCGTGGTCAACATCGCTCCCGATCTTGGAGCCAAGGCCGATATATGTCGCAATGCAGCCGATGTTTGGCGCGTTCTTTCGAATGAAAACCGTTTACCAAAAATCGCGGTTCTAGCCGCGGTCGAGGTTATCAATCCTAAGATGCAGGCAACCCTTGATGCCGCAGCCTTATGCAAGATGGCCGAGCGTAAGCAAATTCTGGACTGCGTCATTGACGGCCCCTTGGCCTTCGATAACGCGATCAGCAAGGAAGCCGCCCAGGAAAAAGGCATTGTTTCGGCCGTTGCGGGTGACCCCGATATTGTTCTGGCTCCGGATATCGAAGCTGGCAATATGCTAGCCAAGCAAATGACCTTTATCAATAAGGCCGACGCAGCGGGCATCCTTATGGGAGCACGCGTTCCGATCATATTAACCAGCCGCGCCGATAATCTAAGAACGCGTCTACTTTCTTGCGCCTTGGCTGTTCTTGTCGCTCAAGCCCGTAGAGAAGGTCGCATTAGATGATTGAAACCCTCCTGATCCTGAACGCCGGTTCTTCGAGCGTGAAATTCCAGCTTTTTGCCTGCAGCGAGGGATTGCCTCGTCTGGCAACGGGAAGCGTCACAGGCATCGGCTCGATCCCCGTTCTGGTCGCTACGCGCGATGACAACAATCAAAAGATCAAGATAATTCTGGATATGGACGAGACGCAAAAGCGCGCCGTGTGGCAAATCGTCGATTGGGTTGACGAACAAAAAGCCGGATGGAAAATCATCGCCGTCGTTCATCGCTTTGTGCATGGGGGATTGGACTTTTTTGAGCCCATGTACATTACATCCCACGTCTTCCATAAGCTCAAGAAACTTATTCCTCTGGCTCTTTTGCATCAGCCGCACCATCTCGCCGCCGTCGGGGTCATTACGCGCAACATGCCCTTTATTCCGCAAATTGCTTGTTTCGATACGGCGTTCCATTCTCATCACGAACCAAAATTCACATATTATGCGCTACCACAATCTTTGAACGATAAAGGTATCCGCCGCTACGGTTTTCATGGCCTGTCCTATGCATGGATAGCCCAAACGATGAAGAAAGATTATCCCGATCTGGCGAAAGGCCGCGTTGTCGTCGCTCACTTGGGCAACGGATCGAGCCTTTGCGCGATCAATAATGGTCACGGCGTTGATTCTACGATGGGCATGTCAGTTCTGGATGGCCTGCCTATGGGTACGCGGTGCGGTTCCATCGATCCAGGCGTGCTCATATTCATGCTTCGCGAACTTTGTATGTCCGTTGATGAAGTCGAAGACGTGCTTTACAAGAAATCCGGCCTTAAAGGCATGTCCGGAGGCCTCAGCAACGATGTCAAAACACTTCTGGAAAGCGACGATCCCCTCGCCAAATACGCGCTCGATTATTTCTCGACCTATATCGCCAAACACATCGCCTCAATGGCCACCTCGATGGATGGCATTGATGCGCTCGTCTTTACGGGCGGCATCGGAGAAAACGCAGCGCCAGTTCGCGACGCCGTCGTGGGTCACCTGAAATATATGAATATCCCGCATGTCCTCGTTATCCCTACGAACGAAGAACGCTATATGGCCGAGCAAGGAATGGCGCTTTTGGCTAAAAAAAGACAAGCGGCATAGTTTAGGGTCTAGCCCCTTAATTCAGCGCGCTCTGAAATGGTCGAATATCTTCTGCGCGATGCTGTGGCTGATGCCCTCAACCCTCATAAGATCCTCAACATCCGCTTCTTCTACCGTCTTGGCAGAGCCTAAATGATGCAAAAGTGCCTTCTTGCGCTTTGCGCCGATACCCGGAATCCCGTCGAGGCGTGATTGTCCTATGGCCTTTTCGCGCCGCGTCCGATGAGCCCCGATGGCGAAGCGATGAGCCTCATCCCGAAGACGTTGCAGGTAATAGAGAACGGGATCGTCCGGCGGCAGACTGAAAGGCTTGCTGTTTGAGAGAAAAAACCGCTCGCGCCCAGCGTTTCGATCCGGCCCTTTCGCAATGCCTACAATTAAGACATCGCCGACGCCGAATTCATCCAAGACGGCTTGCGCTTTGCTTACTTGCCCGGCGCCGCCGTCAATAAGAAGAACGTCCGGCCACAAACCTGAGGTTCTGTCGGCATCTTCGTTTGTTAAGCGTTGGAAACGGCGCGTCAACACTTCGCGCATCATGCCAAAATCGTCGTCCATTGAAGCTTCGCGGATATTGAATTTGCGATACGTCTTTTTAAGAAAACCTTCTTCTCCCGCCGCAATCATCGCGCCAACGGCATAAGAACCCGACGTATGGGAGTTGTCGTAGACCTCGATTCTCCGAGGCGGCTCGGAAAGCCCAAAAACTTCCGCCACACGCTTTAAAAGACGCTTCTGCTCTCCTTGATCAGCGAGCCTGCGTGCAAGCGACTCTTGGGCATTCTTCTGCGCGCTATCAACAAGGCGTTTCTTGATGCCTGCGCGTGGCAAAACTATGCGGACGTCATAACCGGCGTTTTTCGAAAGGGCTTCAGCCAAAAGAGAGCTTCTTTCCGGCGTTTCGCCGACCAGAAGCAACGAAGGCGCAGGTTTATCGGCATAAAATTGAGCGATAAAAGCGGCGAGAATTTCTTCTTTCTTTTGGTCTTTATCATGCACCGGAAAAAACAGGCGCGCGCCGTAATTGCGCCCCTGACGAAAAAAGAAAGCCTGAACCGCCGTTTTGCCCCCGGCTTGATGCATCGCGATGACATCGGCGTCGCCAAGACCCGAAACATAGACGTTCTGGCGCGATTGAATGCTTGTCAGGCTTTTGATGCGATCGCGTATCTTGGCGGCGGTTTCGTAATCCATGTTATCGCTTGCGGTCTGCATTTGCGCGGCGAGTTTTTTCTGAACTTCCTGATTTCTTCCTTTTAGGAAATCGACGGCATCGGCTACCTGCTCGGCATAGGCTTCTTTTCCGACGAAGCCTACGCAAGGCGCTGTGCAACGCTTAATGTGATACTGGAGACATGGCCGCGAACGATTTATAAAAACGCCCTCGCCGCAGGTGCGTAGCATAAAGGCGCGCTGCAGAAGCGTTAGCGTTTCGGTCACCGCCGCTCCTGAGGCAAAGGGGCCGAAGTACCAGCCTTTCCGACTTTTAGCTCCCCTGTGCTTCAGCATTTGAGGGAAATCGGTATCCCTTGTAATCAAAATATATGGATAGCTTTTATCGTCGCGTAAAAGAATATTGAAAGGCGGCAAGAAGCGTTGAATGTAACTCGCTTCGAGCAACAGAGCCTCGGCTTCGGTTCGCGTAACGGTTACTTCAACATTCTTGACACGAGACACCATGCGTTGAAGACGAACGGGGAGTCTCGCGCTCTGCGTGTAAGATGCGACGCGTTTTTTCAGATTCTTGGCCTTGCCGACATAAAGGGGGGCACCGTCTGCACCAAGCATGCGATAGACGCCGGGCGCAAAAGGCAGCGTTTTTACATGCGCGCGTAACACCTCTGCCCCAAATTCAAATCCCGTCGAAGCCCTCATCATTCGTGCTCTTTTTCCCTCGATTTGTTATCCCCAAAAATTGTGGATAAGTCTGTCTATAATTCTCTTGTGCACTGCCCCATTGCTAATAAATAGGCACTTTCTTTCTTTATGCTCAAAAAAAAGGCAGAATACAATAACCCATTGTTACTAAACAAATATTTTTGTTTAAAATAATGAAATATACGTTTTATGACGCATCTATGGTTAAGAAAAACAGTGCAGCAAAGCTAGTTGTGAACAAGATTCAGCCTTGCTGCAACCTCAAAGAGCCGGAGTCAAGTCGAATTCGCACCAAAATTATAGGCCCAGAACTTGCATAATGTAACCATTGTTGCATCGCAGTCTCTTACGCAAAAGAAATAAATACGAAAACCTCGACACAATTGTTGACGTCGCTCTTCCGTGCTACGAGTCGATCACAACAAGCGAAATCATATGTTCAAATCACTTGCCAATAAACTGACTGTATCGCGAATCGTCGTTATTCCGATCATCATCCTGCTTTTATTCGTTCCGCACGGATGGGCAGCATGGGTTGCGCTTGGTTTATTCACGTTTGCCGGAGTAACGGATTGGCTCGATGGCTATCTGGCGAGACGCGACAATCAAGTCACGAGAATTGGCCAATTTCTCGATCCTATCGCTGATAAGTTGCTCGTTTCTGCCGTTATTCTTGTCTTGGTTTCCACACAACAGATTAGCGGACTCGCAATTTTGCCCGCCATCGTCATTTTAATGCGCGAAGTTGCGGTTTCCGGCTTGCGGGAATTTTTGGCTGGGATTCAGGTTAGCGTGCCCGTCAGCCGTCTCGCCAAGTGGAAAACGACCATTCAACTTATTGCCCTGGGATTTCTGATGATCGGCGACCGTTATGCGCCATCGTTCATTCCCTCCACAGCCATCGGCGATTTGGGCCTTTGGATAGCAGGCGGCTTTACGCTTATCACGGCATGGGACTACTGGCGCGCCAGTCTCAAGCATTTCTAATCATTCGCTCTAGCGGCGACCAATTGAGACGTAGGTAAATCCTGCCGCACGAATTTCCTCGGGCTTATAGATATTCCGCAGATCAATCATGACAGGCGCCTTCAAAAGCGCTTTCATCATTTCAAGATCGAGCGCACGAAATTCATTCCATTCGGTCAAAATCGCCACAGCATCGGCTCCCTGCATCGTTTCGTAAGGGTTTTTGCACCACAAAACGTTTTTCAAAAGTTTCGATGCCTCTTTGACCCCTTCGGGGTCGTAAGCACACACGGCAGCCCCTGCTTCCTGCAGCGCCGGTATAACGTCGAGGCTGACACTGTCGCGCATATCGTCTGTGTTTGGCTTAAACGTCACGCCAAGAATGGCAATCGTCTTGCCTTTGATCACGCCGCCGCACGCCGCAATAATGCGCTTGGCCATGTCCTTCTTGCGTTTATTGTTAATATCAATAGTCGTTTCGACAAGACGCATCGGAGCGCCTTTATCCTGCGCCGTTTTCGTCAGAGCCAAAGTGTCTTTGGGGAAGCACGAACCTCCATAACCGGGTCCCGCATGCAAAAACTTGCGCCCGATGCGGCCATCAAGCCCCATGCCTTTGGCAACCGTTTGCACATCGGCACCGACCTTTTCGCATAAATCGGCGATTTCATTGATAAACGTGATCTTTGTCGCGAGAAAAGCGTTTGAGGCGTACTTTGTCAGCTCTGCCGTTTCCAGTCCGGAAATGACAATAGGCGTCTCGATCAAATACAAAGGCCTGTAAAGCCCCTTCATCACCTCAGCAGCTCGTTCGCTTTCGCAGCCGATGATAACGCGATCAGGGCGCATAAAATCGCCGATTGCAGATCCTTCACGCAAAAATTCAGGATTCGAACAAACGTCAAAATCCGCTTTAGGGTTTGTTTCGCGCACAAGCTTTTCAATTTCCCGTCCCGTGCCGACAGGAACCGTGGATTTTGTGACAATCACGGTATAGCGCGAAAGGTTCTGCGCAATTTCTTTTGCCGCCGCATAAACGAAGGACAAGTCCGCATACCCGTCTCCATGGCGGGTCGGCGTGCCAACAGCGATAAAGACGGCATCCGCCGACTTAATCGCCGGAACCATGGATGTCGAAAAGGTCAAATTGCCGTTTTTGACATTGCGCATGACGAGGTCGTCAAGGCCCGGTTCGAAAATCGGGATTTCCCCTCGCAACAAAGCGGCGATTTTATCATCGCTTTGATCTACGCAAGTAACGCGCACGCCAAACTCTGCAAAGCAAGCGGCTGAAACAAGGCCGACATAGCCGGCTCCAAGTACAACTATTTTCATGTTTTATATTCCCATTATTTCTTTTAAGGCTCTCCGAACGGCATCGCCCATTTCATCGTGTTCAAGAGCGAAGGCAACGTTCGCTGCGATAAAACCGACTTTATCGCCACAATCATAGCGTTTGCCCTCGTAACGCAAGCCATGGAATGGCTGCTTACCGATCAAACGCGCCATGCTGTCGGTTAATTGTATTTCCCCCCCGGCGCCGATTTTTTTGGCCTCGAGTTCGGAAAATATCTCCGGCTGCAGGATATAACGGCCAATGATAGACAATGTCGAGGGAGCTTTTGAAGGATCGGGTTTTTCGACCAATCCTTTAATTCTGGCAAGATGACCGTTATCCGAGGCAACGTCTAAAATGCCGTAACGATTCGTTTGATCGCGAGGTACGTCAACGACAGCAACCAGATTGCCTCCAACCTCGTCATACGCTTCAATCATTTGCTTCAGGCACGGCTTTTCCGACAAGACAACGTCGTCGGCAAGCACAATGGCGAAAGGTTCGTCGCCAACCAAGTGCCGCGCACACCACACGGCATGTCCCAAACCCAACGAATCGCGCTGGCGCGTGAAAAATAGCTGCCCGGAGTCGATATCGGTCGTTTTAAGCAGGTCGAGTTCTTTTTTCTTATTGCGACTTTCCAACGTTCTTTTCAAATCGTTGTTATTGTCAAAATGATCTTCAAGTGCGCCCTTGCCGCGGCTTGTGACAAATATAAATTGCTCAATTCCTGCCGCGCGCGCCTCATCAACCGCATGCTGAATGAGGGGGCGGTCAACCAGCGTCAGCATTTCCTTGGGCATGGCTTTTGTCGCAGGTAAAAAGCGCGTGCCTAGACCGGCGACGGGAAATACAGCTTTGCGGACGCGTTGTTTCATATTCCTAATCCTTGTTCAGGCTGTCTTTGGCGAATAAGACAGAGCGTTCTTAACCGCTTCGCAAATTTCTTCAAGAGAAAACGGTTTTGCGATGATTTTATGCACTAATACGTCCAAATTATGAGCACGGAGACGCTCTTGGGCGTATCCGGAAATCATGACAACCCTTAAATCCGGAACCATCCTAACGGCCTTCATGGCAAGAGCGATTCCGTCAACGTTAGGCATAACAATATCGCTAACAAGAACGTCAAATTTCTCCCGTGCCAATATGTCAAGTGCCTGCTGTCCGTCTATAGCCGCTGTAACGACATATCCTGCCGACGAAAGAGACCGAACGATAAATTCACGAACAGCCGGATTATCTTCGGCGACCAGAACGTTGGCGGCGTTTTTGGATAATGGCGGACTATTCGTTTGCATTCTTTTTCTCTCTCCGGGACGTAAATTCAAGATAGACGTCCTCGATTGTGCGCTCCATGGGCGTGGCGACGTCCGAATGAAACGATATCATGCCCCACGGCTCGATAACTTCGGCCGGTGCATCAATGAGCCAACTTTGAATGACGCTGCCATCGGCTCCTAAAGCCCGCGCCTTAATATCGGGGAGCCTTTTTGTGTCGTCCGACGCATTACGAATGGTTCCGTCAACAAAAAGCCTCATGGTACCGCTGTCGTATTTCAATTCCGACTTCACCTCGTCGAAAATAAGCCCGTCCCATTCGGGAAGAACTGAAAGCCCTACTGCGCTGTACGAGCCTCTTAAGCCGGGCAACGTTTTGACAATCAATTGGCGTCCGCCTATTGATCCAAACACAAGTAGCGCTACAAAAAAGACAAGCGTTAAAAAAACTTTCATTCCTTTCGTAAAGGTTTTCTTTTCGATCACAACGGGTAAATTTGGCGTCGGCCTGTTGAGCGGAGGAGGACGGGAAGACAAAACCGGGGACGACTGGTCCGGCACCTGTTCCTGAACGACCTCGGGAGGAGGCACAGAGACAAAATCAGGTGACGAAACAACGACATCAACGGAGGACGGCAGCTTCACATGCCATTCATTTTTGCATTGAGCGCACCGCACCTTCCTTCCGCCTTGGGCGAAAAGACCAATTTGCACCAAATAACGGGTGCCGCATGAAGGACATTCAAGAATCATTGCATTAAAAATGCTATTAGCGTTCCCGGAAGGCTATCATTTTATTACAAAAACGGCCAATTTTAAAAATCGAGCCAAAATGGGTCGTTTTGGAATTACCCTGATTTATGCTAACCGTGTGCGTCCATCCCGAATCTTTTGAGGCCCATGCTTTTATCGTTCGAAAACGTCAGTCTATCCTACGCGCCAAATCACAACGTTTTGGACAATATTACTTTTTCCCTTGTCGAAGGCGGTTTCTATTTTCTGACCGGCACTTCCGGCGCCGGGAAATCCTCCCTTTTGCGGCTGATCTATCAGGCGGATAAGCCGACAAAGGGGCAAATCCACCTTTTCGGGAAGCCTTTGCTCCCTAATAACCATAAAAAACAGGCTGAGCTTCGCCGTAAAATCGGCATCGTTTTTCAGGATTTTCGCCTGATCCCCCACCTGACGGCTTTGGAAAATGCCGCCCTGCCTTTGCGCCTGACGGACGTCGGCGAAGATTATATTCAGCGCCATACCAGAGAACTACTTGAATGGGTCGGAGTCGGCGACCGCATGGATGCAAAACCTGAAGAACTTTCGGGCGGAGAGCAACAACGCGTTGCCATTGCCCGCGCCGTCGTCACAAAACCAAAATTGCTGTTAGCCGACGAACCGACCGGTAATGTCGATGAAAGCACCGCCTTAAAATTGTTTCACCTTTTTGATGAGTTGAATAAACTCGGCACCGCAGTTATTCTCGCAACCCATCAGAGCCACTTGGTTTACAAATTTCACAAACCCGCTCTCCGTCTCGTGCAAGGAAGGTTGAAAGTCTAGCAAAGAGTAATATCCGGCATCTTTCGAACGCTCTTAACATCTGAAAATTCATGTCCCTTCCCCGTCATTTATTCACGCCCGCCTTCAGATACCAGCACTTGGGCCGGTCTTTTGCCGCTATCGTCGGGATCATGGTGTTTATTGCGACTTTTGCAACGGCCGCCGAAGCCGTATTGCTCACCGCAAGTTATTTATGGGGACGAACGGCGGAAACTCTCCTGACGGTCGAAATCCCGGCTACCGGCGATGAGGCTTCAATGACGCAAGCCGAACGTATTAAGCAAGCGACCTCCCTTTTGCGCGCTATTCCGGAAGTCTCGTCGGCGACTCCTTTGTCTAATGACGAAGTGGAGCGTCTTTTGAGTCCGTGGTTCGATAAACCGGAGCTTTTAAGTTCCATGCCCCTGCCGACATTGATTGATGTCGAACGCAAATCGGGCGCCGACCTAAGCTCGGCAAAAATTAAATCCGTTCTGAAGCCCCTTGTCAGCGATGTGCGCGTCAATGACCACGGCACTTGGACAAAAGACGTGTGGAGGCTAGTGCGCGGACTGACCCTACTTGGAGGGCTGACAATCGCTCTGACCGCTTTGACCCTTGTTATTGCCGTAAGTTTAATCTGCCGCGCCGTTATCGCGGCCGAACGCGAGACTATTTCGCTCCTTCATCTTATGGGAACCGAAAACATAGACATTGCCCTTCATTTTCAGGCTCAGGCTTCGCACATTGCCTTTCGCGCCGCCGTTACGGGTTTTTTGATAGCGCTTTTTGTTACAAGCGCGCTGTTTTTCATGACACATAATCTTGCGAACCTATCGTCGCTGGGATGGCAGCATTGGGCAAGCGTCGGTATTGTTTCTCTCCTTGTTCCTCTTTGCGCAACGGTCATCGCTATGGTTACGGCACGAATTTCTGTCATGCGCCTTATAGAGACCTTTCCATGAATAAGCTTTCGCTTCTTTCGCCGTTGACGGGCATTGTTTTAATTGGGCTGTGGATATACGGCTTTCTGGGCTTCGTCAGCAACGTCACAGCCATGCGCGAACCTGACTTTCCGGCCGCCATCGAGCCTGCGGAAGCTATCGTCGTACTGACAGGCGGTAGCGAACGCGTGGCAACGGGCGTTGAGCTATTGAAATCGGGACATGGCAAAAAACTGCTGATTTCCGGCGTACATAAAAAGCTTTCCCTGGAAGGCGTTTTTAGATCTCTGTCCGTTCCGGAAGATTTACGCAACTGTTGCATCGTCCTTGGGCATCGGGCAAGCAGCACCATCGGGAATGCTAAAGAAACCCGGGATTGGATGAAAGCCGAAGGATATTCATCCTTGCGCTTGGTTACGGCCAATTATCACATGCCGCGCAGCCTTCTTTTATTTCACGATGCCATGCCAGACATCGTCATCATTCCCTTTCCCGTTACCCCGGACAATGTTAAGCTCTATGAATGGGATAAACATCCGGGAACCGTCCTTTTACTGGCGCGGGAGTATTGCAAGTTTTTGGCCGCGCAGTTTGCTTTATGGATGGACAGCCAGAAAGCCCGCGAACGGAAGAATGAAACTCCCCTCCCCTCAAATACAACCGACCCATCATGAAATTTCTTCACGCTTTATGGTTTAACCTGACTTTTTACGCAGCCAATCTCGTCATGAGCGTGCTTTTATGCGGATCTCTTCTTCTTCCGCGAAAAAAACTCGTGAAGGCCGTGCATCTTTGGCTCAGCGTCGTCGCTTGGGTTGAAAACCACGCGGGCGGCATCTCCTATCAGGTGATTGGACGGGAAAATATTCCCAAGGGTGCATGCATTATTGCAAGCAAGCATCAGTCGGAATGGGAAACGTTCAAAATGCACCTTATTTTTGACGACCCCGCCGTTGTTTTGAAAAGCGACTTATTAAAAATTCCTTTGATTGGCTGGTACATGAAGCGATCCGGTTCAATTCCCATAGACCGCGCCGCAGGAGCCAAGGCAATACTTAAAATGCTTCCCGCCGCAAGAAAAGCTGCAGCGCAAGGCCGCCCTATCGTCATTTTTCCCGAAGGCACCCGCGTTGCAGTCGGAGATACTCGCCCTTACAAAAGCGGCGTCGCGGGATTGTATAAGGACTTGAACGTTCCCCTCGTGCCTGTGGCTCTTAATTCCGGCTTGTTGTGGGCTAAAAACACTTTTTTCAAAAAACCTGGCTTTATTACCGTCAAAATTCTTCCGCCGATTCCCCCAGGGCTTCCGCGCGAAGAAATGATGCAACGACTGCGCGACGCTTTGGAAACCACAACGGCAGAATTAATAAAAGTTAAGAGCTTAAGATAGCATCCCAAGCCTTTTTGATGCCGCTTTTGAACGTTTTTGGCGTGTAAGCCGATAACGTTTTTTGGCAAGCCGAGTGATACGCTTCGATGTTAGAATCCTCTGTCTCGCTCAATTTTACGGCTTGTGCTAACGCTTCGATACAAGCTGGAAAATCGTCTTCATTAACCCAGAATCCGTTTTCCGGCGTTGCATATTCGCGACCGCCGATCCCTGTAAATCCCGCAACGACACATTTGGCCGCCATTGCCTCTAGCGGCGTTAAACCGAATCCTTCCAGACGACTTAAAGATAAAAAGACTTTTCCTTCGCCCATCTTGCGCGCCGCTTCGGCTTCGGAAACATCCGATATCTCAGTCCATTCCCAATCGCAGTATTGCGGATAAGAAAAACGGAACATGTCGCGAATATATGCGGCTTCAATCGGCCTTTTGCGCGGCATGAAGACAATGGCTTTGCGTTTATTGGGCGAGGATCGAAATTGCGCAGGATCAACCATACATGGAACAATATAAGCCCGCACCGTCGGGAAACGCTGGCAGCAATGCTCGTAGATCGTGCGGCTGCTGCAAATAACATCCGTCACGCCGTAATCGGCGATACTTTTGGCCTCGCCCAGGCCGAGCGCGCCATAAAAATGATTCTGGCTGTAGATGACCTTGCGCTGAGGAAGGCGCGCAAAATCGGATAGGATATGCGGCTGATCCTCCGGAAGAACATAGAGATGATTGGATTGAGGCAAGAATATGCCCTGCCCGACAACAGGCGCCGTTGAGGCAAACCACGACGGCCTTTGGCCATTTTGTTCAAATACAGCAGCGTCATGCCCTTGGGCAATGAGCGTCTCGGCCATACGGAATATATGCTTGATGCCACCGTTGATAATGGAAACGGGGGGACAGAAAAAAACGATTTTCACTTATGCCCCCTCCCCCTTTCGTCGGCGAAAC
This sequence comes from Bdellovibrionales bacterium, assembly GCA_041650075.1. Classification (GTDB taxonomy): domain Bacteria; phylum Pseudomonadota; class Alphaproteobacteria; order UBA9219; family UBA9219; genus CAIXLI01. The sequence goes on along the minus strand of JBAZLX010000003.1, from coordinate 9,024 downwards.
AAAGGAGCTTAGGCCTCCTCTTCTTCAACCTCGACTACTTCTTCGACAGCTTCGTCGGCAAGTTCTTCGGCATCTTCAATGACAGCCTCTTCCGCTTCGGCCGTGACGGGAAGATCATCGATGACTTCCTCCACCGCATCTTTGGCGGCAGTCTTTTTCTCAGCACTGCGACCGCGGCGGGCGCGGATAAGATTTTCCGGATCAAAAGGCGTTTTACACGCCGGACATGTCGGCGGATTCTTTTTCATGTCGTAATAAGGCTTCCCGCAACCCGGGCATATGCGTTTTTGTCCCCACTCTGATTTCGACACGTTGTCCTCTCCCAAAATCTAGAATAAAAAAGGGTTTTTCCCTGAGTTCGAGACCTCTTACACGAAAAAAAGCATGTGTCAACGATGGAACATACGACGGAACAAAACAATGGATTTTCTCAAAGCGCAGATGCTTCCGGAGGAAGATGAATTTAGTCTCTTCAAAATAAGAACCCGCCCCGCTTCGCCCTTTGGGCTTCGCAGGGCATTTTTCAAGCGCAAAGCGTTTGAAAAATGGAGCGGGCGACGAGGATCGAACTCGCGACCCCAACCTTGGCAAGGTTGTGCTCTACCGCTGAGCTACACCCGCATCCAAAGCGGAGATATAAGCTATCTCCGCAAGCAGGCGGCGATAATACAAAGAGTCAGCGCGAATGCAAGGGGTAAATCAGCGCGAAAATCAAGCTGTTGTGTCATAAATCATCATTCCGGCTTGACCCAGAAGCGTGGATGGGGAATGTTGGATTATCTGTTAACCCTTCCTATTCCTGCCGCCATGAATGAAGCCGAAGCCCTTGAAATCTGCCGCGAAGCCATCATCGTCATGTTGAAGCTAGTCGGCCCCGTCATGTTGGCCGGACTCATTGTCGGCATTATCGTATCAATGATTCAGACCGTCACGCAGATACAGGAATACGCGCTGACCTTCATTCCCAAAATGGTCGTCGTTTTCGGAATAACCATCTGGTTGTTACCATTTATGCTGTCAACTTTAGGCGGATTTACCCATTCTTTGACCGATCGCATCGTGCAGATCGGTCAGAGCGATTGACAATGCATACATATAACATAGACGCATTCTTCGCAGGGCACGTTTTCGCCTTTCTCATGCTTTTATCGCGCATCGGGGCGGTCATGATGCTTTTTCCGGGAATTGGCGAAAATTATGTGCCTCCGCGAACACGCATGATTTTTACGTGTCTCATTTGTCTTCTTTTGCTTGAACCAATGCTTTCGCGCTTTCCGGCGCTCCCCTCTTCGTCCGCCGAGCTAGCAAGATTAGTTTCATACGAAATCATTATCGGGCTTTTTTTCGGCACTTTGCTGCGTATGATGATAAGCACCCTTGAAGCCGCTGGCATGATTGTCGGCATCCAATCCGGCCTGTCGAGTGCAACGGTGATGAACCCCGCATTGGCGACGCAAAGTCCTTTATCGAGCGCTTTTCTAAGCGTCGCCGGTTTGGTTCTCATTTTTATTACCGGCACGGATCATTTTCTTATCCGCGCAACGATTTCCCTTTATGACGCCTTTCCGCCCGGAGGACTTTTACCCCTTGGCGATATGGCCCAAACGATTATTCATGTTGCCAACAAAGCTTTTATGGTCGGTATTGAGCTTGCTGCGCCGTTTCTGATTATGGGCCTTCTGCTTTTTTCAGCGCTCGGCATTCTTCAAAAAATGCTCCCATCCATTCAGCTTTTCCTGATTATTCTTCCGGTGGAAATATGGGGCGGTATCATGATGCTTCTTTTGACTGTTGCCGGAATTTTGACGATTTGGCTGCACTTCTTTAATCAATCCGTCGGCTCTTTCTTTCAGGGATAAAAATGGCCGATGAAGATCAAGATCAAAAAACCGAAGAACCCTCCGGCAAACGGCTTGAGGAGGCGCGCGAACACGGCCAATTGCCCATCAGCAAAGAAGTCGCGACATGGGTATCCTTATTAGGTGCTTTGGTCGTCATGGGATTTGCCATACCGCCCATGATGGAAGATCTCTCTCTTTATTTACGCAGGTTTCTCGAATCCCCTCACGATATCGTGATCAACGAAAATAGCGTGCAGATTCTCTTTTCTCATGTCTTGGTTCAAATCGCTCTGATTACGGGCGTTGCTTTTATGCTTTTGATGGGTTTCATTATTGCGGGTTTTATGGTCCAGACCGGTTTTTTCATGTCGCTTGACTTGCTTATTCCGGATTTTGAGAAGCTCTCTCCCGTCCGCGGATTTAAACGCTTGTTTTCGCTTTCTTCGGTAGCCGAATTAGTAAAAAGTCTTTGCAAGATGGTCGTTTTGGGCGGCCTTGTTTTCGTCATTCTTGCTCCTATTGCCGTCGCTTCGCCTGAATTTACGGGGCTTCCGATTAAACAATTTATGGAGTTTCTCCATGACAAAACCGTCTATTTGATCGAGATGCTTCTTTTGGTTTTTTGCGTCATCGCCGTGGCCGACCTGTTCTACATACGCTACCAGTACATGCGCGGCCTGCGCATGACCAAAACAGAGGTCAAAGACGAATACAAGCAACAGGAAGGCGATCCTATGATCAAGGCTCGCCTGCGTCAGATTCGCGTCGAGAAATCCCGCAAACGCATGATGGCTAGAGTGCCAAAGGCTGACGTCGTCATCACCAATCCATCCCACTATGCCGTCGCCCTACAATATGACCCCGGAAAAATGGTTGCCCCCGTTGTCGTAGCAAAGGGCATGAATATGATCGCCCTGCGTATTCGTGAAATTGCCGAAGAAAACAGAGTTCCTCTTGTCAGCAACCCACCCTTGGCACGCGCATTATACAGTTCGGTTGAGATTGACCAACAAATCCCGACCCAGCATTATCGCGCCGTTGCCGAGGTGATTTCGTATGTTTACAAACTTAAGAAACGGAAGTTTTGAAATTGAATACTGACGCAAAAAGTCATGTAAGACTCGCCGAAGCCATGGCGGCTCATCAGACGGGAAATATGAGCGAAGCCGAACGCCTGTACCGTGCCGTTCTGGATGTTGAGCCAAATAATGCCGATGCTTGCGCTCTTTTGGGCGTAGTTGTCGGCGCACGAGGGGACTTTGTATCCGCGATCGAATGGGAAGATAAGGCCGTTTCTTTTGATCCTTCTTCCGGCTTGTTGCATTTTCACCGAGGCACTGTGCTTATGGCCGCGCAGAAATTGCCTGAAGCAATCGAAGCCTTTTCGCGCGCCATTTTTCTGCAACCAAATGCACCTCAAATACATTTCAATTTTGCGAATGCCTTGCGTGCCAACGAAGAGTGGGCCAACGCCATCACCCAGTATCGCGAGGCTTTACGGCTTGATCCGAAGTTCCTGAGCGCTCTTAATAATCTTTCCCTGTCGCTCGTGCACGAGAAACAATACGACGAGGCGCGCACCTTGGCCGAACGCGCCGTCGCGATCAATCCTTCCTATGGCGATGGCTGGTTGAGCCTGTGCAACGTCGCGGAAAAACTTAAGGATTATGCGACCGCGCTTGTCGCCGGAAAACACGCCGTCGATCTGATGCCTGACAATCATTTTGCGTGGTTTGGCTATGGCGTCGCGCTTAATCGCCTGAATCGCGATGAAGAGGCCGTTGAGACCTATAAACGCGCCCTGGCTCTCAATCCATCCCGCACCGACATTTGGGATAATCTGGCACAGACGTATCAGGCGCTTAACCGGCTTGAGGAAGCCGAAGAAACGTTCCGTAAAACGGTTGAGGTTGCAGGACAAACCATACCCGACGAAGAGACTCGCGACGTTGATGAAAGCAACTATGGCGATCGCCATTGGCACTTGGCGTTGATCGAGCTTTTGCGTGGAAAGTACAAACAAGGATTTGCACGTTATCGTTCGAGAGGATTTTCTATCCCGGAGCTTAAGCGAAAAACGATGCCGTTTCCTTTATGGAAGGGCGAAGATTTAAAGGGCAAGAGCCTTTTGGTCTGCGACGAGCAAGGCTTTGGCGATACGATGATGCTAGCGCGCTTTCTGTCCGTCTTAAAAGCGCAAGGCGCGCGGATAGTCTTTTCGGTTCATAAAGTATTGAAACCTTTATTTGTCGGATGGAACGGCGCCGATCTTATCATTGCGCACGAAGACAAAATTCCGACATGCGATTATTTCTGCTCGTCGTTCGATCTGCCACATCGCCTTGGCGCAACGCTTGAAAAACTGCCTCGCAATGTTCCCTATTTGCCCGTTCTTTCCCCCAACGATGCGACAGTGCTGTCTGAAAAGGGATATAAAATCGGCGTCGTCTGGGGGGGCAGTCCGCTGCATCTGAGCGATAAAAAAAGATCAATACCGTTGGCGCTTTTCGCCGATCTTTTTTCCGCACCCGATGTCACCTTCTACTCTTTCAACCGCGATTTCAAACCAGGTGACGCCGAATTGCTGCCGCATTTCGAAATCAAAAATCTCGCGCCTCTTTTGACGGATTTTGCCACCTCCGCACGGCTGATCGGGCAGATGGATTTGGTTATCACCTGTGACACGGCAACCGCGCATCTGGCAGGCGGCTTGGGGAAAAAGGTCTGGATTATGTTGCCGTTCGCGCCCGATTGGCGCTGGCTCATTAATCGCGACGACAGCCCGTGGTACCCGACAGCGCGGCTGTTCCGCCAGCCCAAACCCGAGGATTGGCAAAGCGTCATTTCGTCCGTTAAAACGGCACTGAAAAATTTGTAGCAAAAAATAATTGAAGCGAAACCCACGCGCAACCAAGGCATGTTTTCAATTTGCAGCCCAAGATCTCTTAATTGGGAACATGCCTTAAGGCATCGCCGCAATCAGTGAATTGATCACGTTCGAGCTTGATGTTGAGGTGCGATCAACCAAAATGCTTTTTGGCGTCGCGTCTTGTCCATAGACCTGCTGATCCCATGTTTCTTTTGGCGTAATGACAGACCCTTCCAACGAAACGCCGACAAACAGACCCTGAGAACGCGCAAAAGCATACATGTCGGATTTCAAACCGATGCCTGTCGCCGCATTGACGCCCTGCCCCAGTTCGCCGATGGCAAGTCCCGCGTCTCCGCCCAAAGTGACCTGACGGCTCATGATCGCATTCACACCCTTATCAGTCATGACGACGATGACAAGCTCGGAAGACTGGCCTCCAAACTGCAATCCCCAGCTGAGTCCGCCGATTGTATAAAACGCCGGGGGGCTCCATTTTCCGTCTTCGCTTCGAACGAGCATGACGCCGTTACCACCGCGGCCACCAAAGAAAAACGCGGCGCGAATAAGATTGGGGACGATAATGACGGCTTTAGCTCGAGTTGCCAAACTAACGAGGCCGGGATATTGGCTGTCGCCCATCATGCCTTGAAAAGTGATGCGCGCGCGATCAACTAACTGCTCCGGCTCGCTGCCCAATTCGCCGGAACTACGGCAACTCGCCAGCGCAAGAAATGCGGTAAAAACAAGGAGTACGCGAGCTTTGATCGGACTCAACATAAAGAACCTTCCCTTTTGAACGCCTTCTTCTTGCATATTTTAATCATAATTAAAAGACGTTTATGAAACCACTCACGTTAAAAAAGATTTTGGGTTTTCAAGGCTATGACTTGTTTCGCGCGATGCGCGGGAAAAACCTTATGCTTTCAAAACACGTTTCCAGATTTTTTGCGCATGGCGAACATAAAAGCTCTCATCAAAACACGCAACGATAGCTTTCGGCTTTAAATGCCTGCCCAATTCGGCGTCCGACAAAATTTTTTCCTTAAAGCCAATCTTTTTGCCTTCTTGCAGGTTGTCCCAAACTTCCATCGCGTTTTTCTGAACGAGGCGATAGGCCTCCTCGCGGCTTACGCCCGCCTGCGTCAACGCCAACAGGACGCGCTGCGAGAAATGCAGGCCTCCCAAGGCTTCAAGATTTTCGCGGATGCGTTCACGGTAAATCGTCATGCCTTCAATAAGCTCGGCCATCCTCGCCAAGGCAAAATCAAGAGCAATCGTGGCATCGGGCGCAAAGACGCGCTCAACGGACGAATGAGAAATATCGCGCTCATGCCACAACGAAACGTTTTCAAGCGCCGGAGTTACCGCCGCACGGACGATGCGTGCGAGCCCCGTCAGATTTTCGGCCAGAACGGGATTGCGCTTGTGAGGCATTGCGCTCGATCCCTTTTGGCCTTTGGCGAACGGTTCTTCGGCTTCACGAACTTCGCTGCGTTGAAGATGGCGAATTTCGAGAGCAAAATTCTCGACAGAAGACGCGATGACTCCAAGTGTCGCAAAAAACATCGCATGGCGGTCGCGTGGGATGATTTGTGTCGATATGGGTTCAACCGATAAACCAAGCTTTTTGGCAACATACGCCTCAACGCCGGGATCAACGGTAGCAAACGTGCCGACAGGCCCTGAAATGGCGCAAGTCGCAATGTCTGCACGTGCGGCTTTAAGCCTCTTTTTCGCGCGGGCAAAAGCGGCATAATGCGTAGCCAGTTTGAGGCCAAAACTGGTCGGTTCGGCATGAATGCCGTGGCTGCGACCGATCGTAACAATATCGAGGTTTTTCTCGATCTTTTTGCGCAAGACTTTAAGGACGCCATCTAACCCTTTGATAAGAATATCTGTCGCCTGAGTCAGCTGAACGGCAAAAGCTGTGTCCAAAACATCGCTTGATGTCATGCCCTGATGCACAAAACGGGCGTCCGGCCCGATGTGTTCGGCAAGATTTGTCAAAAAAGCCAACACATCGTGGCGTGTTACTTTTTCGATTTCGTCAATACGCGCAATTTCCCACTTTCCTTTTTGCCGGATATTCTTGGCTGCCGAGGCCGGAATGACGCCCATTTTTGCCAAGGCATCGCAAGCGTGAGATTCGATGTCGAACCAGATGCGAAAACGGTTTTCCGCAGTCCAGATCGAGGTCATTTCAGGGCGGGAATAGCGGGGAATCATGAGAATCCTTATGGTTAAAAAAGTAATTTCCGAACGCGATAATTACTAGCATCATTCGCGCAGCAAGCCTAGATTATTGTATGTTTACCAAAGAGACACGGGAGAAAATCATGAAAAATACCTCCGGAATTTTGCTGGCAGCCTGTTTATTAGCGGCATCGCCCTCGATGGCCGGAAACTTGACTTTCGATAACGGGCAGCCGCAATGGCACACAACAAACTGCCCAAAGCCCGTTCCGCCCGAATCAATCATGAACGCCGATCCGGAAACTGCGGGAAACAATATGAATGCCCTGCTCTCCAAATATAACGCCTACGCCCAAGACGCGCAGACATATATGAACTGCATCAGTAACGAAGCGGCAGAAGACCAGAAAACCATCGGCCACACGATCACGACCGGCGCGCAGGATGAAATTACCGCTATGCATGACGTTGTCGAGAAAATGTACGCCCCGCTACGTGGATCACAAAAATAAAGGGAGTCTATGTCGAGCAAGCTTCTCATTGCGCTGGCACAACTTAATCCCACCGTCGGGGACATTTCAGGAAACAGCTCCAAACTACGCGAGGCTCGCGAGGAGGCAGCAGAGATCGGCGCCCATCTGCTCGTAACGTCTGAACTGTATTTGTCCGGTTATCCCACAGAGGATTTGGTCTTAAAACCGAGCTTTCAGGACAGCCTGCACACGGCAATCGAGCGACTTGCCCACGAAACAGCAGACGGGGGCCCCGCCATTCTGCTCGGCACGCCGTGGCAAGAAGACGGAATATTGTATAATGCCGTCTTGCTTCTGGATAACGGCAAAATTGCCGGAAAATCTTTCAAGCATGACCTTCCCAATTACGGCCCGTTTGATGAAAAACGTCTTTTTTGCGCAGCAAAACCGTCTTCTCCGCTTTCTTTCCGTGGAATAAAACTCGGCGTCATGATTTGTGAAGACATGTGGACTTCTGCCTATGCCTCGCATCTTAAAAAACACGGCGCAAAAATTTTAATCGTCCCAAACGGCAGTCCTTTTGAAACCGGTAAGACTGAAGCGCGCCATAAACTGGCGGCTGAACGGATCAAAGAAACGGGGCTGCCGCTGGTTTACGTCAATCAGGTCGGTGGGCAAGACGAGCTTGTTTTCGACGGCTCTTCTTTTGCCCTTAATGCCAAAGGAAAGACCGTTTTGACCCTGCCCTCATGGGAAGAAAAAATCGAAGTAATTGAATTCGATAAAAGCAATATTTCAAGTGATAGAGAAACTGAGCCGAAGCAGCCGGATAGAACAGCAAGCATTTATTATGCCCTTATGACGGGTCTACGGGATTATGTGAACAAGAACGGGGCGCCTGGTGTCGTGTTGGGACTTTCCGGCGGAGTTGACAGTTCTTTGGTCGCAACGATTGCCGTTGACGCTTTGGGGCCAAGCCGCGTTTGGGGAGTCATGCTCCCCTCGCCTTACACATCCAAAGAAAGCACGGAGGATGCTGAAAGTCTGGCCAAGATTCTCGACTGCAAACTTGATACCATTGCCATCACCGAGGCCATGAAGGTTTTCGATATCGCTCTTGTTCCCGTTCTTAGAGAACGCCTGCAAGGAGTGCCTCAGGAAAACATTCAGGCGCGCTGCCGTGGATTGATCCTGATGGCTCTGTCAAATTCAACCGGATACATGGTTCTTTCGACCGGCAATAAATCGGAGCTGTCCGTCGGATATGCGACGCTTTATGGGGATATGTGCGGAGGCTTTACCGTCTTGAAGGACGTATACAAGACCGAAGTCTACAACGCTGCGCGCTGGCGTAATACGCACAAACCCGCATCGGCTTTGGGGCCTGACGGCGTCATTTTCTCGGAAAGCGTTTTGACCAAAGCGCCGACGGCCGAGTTACACCCAAATCAGAAAGATCAGGATAGCCTGCCGCCTTACGACATTCTTGACGGCATCTTGGAATGCCTTGTCGAGCAGGACTTAGGAATGAGCGACATCGTCAAGCGGGGCTTTGACCCCATGACAACCGCGCGCGTTTGGGCACTTTTGGACAAGGCAGAATATAAAAGGCGGCAAGCGCCGCCAGGCGTTAAGCTCACGCGCC
>JBAZLX010000002.1:0-29545 GCA_041650075.1 Bdellovibrionales bacterium | reverse complement strand
GCCTTGGTCACGCCGCTGATGTTGCGCGTAACCTCTTTTGTCCCTGCGGCGGTTTCCTGAATGCTCCGCGAAATTTCTTTCGTGGCAGTACCCTGTTCTTCAACGGCGGCGGCGATGGCTGTCGAGATTTCATTGATTTTGCGAATTGTCGCCGTAATTGTCTCGATGGTCGTCACCGCTTGTCCCGTCTGTGTTTGAATGCCGCCGATCTGTTGCGTAATATCCTGAGCGGCATGACCGACCTGATTGGCCAGATTCTTGACTTCACTGGCGACTACGGCGAAGCCTTTTCCAGCCTCGCCGGCTCTTGCCGCTTCAATCGTTGCGTTAAGAGCAAGCAAATTAACCTGGCTTGCAATTCCTTCGATCAGCTTAACGACATTGCCGATGTCCTCTGCGGACTTGCTTAGGGATTGCATAACCTTGCCTGTCGACTCGGCTTCCGCCATACACTCTCCGGCAACTTTGACGGATTCTCCGATTTGGCGGTTAATTTCGCCGATAGACGCATTAAGCTCTTCCGAGGCGGAAGCCACGGTTTGCACGTTCGTCGAGGTTTGTTCGGCGGCCGAGGCAACAGCCGAAGACTGGCTGCTTGTTTCTTCCGCAATAGCCGCCATGGATTTAGCGCTACTTTGCATCTCTGTCGCTGCGGCCGAAACGGTATTCACGACGCCCTTAACGCTGTTGTCAAAGTCATCCGCCATCTTGTTCATCAGCTTGCGGCGATCCTCTGCGGAGCGTTTTTCCGCTTCTTTCTGCTCTTTCTCCATCTCTTCCATCTTGATGGCGTTGGCCTTAAAGGTTCCAAGAGCTCTTGCTAAATCGCCGATTTCATCTTTGTTTTCGGTATAATTGACTTCGATAGTCTTATCGCCATCGGCCAGCCTGTCCATGGAGGAAGTAATTTCTCCCAATGGCTTTGTTATTCCACGGCTGATGATCAGAGCTCCTCCTCCTATGACAAGAAAAAGGACTGATGCAATGCCGCCTATAATAGTCGCATTGCGCATAAACTCGGCATCGACGTCACTGACATATATACCGGTGCTAACACCCCAACCCCAGGCAGGGAACGTCGCTACATAGGCGATTTTCGGTTCCGGTGGCTTGTTGGGATCGCGTTTCCACATATAGTCTACATAGCCACTGCCTTTTTTGATGGCGTCTGCAAGATTGCGGACAAAGAAACTTCCATTCGCGTCTTTTTCATCCATATGGTTTTGTCCCGACCACTTTGGGTGTGCGATAAAGACCCCCTCGCTGTTCAAAATAAAGACATAGTTGCCGCCGTCTTCATATTTCATGGCGTTGACAGCGCCAGCTGCGCGCGATTTTGCTTCTTCCTCAGTAAACTCGCCTTTTTTGAATCGTTGATAATAGCTTTCAACAAGGCTGACGCCCGTATCGACAGTAACCTTTGTTTGGGCTTGTCGGTCGCTAAGTAAATTTTTCTTGAGGTTCAATAGTCCGATGGTGCCTATGGTTGCCATACCGACGAACATGGCTACGACGATAAGGATCAGCCGAACGCCAATTTTAAGGTTGCTAAGCATACAGGGACTCCTCTTTTAAAAGGGTGAGACTTAAGGAAGGAAACAACTCTGCACACACTCGCAACCACTTGTAATTGATGCACAATCAAGTTTTTTAACCATATCATGATTCTTTATTTTTGTTTCCCAAAATCTAACAAAGGGAACAATAAATCTATTCATGCTCCCTCAACTGTAAGAAGAGCAGCAAACGATCTGTTCCAGCACTTCATAATGCCGATCTAAAATATTTCTTTTTGACTGCGGTAATTCTGACTTATCAATGTTTTTCAGAAGAGCATGAGACGTCTCGATTTCCATTTTCATGTAGTCGCACAGCTCGGTCAGGTCGCGCAGCATAAAATAGTGTTCTACATGCACGCATATGCGCAAAGCTAGTTCAGCCATATCCAGAGGCTTCGTCAGAAAGTCATCCGCACCGCAAGATAGAGCGTGCAACCATGATTGACGATTTTTCATAGCCGTCTGGACGATAATAGGCATGCGTGGGAGGGACTTGTCGCTACGAACCATCTCGCAGTACCCAAAGCCATCGAGATGGGGCATGTTTAAATCAAGCAGCACGAGATCCGGTCGAAAATCATAGGTTTTTTGAACGGCATCGGCACCGTCGTCTGCCGTAAGAATTTTGTCGAAGCCGACCTTCTTTAAAGCGAGCGTTATAAGACGTCTGTCAAAAACGCTGTCGTCAACAACAAGAAGTCGTGCATAAGAGAAACGTGACATAAAGTTTTGCACAATAGCACCTCCCGCAAAAGTTGTATGAAACGTAGATAACAATCGTAAATACTTTTCTAATTTTTCTTTATTTTATGCCGATAAATATACTGTTGTATGTAAAACGTAAATAGGAACAAAAAATAGAATGCATGAGGATGTACAACTAGAGCGTGCTTTGTTCGCCCATTTTCAATATCATCAATGCGAGGGAGGAATATGATAATTGCGAAGAATCGGTGCCTATCAGGCAGCCAGCCCGGCCAACCTTTTCTTCGTTTTATCGCTGCCGATAAGGGGAAGCAGCAACTTCATCTCCGGCCCATGATCGACAGTCGTCAAGGCGAGACGCAAAGGCATAAACAACTCTCTTCCCTTACGTCCTGTCTTGGCCTTCAGATTTTCCGTCCAAATGTGCCAAGTCTGATCGTTCCACGGAAGAGGGGGGAGAGCGTCTGCGGCCAGTTTAAGATAGTCCGGATCGTTGATAACGGGAGCAATCTCGCCATAAACGATTTTCGACCAAGAATGAACATCCTTAAGCGTCACGATGTTGGCGCGAACGGAGTTCCAAAAGCTTTCATCGAGGTCGGAAAGCCCCATGGCCGTCAGTTTGTTTTTTACGCTTGCCAGCGGCGTAAGATGTAAAATTTTCGCATTAAGGGACATCAGTTCGTCCAAATCGAATTTCGGAGTCGCATGCGAAATTTTTCCAATATCGAATTCATTCGCCAGCTCATCGAGCGTCAGCCGCGGCGCAATGGGATCGGAGGTGCCGAGCTTCGCGAGCAGGGCGTTGATCGCCATCGGTTCAACACCTTTGTCGTCGCGCAGGCTGGCGATGGAAAGCGTGCCGAGGCGTTTGCTCATTTCAATTCCGTCGGCGCTGACAATCAGGGGGAAATGCGCAAACACGGGAGGCGGCGTGTCCGAGACAGCCTTCCATAGTTGAATCTGTACGGCGGTATTGGTCACATGATCTTCGCCGCGAATGATATGCGTCGTTTTATCGTCCACATCGTCCACGACGGAACAGAAGGTATAAAGAGGCACGCCGTCCTCGCGTACCAAAACAGGATCGGAAATCGTCGAGGCATGAAGAACCTTATGTCCCTGAACCAGATCGTCCCAAACCGCATCTTCGGCATTGAGCTTAAACCGCCAATGGGGTTTGCGCCCTTTGCTCTCAAGCGCCGCCCGATCGGCGGCAGACAATTTTAACGCTCCGCGGTCATAGATTGGCGGCAACCCTCGACCCAATTGCGTCTTGCGTTTGAGGTCGAGCTCTCCTTGCGTCTCATAACATGGATAAACGCGACCCGAAGCTTTCAGTTGTTCCAGAACTTCCGAATAACGGACGCGACGGTCGGATTGCCGCGCAAACGTGTCCCACGTCAACCCCAGCCATGTCATTTCCCGTTTAATGGCTTCGGCAAATTCTTCGGTCGAGCGCTCGCGATCGGTATCGTCCAGGCGCAACATGAAGGTGCCGCCATGTTTCTTCGCAAACAAGTAATTGAACAAAGCGGCGCGGATATTGCCTATGTGCAGCAATCCGGTTGGCGATGGAGCTATGCGAACATTGACGGACATGAATAAGCTTCTTTAAAAAGACAACAGAGCGCATTGTTTTAGCACGATTTTTAGCAGTGCCAACGTCTAAAATGGGGCAAGCTAAAAACCATCTTATGCTTGTACTTTGGGGGGCGAGACTTTAACTTCCCCCTTTACCTCTTTGATTCTACGGCGTTGAGCGATGAATTTGGAAACCGGAGACATAACGTTCGAAAACGACGGCACGCCAGCCGATCTGGTCTTATCCCTCGAAGGATTTGAAGGCCCGATAGACCTTTTGCTCACGTTGGCGCGGGAGCAGAAGGTCGATTTGTGCAAACTGGCGATTTTGCCGCTTGCCGAGCAGTACCTGAAATACATCGCCGAAGCCCGCCGGCTGAGACTCGAAATCGCAGCCGATTATCTGGTTATGGCGGCCTGGCTGGCCTTTTTAAAATCCCGCCTGCTGTTGCCCGAGCCTGAACCCGTGGGAGGAGACGATCCGGCGGCAATGGCCGAAGCGTTGAAATTCCAGCTCTTGCGCCTTGAAGCCATGCAGAAAGCCGCAAAGCAGGTTCAGGAAAGACCGCAGCTTGGTTCCGATATTTTCCTTCGCGGCATTCCCGAACCGGTAGAAGTCGAAGAAAAGCCGATTTATTTTCTGCCCATTCAGGATTTGCTGACGGCGCTCAGCGCGCCGTCGCGTCGGCGGAAGCCCGAAACCTATAATATCAAATACAAACGCCTCTACAGTCTCGAAGAAAGCGTTTCCCGTCTCAGGCTTTTGCTTGGCAATATGCCGGACTGGGGTGTGCTTCAAAACTATCTGCCCAACCTTATAGAGGCGGAAGAAGCCATGGAAGCGCGGTCGGCGTTAGCCTCAACGTTTGCCGCAACGCTGGAGCTTGTTAAAAACGGCGAGCTTGAGCTGCGTCAGGATAAAAGCTTCGCGCCGATTTATTTGCGTCGCCGCGAAAAAATTGAACAACCATCCGCGAGTGAAGAATGACCGATACGCCCCCCTTATCCCAAGAACTGCGCATTCTGGAAGCGATCATTTTCGCGAGCGCCGAACCCGTGACGATGGATCTTCTATCCGGCCAGTTTGGCGAGGGCACGGATATTTTGCCTTTGTTGGAAGCTTTGAAAAAAGCCTATGAAGGACGAGGCGTCAATCTAGTGCAAACCGACGGGCAGTGGAGTTTCCGCACGGCTTCCGATATTTCTCCCCATCTGAAAATTACCCGCCAGCCTCGCCGCAAGCTGCCGCGTGCAGCGGCAGAAGTTCTGGCGATCATCGCCTATCACCAGCCGTTGACGCGTTCGGACATCGAAAGCATCCGCGGAGTTGAAACGAGCAGGGGCACGCTCGACATTTTGCTCGAACTGGGGTGGATACGCCCGGGGAAAAGACGCGATACACCGGGACGCCCCCTGACATGGCATACGACGCCGGATTTTCTCAGCCACTTTAATTTAGAGTCTTTGAAGGACTTGCCCGGGCTTGACGAACTGAAGGCGGCAGGGTTGCTCGATGCGCGCCCGGTGATGTCCAATCTTCCACGCGAAATGGAGGATAATGACGCCGATACGTCCGAAGAAGATGACGAATTTGCCTCATGGATAACGGAAGAACCGGAGCCCGAAACGGAACCGGCAACGGAAAACAAAGCTTAAGGTTTTCCCATAGCGATAATCTCTTTTCCGCGAGCGACCAGATCGGCCAGCGGTTCGACGATGACGTCCATCGTGAATGAAGCGTTGGCATGAATGATATGATCGTTGCTTGTCATAATGCCGACATGGTCGGGGAAGAAGACAAGATCGCCGCGCGACCACGAAAAATCGCGCCAATGGGTATCCAAAGGTTTTCCGAAGGCGGCACACTGAAGATCGCTGTCTCTTGGGGAGTCTATACCCGCCATTTCCAGCGACAGCTGAACAAGACCCGAACAATCAATTCCCTTCGGCGTCCGCCCGCCCCACAAATAGGGTGTATGAAGCAAACGTCCCGCCGTAAAGACGTAATCGGATGTGTTGGCGAACTCGGTAGCCATAATGTGCGATTCATGCACAAAGCCGCCGCTAACCAATTCGACGAGCCCGTTTTTCTTCCCGCTGATGCTAACAAAAGACCCAAGCGTCAATTCGTCGAACGGCGGCGATTTAATATCAGGTTCTGGATAAACGAAGGTACGTAACGCCGTGACTCTGTTGGACATCATCGAGATAGAATCCCCGAAACTGCCTGTATTTGGAACATAGCCGACACGACGATCCATACGGTTTTGTACCCACAAAAATCCGTCTTTGCGTGTTTCAAAGACATCCAAAAACTCGCCATAGCGAATTTGGCTAACCTGAGGGGCGTCCTGATGAGGGGAATCCAGCATTGGCAGAATGCCGCTCAGGCATTGCCGTAAAACCGGCTGAATATATTTTCCGGCTTTGACGGCGTCGCGTAGCGACTCGTCAGCAATATCATTGCGAAAAGCATTGATGCGTGGATCAAGGGTCATTTAATGGCTTCTACACCAGCCCAAAATTCGAAGAAAGGGCTATTCGGCGGCGTCGTGAGCCCACATTCCGGCTGCGGGGGCGGCAACACCGGCAGAAGGTGCGGCAGCGGGCTCTGCTTCAATGGCAAAATCGAGCACTTTAGCCGGTATCGTGGCCACATATTCCTTAGCCGCGTCAATAAGGCGGGAAAACTCGGTCAGATAATCGGCGCCACCGGCGGTCTTTTGAACCAAAACGTTGCGATGGTCGAGGTCGTCGCGCTGGCGGCGGATATAACCGAGCTCGCCAAGCCTGTCGAGAGCGCGGCTCACGGCGGGCTTTGAAATCTTCAAGGCGGCAGCAAGACCGCGCACGGTGTGAGGACCATCGCCTAAATAAACGGAAAGCATAAGAGCCATTTGTCTGGCGGAAAGATCAGGCGCATCGCCGCGAACACTTGCAACAAAAGCATGACGCCACAACTCAAGGGACTGTAACTGTGCGGACACGAATAAACCCCATAGGCGATGAAAACTGAAGAATCACGAAGCGTGAGTGTGAGTCAGAGTGCATTGATTCGCAAGGGTCTTTTGAATTTAATTTGCATTATTATGAAGCGATTCAATTTGTGAATCGAAACAGAGGTTTGGAAAAGCAAAAGAAACTTCATGTAAAAAGCGAAGAAAGCAAAAGCGCGTTAAAACGCCGCCAATATTCGTCGCTGAAGAAGAAAAAACGGAAGCGAAGGGGTCGTATGCGCTTCAACCCCTTCGCCTTCCATCCTCAAGCCAAAGAAGAAAAAGTGGCCGAGCTAGTACCGGCGTCCCGTTGCTGGAACGATGCGGAAAGGTAAGCGTCCAATGCCTTTAAAAGCGAGGAAACGTCCGTTGTTACGGTATCTGTAGAGCTTATTGTTGAAGAGCTATCGGTGCTGGTTGTCGAGGACTCGGCCAAGTCGTTGATTAGCTGTTCGAGGTTCTCGTCAACATCCTTAAGCAGCGCAATAAGTGTAGAATCGGTATCCGAAGTGCTGGAGGCCTGATCGGTCGCCGCGGTATCTTCCGACGCTGACGCCTCAATCTGGCTCAGCAGGGCATCAATATTGGAATCAAGAGCTTGGAGCATGGAGCTAAGAGATAACTCCGTGGCTGAACTCTCTGTGTTCTCGGTCGACGACAAATCCTCAGGCGGAGGAGGGGGCGGGCCCATCGTCTGCGGCTGTATCTGCTCTGTTGAATCGCCGGAGGACGAATCCGCAGAAGTCGAATCCGTCGTTTCCGACGTGCCCATATTAAACATGAAGGCCCTCATTGCCGGATCAAGAGCCTCGTTTTCCGTCAACGCCGTACCTGTCGCCGTTTCCGTTGACGACGACTTCGTCGCCGCGTTGTCGTCTTTTGATGAATCGGCAAGGCGATGAAGGCGCATGGCGACCTGCATTGCCGCTTCGTTAGTGCTCGAAATTGATGTCATGGGAGGCTCCTTGTTAAGTTGGAATTAAGGGTGCATCCTGCCTCTTCGACACCACCGGTCTTACGATGAGATTTTCTTGCTCTAGCAAGTTGAACGTTTTAGTTTTCACAAACTTACGAGTGATTATTTAAGGCAAAATTTGCCCCATCGAATGACATTATCTGCCGAGCAAAACGTAAGGTTTATCCTTAAAACGCGTTCCACCTTCAGAGAGAAGGAAACGCGCAAAGCCAAGACATGGCGAGAGATAGGAAAACTATTGGTTGAACAGTCCTCCGACTATGAACTGCTGCAACGGACGGCGCGTGGGGACACGCGCGCCTATCGTGAGCTTATCGGCAGGCATTTGGTTCGAGGCGTGAAGGTTGCCGAGCGTATGCTCGGCAACCGGCAGGATGCGGAAGACGTCATGCAAGAGACATGCCTGAAAATCTGGAAGGAAGCTTCGCGTTGGAAACCGCAAGCCAAATTCTCGACATGGTTATATAGGGTCGTGTTGAATGCCTGTATTGACAGGAAGCGGCTTGTTGTTCCGGCGATGACGAACGAAATGGATGATATTCTCGACCCAAAGCCTGTGGCCGAGGATGAAATGATCGAACGGCAGCGTTCCGCCTCTGTCAGGCAGGCTCTTCAACGATTGCCGGATCGTCAGCGCGCCGCGGTTGTTTTGAGTTACTACGAGGAAATGTCAAATCAGGATTCGGCGGATTTGATGGACATAGGGCTTGGGGCTTTTCAACAGTTGTTGTTTCGCGCCAAGCAAAATCTGAAAGAAAATCTTGTGGAGGAAGAGGAGCATGATAACGCCAAAACAGGATCGTGACATAGACTTCAGCGACATGGACATGTTGGCGTCCTATCGCGTTGAAGATATGCCTCCCCAAGAGCGCGAGGCGTTGGTTGACGAAATCGTCGCGGCAGCGTCGCTCGTGCCGCAGCAACCTCGCATGACGTCTTTCTTTAAAATGCATTCGATGACGGCGGCTCCCGTTGCGGCATTGGTCGTTGTCGCTGTCCTTGGGTACTCGATCGGCTTCGGATTAACCCGGCAAACGGCGTTTTCCCGTAACGCTTCCGCGCAGCAGGTGTCTTCGACGGAAGCGGAATATTTCAATCAAATGGTCTTTGGTTCCAAATCATGGAAAGAGGTGTGCCTATGAACGACTGTTCTTCTGATAAAAAATGCCGCATAGCGTTTTATGCATCCGTTGCGGCGAACATCTTCTTTGTCGCTTTTTTGTTGGGGCGTTTTATCCCGCACGAAGGACTTCTGCCTTTCGAGCATGTAGGAAGGGTTCAAGGGGGGATGCTTCCCGGTCCGATGCCTCCGGTTTTCGGCCCTCACGATTTGTTCAAGCCGGACGAAGTTCGCGCGGACGAAGCGCGGTTGCGCAAAAATTTTGAAGAAATGGATACGATGCGCAAAGCCTTTGCCGCCAAGTTGCAAACAGGGCCCGTCAGTAAAGAGGAGGCGCTCAAGCACTTTGAAGAGATCGACAAAGTAATGGAGGGCATCAAGAAAGAGGCGAAAGAACGCTTTGCCGACAGGATCAGCGCCATGTCGGACGCCGAACGTCAACGCTTTTCGCAAAAACTGATGAATCGCGACAGGCTACCTTACGACAGGCAGCAGCCCGACCCTCGCTAGATTACTTGATCTCGCCCGTGCAGGTCAGAGCCTGCGCCGCGTTGATATAACAATAGCTGATGCCGCCGGTAGCGGTGTCGAGTTTAAACACGCCCGCGTTAGCGGTAGTGTTGCTGTGATGCATAAGCTGATAAGCCCCGCCGTTATATCCTGCGCTGGCCGGATGAATGC
This sequence comes from Bdellovibrionales bacterium, assembly GCA_041650075.1. Classification (GTDB taxonomy): domain Bacteria; phylum Pseudomonadota; class Alphaproteobacteria; order UBA9219; family UBA9219; genus CAIXLI01. The sequence continues at coordinate 19,924 of JBAZLX010000002.1, read as the reverse complement.
TTCCGATCGAAAGAATGCTTCCGGCAATGATTGCCGCGCCCACAAGAATGGCTTGAGTGTTTGTCATGATTGTCCTCCCCAGAAATGAAAGCGGTTATCGTCATCGGAAACTAAGCGGCGGATTCTTTTCCTGAAATCGTTTGTTCGCCGCGTTTGGTGCACCAGTCGTCTTCTTCCATATCGCCGTGGAGAGCGATGCTGTGAACGTCCCTGTTCAGGATTTTCAGCATCCTTTGGGCAATAGGGCGTAAGGTCGGATGAACGGTTTTGTTCGATCTCAATTCGCCGACATAGACGACTTCAGGAATAGAGTACGAGGCATGAACCAAAACCCGCGTTCCCATCGGAAACAGGTATTGAGAAAGCATCGTTGTGACGGCGGCAATTTGTTTCGGCAAATCGGCAATAGCGGAAAACTGCGCGGCAATGTCCTGCTCAAGCTGTTGAGAGTCTGCATTGGACAAAAGGTCGGCAAACTGCTCCATGTACCAGGGGTTCAAACCGAACCGCCCGTCAATAAGGGGTATCTGGCAGACGCCGTTTCTGTGCCTTTGCAAATCGCGGAAAGAACCGAAATCGAGCAGGAAAAGAAAGTTATAACGGCCATAAGCTTCCAGCCTCCATGGCAACGGCGCATAAGGCGGGCGCATGGACAGGGTTTTGGCTTCGACTTTGCGCAAGGCGTCCAAATCAACGGTATTGGAGCGAGAAACAATATCGCCCTCCATAACGCTCTTGATTTCGTCCGGCGTCGGCGAAAACTGGTACGAAAGATCGTCGGCGCTGACAAAACTATTACGCGAGGCGATTGCGGCGGCATAAATATCAATAGGGCTGTCCGTGACGGCCATGTCGCCCGGATTAAAGCTGTGCGGATACTTGTCGTATAATTGAGAGAATATTTTCTGAGCGGTCTCGCGCACCTCTGGCAGGGGGTGAAATTTCAGGCGGCGCAAATGGTCGCGCGCCGCGCGCAAGGACGTCGTCCAGCTTAAAAGCGTGGTCGTTCCGACCGGAAGAAGAGAGCGCGCAATATCGAAAGCGCGCGCCGCGCACGTATTTTGCCACGTCTTCTCGCTCTTGTATTCGGCAGGGTCGAAAGGATAACGCGTTTTCAGCCCTTCGGTCAAAAGCGGCAGGACGCGATTGTAAATTTCCATCCAGCGAGTCTGAATGTTTTTCGTTTCAGGCGTGTTGTAGGGATCAACGACGGTTTGCTTTGAAAAATCAAGGTATCGTGTCGAAGCTTCCTGTCCGTTATACAAAGGATTGTCCTGAATGGCTTTGGCGACCAGCATTGAAACCTGCTCGACGAACAGGGTCGTTGTCGCGCAATCGCCGATCGAAGCGTGGCCGTAGCCGACATAAAATTGATCCATAAACTTTCCGCTGCCGGACGCTTTCAATTTTTCCAGATGTTTGACGACGCTCGCGGGGCTGCGGGAATAAAGCGCCTGCAGCATGGCAATGTCTTCGGGATGCTGGTCGTCAACAACGAAAATGTCGGGCATGGAATGTTCCTAATGGTGAGTCTGCAGATTATCCGGAAAGTCTTCTGATTCTCAAAAGTATTCTACGATAACAAAGGGCTGTGCCGGAGGGACAAAAATTTCATCTCGACCGGCGCGATGACGATAATGGCGTGCAATGCAGCATAAAGAAAAGGCGTTAACCATAATAACTAATTGACGAATCCGGCATTGTTTCGTAACGAGAATAGGTCATCAAATTCATTATCTGCTAGTTGAAATGCATTCGGTCGGATGTTTGGGACGCGCCATAGCTTTTAGGCATTGTTTGGCGCAGGCTAAAACGGAAAAGATTGAAAAATGAAACAGCTAAACTCCTATCGTTTTTATGAACTTGGCGCGAAGTTGCACGGCCTTTTGGGGACGGAGAACGGAACGCGCATTTCCGACATGTTCGCGCCTTTAAGCGAAATTCAAACGATGCTCGACGGCTTCATCAAGGGAAACGGCATCGCCTTTTCGACGTCAAAGTCCGATGCCGTCAAATTGCTGAATAAGATCGGCGCGCTTTTCAACCGTTATTTCATTGATCCCTCAACCAAGACTCTCAAAACCATAGACAACGAAGACCGCATAGACACCCATGAACTTGCGACGCTACGCGGGCTCGTCGAAAAATTCGAACACGCCTTGGCGGCAGAACTTAATCGCGCACCGGCTTACGTTGCCGAAAAGTGCGGCATCTATTCGACGTACGACTTGGCCGAAAACGCGCAGGAAATATTTGCCGATAATCTGCGCCGCGCCATTCCCGCAGGCGCGCAGACGGAATTCAGCCTGGCCGGACGCGCCCTGGCTTTCGGCCTTGGAACGGCGTCCGTCGTCCATACATTGCGCGCCGTCGAAATGACGCTGCGGGGTTATTATGAAGTATTTGTCGGCTCCGTTCCTTCCAAAACGGAACGCAATTACTCCGCTTACATCAAGAAACTTGTAGCTCTGGCCGATGAAGACGATCGTGCAACAAGGCCCGATAAGCGCGTTATCCAGATGCTGGCGCAAATCAAGGAACATTATCGCAATCCACTGATCAATACGGATGTCGTCATGTCGGTGGACGAAGCGATGCAGTTGTTCGGCATGGCAAGCGCGTTGATCTCGATGATGGCCGAAGCCATCTCGACGGGGCGACGCAAAGCTATCGAGTCATCGCATAGCCCGAAAGAGTCCGGCGACAGCGATTCAGAAGAACCCTCCGAATAAAAAATCCCCAAAATTTTCCCGATTAAAAAAACCGAAATTATTCCGCAACGACGTTCGTCTTGCCGTCGTGGAATTCAACGCTCAGTTTATCGCCTGACTTGATTTGTTTTGACGCCGCGACGATGCGGCCTTTTGCGTCCTGCACAAGGGCATAGCCGCGTCCCAACACGGCGCGAGGCGACAAAAGTTCCAGCCCGGCGCTCCTGTTTTCGAACTGATTGGATTTCCGCGTATATAAAGCCTTCCACGCAAAAACCATTTTTTGTTCGACGTTAGCCAACCGTTGCGAGGCCATAGTCAACACATCGCGCGGATGGCGAAGCCGTCCGCTTGCTTCTTTAAACCGCGACATGCGTCTGTCGAAAAAGCCTTTCCAGGCCAAGGACAGCCGTTCTGTCTTTTCATCCAGCCTTTGGGCGAGAGGCTCAATAACCCGCGCCGGTTCGCCAAGCGCGCGTTCAGTCAGTCTCAGCCGTTCGCGCCTGTCCTGAACGAGGCGCAAGGCCGCTTGAAACAGACGCGCGCCATCGTCCGCGACCTGCGCCAAAAGTTCTTCTCTTACAGGAACGGCCTTTTCGGCTGCGGCAGAAGGCGTCGGCGCGCGCAAATCGGCGGCAAAATCAATCAATGTCGTGTCCGTTTCGTGTCCTACGGCAGAGATAACCGGAATTTTGCTCTCTGCCGTTGCGCGAACGACGTTTTCTTCGTTAAAGGGCATAAGGTCTTCGACGCTTCCGCCGCCGCGCGCGACAATCAGCAAGTCGGGACGCGCAATTTTTCCGGTAAGGGGCAGGGCGTTGAAGCCGCGAATGGCGGCGGTGATTTGCTCTGCTGCGCCTTCTCCCTGCACGGCGACCGGCCAAAGCAAAACGTTGCGGGGAAAACGCTCGGATAGTCTGTGCAGAATATCGCGAATAACGGCGCCCGTCGGCGACGTCACGACGCCGATAACGTTTGGCAAATAGGGCAGGGCGCGCTTGCGCGAGGCGTCGAATAAACCTTCGGCGGCCAGTTTCTTTTTGCGCTCCTCAAGCATCTTAAGAAGAGCCCCGATGCCTGCGAGAGCCATCGCTTCGACGACCAACTGGTATTTTGATTGTCCGGCATAGGTCGTCAGCCGTCCCGTGCAGACGACTTCCATGCCTATGGCGGGCTTTATGCCTAGCCGTCCGACCTGTCCGCGCCAACACACGGCGGCAAGAACGGCCATGCCTTCTTTAAGCGTCAGATAAAGATGTCCGCTCGAATGCAGTTTGCAGTCGGAAATCTCGCCGCGCACGCGAACCTGCCCGAAAGTATCCTCGACGGTTTTTTTGACGAGATTGGAAATCTCGCTGACGCTGAATTCAGGCGTATTAATGCCGTCGCGCGGTTCATCGAACAGGGATGGTTTCTTCTGTGTGGCCATGCGCGCAGCATAACGCGTTTGTCATCGCGCGGAAAGCCGTAACTCGGGATTAAACCGTGATAGCCGGATCTAAAAGACAAAACGTCGGAGTATGATCCCCGGGCCGTTCCGGCAAAACGGTCTTGGCAGCTTTCGCTTCGGCATCCTCCTTGGAGTCGTTCGGAAACACAGTAAAAGAAGCCTGCACTTCTGAATCATGCGTTGGCGAGACTTTGACGGGGATATTTAAGCATATACTAACCTTATGAGCGGACTCGGCAACGGCAGGGGCTGCTTTGTCGGACGCAATAATTCTTACGTGAGTGACCAACCCTTTTCGTGTGTCGGCTTCAACATCGTTTTTGAGTAATTGCAGATTTCTTTTTGTAATGCAGGGGATTGTATAGCTTTCCCCATTCATGGGAGTGACAACAAGAGACAGCGCACCGGAATAAATGATTTTTTCGTCCACTATATAATCTCCTTTTTAAGAATCTGACTAAGAGCAGAGGGTATAGAAAATTCGGCGCCGCGATTCCAAACAAATAATTTTTTCGAATACGCTGCTAACTAGCATGACAGCCATGATAAGCGGTGAAGCCATAAACGACAGGCCGTCCCGGTGCGGTTGTTGAGGCTTTTTCCTGAACGGACGTAACAGGTTCATCCGGAGACACGACAAAAGGCGCTCTGATTTTTGACGTATCGGTCGGCATGACCATAACAGGCAATTTCAAAAGTTTGCTTGCGGTGAGAGCATCGTTGGCGACAACGTGAACCTCGCTGTCCGAGGCTGTAATGACAGCGGAATAGCGCTTACCCTCATCCAACAGGCTTCTAGCCCGGATAAGGCTGTTGGCCGATATTTTTTTAATATCGTAGGGAGCTTGCCCTTCCGGAGTGATAACCAACATTTCGCCGCCATGAAAAACCATGTCGTTTTTCTTAGAAAACATAATTATCTCCTCTCAAAAGCCGCCGGGGTCGGAATTTTATAAAAAAGAAGGCCGTGTAAGCCATCGGAAATAATAGTTTCATGGGGCAAAAATATGGCAGAAAGCCCGTTAACCATTGGATATACGCGGATTCCTTGGAAGTCCAAGTATTCTTTTTCGCAAAAAAACACGCAAAAACGTTCCGTTTCTGCCTTATTTGCGAATTCTTTTTTCGGGTTCCGTGGGAACAAAAGTATATATAACGTTTCTTTCTTGCATTCCGGCAATATCCGGCTATAAACGCGCAACTTATTGCTCCTTGCCTCTTCCTTGAGAAGGGGCTTGGCCGGAGCCGCTAAAGCATAAGGGATAGTCCCAAAGCTAGCGTCCGGTCGTTTTAACCCAAGGGGAGTCTGGCTATGCCACTCTACGAGTCTATTTTTATTGCGCGTCAGGATGTGCCGACCACACAGGTCGAAGCTCTGACCAAAATATTTTCCGACATAATCGTCAAGGACGGCGGCAAGATCGTAAAGACCGAGCCGTGGGGCTTGCGTAATCTCGCCTACCGCATCAACAAGAACAAGAAGGGCCACTATGTCCTGCTTGACATAGACGCGCCGCCCGCAGCGATTGCCGAAATGGAACGCAACATGAAGCTGAACGAAGACGTTCTGCGTTTCATGACCATCCGCGTCGAAGAACACGAACTCGGGCCCTCGGCCATTTTGCGTAAGGACGAACGTGCTGAACGTTCGTTCGGCGGCGACCATTCCGATCGTCCGCGCCGCGCACCGCGCGCTGAAGCCACCTCTTCCGAAGGAGAAACCGTATGAGCATGAATGAATCTTCTTATGGCGATCGCGGCGATCGTCCGCGTCGCGATCATTCCGAACGCGGCGCCTCGAACGGCGGTTTTGGCGGATTCCGCCGTGGCCGCAAGAGCTGCCCTTTTACCGGCAAGAATGCGCCCAAGATTGACTACAAGGACCCGGTGACCCTGAAGCGTTTTATTTCCGAACGCGGCAAGATTATGCCGAGCCGCATCACGGCTGTGTCGGCGAAGAAGCAACGCGAACTGGCGCAAGCCATCAAGCGCGCGCGTTTCATCGCCCTTTTGCCCTATGTAGACAAGCGCGGCAACGCGAACTAAGGAGAATATCCCATGATTGAAGTCATTTTATTGGAACGCATCGAACGTCTCGGCAATATGGGCCAGACGGTCAAAGTGCGTCCGGGTTTTGCGCGCAATTTCCTTCTGCCGAAGAAGAAAGCGTTACGCGCGACGAAAGCCAACCTCGAACTGTTCGAAAAGCAACGTGCCGAGCTCGAAGCGCGCAACGCGAAAGCCCGCGCTGCGGCGGAAGCTCTGATGAAGGAAGTCGAAGGCCTCAAGCTCGTCGTCATCCGTCAGGCCAGCGAAATGGGGCAGTTGTTCGGTTCCGTCACTTCGCGCGACGTCGTCGAAGCGGCGGTCGAAGCCGGCCATAAGCTGGAACGTTCGCAGATTCACATTGATATGCCGATCAAAACCCTTGGTTTGTTCGACGTTAAGGTCAAGTTGCACCCCGAAGTGACGACTAAGGTCGTCGTCAACGTTGCCCGTTCGCCTGAAGAAGCGGTCGTGCAGGCGCAAAAGGGCGCGGCTCTTATCAAGGCAAAGGCCGAAAAGGCCGAAGTCGAAGCGGCGTTCGGAGCTCCCGTCGAAGGCGCAGCCGAAGCCGTGACGGAAGAAAAGCCGAAGAAGGCCGCCAAGAAAGCCAAAAAGGCCGATGATACGGAAGAAAAGGCTGAAGAAGAAACCGAAAAGAAGGCCGAAAAAAAGGCCGACAAAGCGGAAAAGAAGGCAGACAAGGAAGAAGCCCCTAAGGCCAAGAAACCTGCCGCCAAGAAGGCCAAGAAAGACTAATTCAATACCACACCACGACATTAAAGCGGGGACTTTGCTCCCCGCTTTTTTGTTGCCTATGTTCACCTAATATAATTATCGAACGGCCTTTTATATTAAGCCGTGGCTGCGTTATTCAATTTTTATAGAAACTTAACCTCTTACATGTATCCGTAATATGATCTCCTTCCAGGAAAGAAGAGTGCTTTTATGCATATCTTGAAAATCTTTTTTGCGATTCAGGCCATTGCCTTTCTGTTAATCGGCGCATCGTCGGCCAACGCCGCCCTCGTGGGAAAGCCTTGTACTTAACTGGGGTACACAAAGATGGATGATGACGGGGTCAACATCATAGCCTGCCTTAAAACCAGCATTACCGATGCAACGCTTATATGGAAATCGCAAACCCCTTCTGAGGGAAGCGGCGGCAGCTTTTGCGGTGCGGCGATGGCTCAAGGTTATGCATATACGGGGACATGGTATTTTTCAAACGTCGCCAAATGCAATGGACAGGATATAGCAATCCCCGGTGCTCCATTTATAAAAGATGCTTCAAACAACATTGTTGGCGGAGGCCCAACCGGAGGGATGAAATGCCCTTCTGGCTATATACCTGTGCCGTTGAGCGTTGCAACCCCATGGAGCAATGAATCAAATTATTTTACCTGTGTTAAGCAGTAATAGCCTCCAAGTAACATAAACAAATACCCCTGCGTAGCGGTAGCAGTTTAGGATGGCGAAATAAATAATGTCCCTCTGTCCCTGCGGTTCGAACAAAGATTTTGCCTCCTGCTGCGAGCCTTATCTCAAAGGTCAGCCTGTGCCGACGGCTGAATCGCTGATGCGTTCGCGCTATTCGGCTCATGTCATGGGCAACATTGATCATCTTGAACGCACCTATACAATCAAAGAGCGCGGCAAATCCTATCGTGAGAACATTAAACGCACGATTGATGAAACGAAGTGGCTTGGCCTTGAAATCCTGAGCACAAAAGACGGCGGCAAGGACGATCAAACGGGGCAGGTAGAATATGCCTATCGTTACGTCAGAGACGGTCAGGCGTATCTGCAACAAGAACTGGGAAACTTTCTTCGAGAGAACGGATCGTGGCTCTTCAAAGACAGCGTCGTAAATCCGAAATCCGGCCCTCTCGAAACGCCAAAAACAGGCCGCAACGAAGCCTGTCCATGTGGCTCCGGCAAGAAATTCAAGAAGTGCTGCGGCTCACTTTTTTGACTGAGTTTCTTCCGGGCAGGGAAGGTATTTCTGCAAAGCCAAAACCACAGCCATGCCGAACGGATATTGGCCGAGCGTCGGCTCTTCCCTGATTCCGCGCCTTAGCATTTCCAGAATTTGGCTGCCCGAAACGCCGACGTTCGACGGCGGGCAGAAGATCGGAGGCTCTTTCCTGACCATAAACAAATAGCTGTTTGCCCAGCCGATGCCGTTTTCCGTTTGTTCGACGGCGAACTCGGTCAGTTGTTTTTCGTCCGGGGTAGAGGAATCGTATCTTTGCAGCAAGGCGTTCGCAGTCGCCTCCGCCTTGGCCGCCGCAGGGGCGAATAAAAGAGCGCAAAAGCAAAACGCTAGAATCGCTTTTCCGCAGTTGCGAACCATGATGTCCTCCAAGACACTTGATAAAAGCATACAAGAATATTTTGGAGTAGCAACTATTCGTTTCGCGCGTAATTCCCGTGGCCAAAGCTTCGGGAGGCAGTCCATCCGACGCTCCAGGGCCGTTGCCCCTTGTCGGGACGGGAAAATTCGATGCGAGGCGTTTCGGAATCAAAATAAATCGTATAAGCGCCGTGTTTGTCCAACGCTTGCCTGTCTATGACGACTTTTGCGCCGCATTCCTTCACGACAAAAGGAGCGACAAGAATATCGGCGTGTTCGCAGTCTTCATGCGCGGCCATTTCAACAGCGGGCATCGCGACTGAATAAGAATATCTGCGATAAACGCAACCCATGCCGTCGCAGCGAAGGCGCCTGTTTTCGGGCGGCAATGCTTTGGCGTCAATGATGTCAACGTCGCCCGACCGCTGCTGCCACTGGTCAATCGCAAATCGTTCGTGCCTGATGTTCGACACCGCGAGCGAGCCGTCGTTCATTTTAGCCGCCCAGACTTTGCCGCTTGGCGATACGAAGAAATCAGGCCTCACCGTATAAAGGGGATAAAGCATGCCGATAAGAATGGGCAGCAATCCGATAAAGCGCCATTTTTCGCGCCACAGGCAAAGCCACAAACCGCCTAGAACGATAACGATCAGGGCATAATCCGGCATTGCAGGCCAATGAATGACGGCATACGGCAACGCGGCGACGCTGGTCGCGATGCGAATGGTGGCGGCGTTGCCGATGCCCGCCATATCGATAAAGAAACCGTCCATTCCGAAAGGCGCGGTCAGGTACGCCATCAAAGTAAAAGGCATGACCCAAAAACTCGTGATGGGAATAGCCAATACGTTCGAAATAAATCCGTAAGCGTTGAACGTCTGAAAGTGATAGATGGAAAAAGGCGTAGTCGCCGCGATGGCGATTAAAGACATGCGGACAAGGTTCCAGACGGGCGCCAGAAGGGGAAGAGAAAAGGGCGGTTCAATTTCCTTTTCCCAATCATAAGAGCGCGACGTGGCGATAAGGGCAAAGACGGCGGCGAAAGACATCTGAAAGCTCGGCCCCATCGTCGCGGAGGGGGCAAACAGCATCGCGAGCAAAGCCGACAGCATAACAAGCCGCAAAAGGTTGGTATGGCGGTCAACGACGACCGCAAGCATCGCAAGAGCTACCATAATCATCGAACGCATGGTCGCGGCCTGCGATCCGACAAGAAAAGTAAAAGCAAGCGCCGAGGCAATGGCCGCAACGGCAGCCCATTTTTTGATGGGATAACGCAAGGCGATCCACGGAATGAGCGCGAAGAAAGCGCGCAAGGGAAAATAAATCAGCAATCCCATAACCGTGACGTTCGCGCCCGACGTTGCCAGCAAGTGCGCAAGTCCGGCAGTGCGCATGGCATCCATGACGGGTGACGAAATGCCCGTCTGTTCGCCGTTCAGCCGCGCGGCGGTAATGGCGGCGGTGTCGCCCGGCAACCGGTCGTAAACGTGCCGTGCAAGAGTCTTGCGCGCGCGCTCAAGCATCAAAGAAAACTTTTCGCTCAGCGAATAATCGTCAGGGGAAGGATTGACGACGGTAATGACATCGCGGCTCCAGCCCAATCCTCCCAAATGCTTGTAATAAGCCGTTCTCCTGAAATCGGCCGCGTCTGGCGCGACGGGTTCGCTGAAAGCGCTTAGCTGGCCAATAAATTTCACTTCTGCTCCGGCCGGAGGCATGTCCTCAAAAGCCAGCTCGTTAAATTTGACTCTGACCATTTCCGGCGTTGCCTCGAAAGGCAGCGCCTCGATATGGGGTCGGAACAGCGTTATCCTGATGCCGTCCGGCATAATATCCGTGGCCGCGACGCGACCCGAAATTTCGCCTTCCGGATATTGCCTGTCGAGCATCGGCCTTTCGTCAAGCACGGCCTCGACCTTTGCGGCTGAAAAGCCCAGACTAATAAGAGTAAGAACAAACAGGATTATGGAAAACGACCAAAAATAGGGGCGCATCAACCAGGCCGCGCCCGCCAATACGGGCGTAATTATTAATGTTGTCAGGGGCGGCTCATAGGGCAGGGCGAAATAGGCGACGACGCCTATGGCTAACGCAACGGGAAGCCAAAGGGAAGCGCGAGAGCGTTCGCGTTTGAAATTTTCTGTTAATGCGCGTAAAGGGTTCACGGGTACAAAAGAAGTCATTAAACTAGGGACTCTATTTCTAGCACAAAGTAAGGTTGTTTCCATGCACGTTGTCACGCGTTTTGCCCCCAGCCCGACCGGCTTTCTCCATATCGGAGGAGCCCGTACCGCATTGTTTTGCTGGTTGTTTGCCAAGCACCACGGCGGCAATTTCCTTTTGCGCGTCGAAGACACGGACCGCGCGCGTTCGACGCCCGAATCTATCGAAACGATTCTGGACGGCATGAAATGGCTGGGCCTCGATTGGGATAACAAGGACTACAAAGGCCGCAATTATTATTCGCAATATGAACAGCGCGAGCGCCATGCCGAAGTCGCCAAGCAAATGGTTGCGAACGGCACGGCATATTATTGCTACGCCTCGACGCAGGAACTCGAAGTAATGCGCGCCGAGCAAAAAGCCAAAGGCCTGCCTCAACGTTATGACGGACGCTGGCGCGACCGCCCCGCAGCCGATGCGCCCAAAGACATTCCGCCCGTCATCCGCCTGAAAGCGCCGCAAACCGGAGAAACAATCGTCAACGACGCCGTGATGGGAAAAATTACGGTTCAAAACAGCCAACTCGACGATATGGTTCTGCTTCGCGCCGACGGCACGCCGACTTATATGTTGGCGGTGGTTGTGGACGACCACGACATGGGCATCACGCACGTCATTCGCGGCGACGACCACATGACGAACACCTTCCGTCAGGTTCAGATTTATAAAGCGATGGGCTGGGACATCCCGACATTCGCGCATCTGCCGATGATTTTGGGGCCGGACGGCGCCAAGCTGTCCAAGCGCCACGGCGCGCCTGCAGTCGGCGATTACCGCGACCGCGGCTATCTGCCCGAGGCAGTGAACAACTATCTCCTTCGTCTGTGCTGGGCGCACGGCGACGACGAAATCATCCCGCAGAATAAGGCTATCGAATGGTTTGATTTAAGCGGCGTCGGCAAATCGCCCGCGCGTTTCGATTTTGCGAAGCTCAACAGCGTCAACGCGCACTATATAAAGGAAAAGCCGGACGAAGAACTGGCAAGGCTCGTCGTGCCGTTTATCGTGGCTTTTTTAGGCAGGCATCTGACGCCCGACGAAGTTGATCTGTTGACAAAAGCGATGCCCGACCTCAAGCCCCGCGCGCAAACGCTTGTCGAAATCGCCGAAATGTCGAGATTTTATTTCCATTCCGGCGCGTTCACGTTCGACGACAAGTCTCTCAAGATTTTAACGCCCGACGCCAAAGCGCATCTTAAAGAACTTACGGCGCGCATGGAAAACCTTGAACATTTCACGTCCGAAGCGCTCGAAGAAATCTTCCGTGCGTATGCGGAAGAAAAAGGCCTCAAGCTCGGCGCCATAGCGCAGCCCCTGCGCGTAGCGATCTCCGGCTCGACGGTCTCCCCGCCGATCTTCCACGTCGCGGCCTTGCTGGGAATGCATGAAACTCTAAAGAGAGTTCATGAAATTATATGATAAAACGGAATAACCGCTACTTAATCAGGGCATGAAGATTTTATTTTTGGATGCTTTTTATCGAATAATGACCAAAAATTACAACCGTGAAAAAATATACTAATCCGATAACTACTCCATTTAGTGAATTGCTTGTTTGCGAAGAAGTAAAAGATATTGAAATTATTTTTTCTATAAGGGAAGAAAAATAATATAAAACCATAGCAATTATGGAGATAAATAATATGAGAGCATTGACAGAACCCGCATCCCACTTGCCGTTTCTAAGTCCACAGACTTCTTTTCCTATCCCGCTTAAAAATATGCCCAAGTTAATGTTCAACAATTTACGAACAACATGTATTGTAAAAGCAATAAACATTAAAACGAGGCAAAGGCTTATTGGTGTACTATATCTGTACAGAAATTCTCTGATTAGTTCATCGTATGACGCAAGAGGCAAGGGCTAACCCTCTGTCTTTGACATTATGAAAAAACCGATTGCTCCAATCATAAAAAGAATGGAGAGAAAGGGGTCGATGACTATTATTTTTGACGAAACATTAAGGGCGAGTGATATAAAGGAAAACGCACCAACAACTGTTGCTGCCTCCCGCATCACTGTCCGCACTTTAACGACATCATCAATCACAAGAATGGATTCATTTTTAGGAAGTAATTCCACTGTGGGGACGGGCACAGGTGCAGGATCATTGCCGGGAGGGGAGGTGCTAATACGATCAGCAAATACTATATAGTGCGAGGTCGCTTTAATGTGTGTATTGGGTGGAATATATTTGTAGTTTAAGATAGATTTTTCTGTGTTAGGCATATTTTTCAAGCTCCGCTTTGATTATCATTGTGTTGAGAATTTTTTCTTTGTCCTCGGCTCGTTTTAAAACATCCTTAAGTTTAGAAATGTCATCGGCATCAAGGGTAAGAAAAAACTCCTTCCTGTTCATGCCTTGAAAATACTCGATTTTCAAACTATGCATTATAACCGCTCCAGCTGCAGCAGAACAGTCTTTATTAAAAACCATGCGCACATCGCTGAGTATTCTAGAATCGAGAAAAAGGTTTCCACACTCCTGCTGTAAATCGCTTGCGCGAGAGGAGTAAAATAACGAATTAAGATCTAAGAGTTCAGTCAGACGTTCGCCGGCTTTTTCTGAAACAGTTTTCCCATTTTCTTTTAAAACAATTATAACCTCTTTAACAAATTCATCTGCTGGAACATTTTTGCTCAACCGGCCAACGTTCATGCTAATCAAGTTTTGAATCACTTCCTGTGAAGCAATAGTAGTATTCGCCCCAATTTCTTTTTGTATATAAGAAGAAAGAGGCTTTATATCAATGGACGCGGGAGCATTAGAAAAAGAAGTCACGACATTACGAAATTCATCATCCGTTGCAGCCTCAAGATAGTCGACCGTCCAATTCAACGTATTCTTTGCGGCATCAGGAATGGTAACTTTAGCCATTATTCAACCCGGCATCATTTGTTACGAGAACAGCGTCCCATTTTATGGGCATCAAACTCGATTCACTTATAGTAAAGATAGCCTAAGATTTGTTTAATACGCAAGGGGGGGGGATTATGCAGCTATACCAGTGCTTATTAAGTTTTATGCATACACGATCTAAACCTCATCCCACCCGAACGCCAAGGCGAATTTATGCGGAATCCCATTTGGTTTCTTATTCTTTCTTTTCCCCTCCCCTTGCGGGAGGGGTTAGGGGCGGGGTTGGCAGTAGCCAAACATCTTACCGTTATTATTTAGTCCGCGTATTCTTATTCTCGTCATCCCCGCGAAGGCGGGGATCCATCTTGTTTATTGCTTTAGGTCAAACCTCATCCCACCCGAACGCTAAAACGTTTTTGATCTCGCTCTGGTCGGTCAGCAGCATGACAAGCCTGTCAAATCCCATCGCCATGCCCGCGCCTCTGGGCGCGCCGTGCCGCATGGCCGCCAAATATCTGTGATCCAGCTCGACGGCTTCCTTGCCTTCTTGTTCGCGCAAGGCCAAAGCGTCCTCGAAAAGCTTTTCCTGAATAACAGGATCGGCCAGTCCCGCAAAACCGTCGGCAATCTCCAGTCCGCCGATAAACAGCTCGCTTCGACATGCAATCGTTGGGTTGTCGGCGTCGGCGCCGGCCGAAGTCGTCTGAAAGAACGGCCACTCGGTCAAAAAAACAGGACGCGACACGCCAAGCTGCGGTTGAATATAATCCATCAGCAGGCTGAAAAGGAAATCCCTGTCGTCTTCCCAATCCGGCCTGATTTCAAGGCCGACGGCTTTGGCGGCTCTGCAACACGACGCCGCGTCGAAGTTTTTCATCGCGACGCCCGTTGCGTATTCGACGGCATCCATGACCGGCATTTTCTCCCACGGAGCCCTCAGATTGATCTCCTTGCCCTGATAGGAAATGACGGACGGCAGCTTCAACGCATCGAGAGATGCGGCAACCATGGATTCAGCATCATTCTCGATCTCGTTCATAGTGCCGCCGATGCGTCCCCATTCAAGCATCGAAAATTCCGGATTGCGCACGGGGCTGATGTCGCCATCGCGGAAATTTTTTGTCAGAGAATAGATGCGCGAAAATCCGCCGAGAGCCATGCGTTTAAGCTGATATTCGGTCGAGCTGACAAGATAGCGGTCTCCGACCTTGAAAGAGTCGATGCAAATATCGGGCGACGCCCCATGAACCAGAAGCGGCGGCTCGATCTCGATGTATCCCTTCGCATCCAGATAATTTTGAACGGCGCGGCGTATCGCGTGCCTCTGTCCCAAAATTTCGATGCGCGATGGCCCTCCGGTCGGCAGAATAGGCCGTTGCCAACGCTCTACGTCATTATCGTTTGGCATCTTGGATCACCTTTGTTCATTCGCGAAAAGCACACGAATGTTATAACCTTGCCCATGCCTTGCGACAAGGTTGGCTTTAAAGGGAACATACAAAAAGAAATCGGTTACGTAAGCCCGACGCTGGACTGCGCAGCCGCAGCGGGAACGGGAACCTTCTTGGGGCGGTGCGATTTTACATAATTGATTTTGTATAAAACAGCCCGCTTGTTCATGCCCGTTTTTATTTGCGAGGTTTTCTGGCCTTCAAAATAAAAATCGCCGTCAAAAATGAAATCCGATCCGGATTCTTCCGCTTTTTTCGTTTCCTGATTAATCAAACCGCCGAAGTGAGGCACAATGTCTCTGATTTTATCGGGAGCGACGAAAATATCTTTAAAGACAAACAAATTCGACCTGAGGGGGAAAGGAATGACGTTGAAACCAAGGCTGTTAACGTAATTGCCCAGGCGAATAACAACAGGCGATTGTCCTTTAAGGATGTGCCCGTCTTTGTCGGTCGGAAAAAGAGATTCTTCTTTTCCGCTTATTTGATTGAAATAACTTTTTGGCACACAAATTAACTTTTCCGCAGGATCGTCCTTGCGGTTGATGGGAAGAAAATAAACGCCGTCCTGAAATTTCAGGGGGCCGATCGCGTAAACGGAATCGACGTCAATTTCGACCTCTTGGCTGGTTTTCGCATCGAGCGACGGAAAAATATTTAATTTGATCAAATTGGCCACGACAAATGTCTCCGAAAAAATAAACAATGAACGCTATGGTTAACGCCTTCGCGCCGTATTTTAGCAGAAAATAATGAAACTAATTCATTAAACCATCTATGAAAGTCGCGACACAATCGCCAAGAAACTCAACGTTATAACCGCCCTCCAGCACGGCGACGAGCCGCCCGTCGCAAAGAGTATCGGCGGATTCTCCCAACTGTTGCCCCAGCCAGAAATAATCGGCCCCATTCAGGCACAGCGAGCTCATAGGGTCTTCGGCATGCATATCGAAACCGGCTGAGACAAATATAATATCCGGTTTAAAATCATTCAATTTTGGAACCGCCTTTTCCATGAAAGAGGCTCGCATAATCTCGCCCGAGCTATTTTTTGGCAAAGGAATGTTGACGATATTGTTCCATGCGCCCGTTTCGTCCGCAAAGCCGGAAAGGCCGCTGTTTTCATGTAATGAAATAAAAAGCCTGTCCTCAAAATTCCAGAAAAAGCCCTGCGTGCCGTTTCCGTGATGCGCATCGAAATCCACGACGGCGATGCGCTTGGCGCCCCATTTTTTCTGGGCGACGATAGCCGCAAGCGCTACGTGATTAAAAAAACAAAACCCTCCGGCGGCATTCGCCTCGGCATGATGTCCGCCGGGGCTGACGATGCAAAAAGCCTTATCGGCCTTTCCGTTCATAACGTCGTCTGTCGCAGCCATAACGGCGCCGGCGGCATGAAGAGCAGCCTCGCCCGTTCCGGCTACGGCAAGCGTGTCGGAGGTAAAATACCTTTTTTCGCCCGGCTCGATGGGCTGCAGGACGTTCGCGACGTAATCGGGAGTGTGGATCGTATAAAGGTCTTCTTTGGCGAGGGCAGGGGGCTCATGCCAAGTGAGGCCGCGAAAACGCTCTGCGTGCAAAGCCGCCATCACGACATTCAGGCGTTTTGACGCGAGCTCCGCATTCGGAGGCGGCGTATGTAGAAAACAGGCAGGATGCGTATAGATGTGCATGTAGCCGATTGCTCTTTCTGGAAAAAGTGATTATGCGTTTATTTGTTCGACAAAACAAAACAATTTATTGGTTATTTTATGTCAGCCGATATTGGCTCTTATGTCTTTATAGACGTCAGTTCAGGCGATCTGGACGCCCTTCGGTCTGGGCGCGGCGAAGAAAAAGATTACCCAAAGATTTGCGTAAGCCTATCCAACGATGAGAAAGACTGGATCGGCTATGTCTATCTTTCTCCATGGGAGTCCGGGGAAAAGGGCGAAGCCGAGATCAGCGCGTATATAAGCATCGGCATTCACCAACAAAGGGGAATAGTTTCACTGGTTTCGAAACAAATAGTCAAAAAGGCCATTGAAGACGGCTGGCTCAAAAGGCTTTACGCGCGAACGCGCAAAAGCAATCTGGGAGGCATAAAAATTGCCGAACGTTTGGGTATGAAAATCGTAAACATGCCGGACATTAAAAATAAAGGTCACGACTATTTGTATTTCTGTGCCGAACTCAATGATCTGAAAAAAGCCCTTTATCCGCCCGAACCGTCTTATCCCAAAAGGGGACGCCGGACATATAAGGCCTCGCGCGCGCCTTGAATTAACACGTCGCCTGTGTGAACAAAATTTCCCAAACTGCAAAGTCTTTGCGCATCGTCCGGATCGACGGTAATTGCCAGAAAGCCAAGCTTGGGCAAATTTTCAAGATCGCTCTTGAAGGCGAGCCCCAGTCTTTGACTATAAGGCGTGTTAAAAAGCTCCTTGGCGATGCTGATGTTAAAGACATAGCCGTAACGCGTATTTTCAGGCGTGGCATTGCGCAGCGGTAAAATGATGCCGCGGTCGTCAACGTCGGCGCTGTTGTTCAGCACGCCTTCGAAAACAAATTTTGCGACGGGGTACCACGCGGTATAGCCCAAAGGCGTAAATTTTCCGTCCGGCAAGCGGCAGCCCCACAGGCGGGTATAACGATAGGCGCTCGTCATTATGTACTTCAGCCGCGCATAATCGGCGCGGTCTACAGGCTTGTCATAAGACGCCCAATCCGCAAGCAACGTTGCAAGGAAGAACCGCCGCCATGCGGAAGAAGCCTCGATACCCAAGGGATGATCGGAGGTGTCTTTAAACTCGACGGAGGTAAAGGTTTTTGCGATTTCAGGCGTAAAAGGCGTCTTGCGGATAACGTCTATGCGCTCGTTGAGCCAACCCGTCAGTTTGTCAAAGCTCAGGCCTTCCGGATCGGGAATATCGTCTAACATGTTCAAATTCATACCGCTTTATCCTTTTTTTGGCGCATTTGCGCAACCAAATAACGCCGGGTCAACCGAAAATGTGGTATCATAATACCACGCATCAGAAATACACGATTTTGCGTAATTATATTGACTTTGCCTCCCGATAATTTGTACAAAGCGCCCTCAACTAAGGAGAGACTTATGTCCGGAAAAATTCGTATAGCCAAAACGGTGCAAAGCAAGAGCTTTGAATTGCGGCACCAGGATGTGAAAAAGAAATGGGTCGTCATTGATGCGGACGGCGTCATTTTAGGCCGCTTGGCGGCTTCGATTGTCGCGATTTTGCGCGGCAAGCATCGTCCGACGTTCACGCCGTCCGTTGACAGCGGCGACAACGTCATCGTCATCAACGCCGAAAAGATCAAGATGACGGGCCGCAAGGCGACGGAAAAGAATTTTTATTATCACACGGGGCACCCCGGCGGGATCAAGGCCAGAACGCGCGCCTACATCCTTGCGTCCGAGCATCCCGAACGCGTGATCATGAAGGCCGTCGAACGCATGATGCCGAACGGCCCCTTGGGTCGCCGTCAGATGACGAACCTCAAGGTGTACGCGGGGGCGGAACATCCGCATGCCGCGCAGAATCCGGCGAAGGTAGACATCGCCGCCCGTAACAGCAAGAACAAGAGGGGCTAAAACATGGCCACCACACCGCGTACCAAGAAAACATCCACGCTCACCGGCATCAAAGCCGCCGTGAAGGAAAAAGCCAAGAAGGAAGAAAAGGCGGTTGCCGCTCCTGAAGCAGTCGTTGCCGAAGCTCCCATATTTGCCGAAGAAGGCCCCAAAGAACACGTCAAGAAGGTTGACAAGTACGGCCGCGCCTCGGCGACCGGCAAGCGCAAGAACGCGATTGCCCGCGTCTGGCTCAAGCCGGGCAGCGGCAAGATTGTCGTCAACGGGCGTCCGGTCGAAGTCTATTTCGCGCGTCCCGTTCTGCAAATGATCGTGCATCAGCCGTTTGTTGTGGCGGAGCGCACTGGCCAGTTTGACGTCGAAGTCAACGTTGTCGGCGGCGGATTGTCCGGACAGGCGGGAGCCGTCAAGCACGGCATTTCCAAGGCTCTGACCTATTTCGAGCCGGAATTGCGCAAGTCCTTGAAGGTTGCCAAATTCCTGCGACGCGACGCGCGCGTTGTCGAACGCAAGAAATACGGGCGGGTTAAAGCTCGTCGGCGTTTCCAGTTCAGCAAGCGTTAATCGGATTTTCGATTACAAAGCGGGGGAAACGAAAGTTTCCCCCTCTTTTGTTTTTGGGCTATACCTTATCTCAAGAAGGAGCAGCGAAAATGAACAAAGCCGACCAATGTCAGGATTTCCTCGATCTCAATCTTATCCCGCCGCAAGAGGTAAAGAATATTATTGCTCTTGCGCACAAGCTCAAGAAAAAGCCGCTTGCTTATCGTCCTATGGAAGGCAAGACGCTTGCGCTGGTATTTGAAAAGCCCTCGACGCGCACGCGCGTATCGTTCGAAGTCGGCATGCGCCAGCTTGGCGGCTCTGTCACGACGCTGACGGGCGCCGAAATCCAGCTTGGCCGGGGCGAAACCATCGCGGACACCGGGCGCGTTCTCTCGCGCTATGTGGACATTATCATGATCCGTACGTTTGCGGCGCATAAACTGCATGAACTCGCGGACGGCGCAACCGTCCCCGTCATCAACGGCTTGACGGACTCCTCGCATCCCGGGCAGGTTATCGCTGATCTTATGACGGCGGAAGAACGTCTGGGTTCTCTCGAAGGTAAAAAAGTCGTGTGGTTCGGCGACGGCGACAACAACGTGCTGACCAGCTGGATGCATGCCGCGCCGATTATGGGCTATTCGCTTGAAATTATATGTCCGCCCGAATTTGTTCCCCCGTCGCC
>JBAZLX010000001.1:0-38225 GCA_041650075.1 Bdellovibrionales bacterium | reverse complement strand
TTTAGAGATTTTGCTGGAACAATATTAACAACAGCTGCAACATCTATGAGATTTTATTATAGCGGCAATGATAATGTCCTACAGTCAAATTGTGTTGGTAATATTTTTGTTTCAGTACCGCTATGTCATCTTAATGCTAATAATGTTTACTCAACTAGTGGTAATTTTTGGATAAGCGGAGAGATGCATGTATAGTCTTAATACAAAAGCAAAGCAAATGACACTAAAAGAATTTAACAAAAAATACATATACAAAACAGATAAAGAGAGATTTAATACATCTCTTGATATTTAATATCTAAATAAAGAAAATAACAGGAGCATAAATGAAATTAAAATTAATTCGCAAATTCATCGGAGAAAATCACACAGAAGGTCGTATCTATCTGGATGATGTCTTTGAGTGTTTCACTGTTGAAGATAAAGATCGACAACTAGAAATACATGGGTGCTCTGCAAAAGTGCAAAATAAAACGTGCATCCCACGTGGAGAATATGAGCTAATCATCAGATTCAGCAACCACTTTAAAAAGCATTTAATCGCTGTTACGGGCGTTCCATGCTTTGAAGGTATCCTAATACATAGTGGGAACAGCTCCAAAGATACCGAAGGATGTATTATTGTCGGCTCTATCAACAATCGAGATGATGATGACTTTGTGGGGGCTTCACGTATTGCATACGAAAGACTGCATAAGAAAGTCAAAAACGCATTATCGATGGGAGAGAAAGTCTATCTGGAAGTGGCATAGCATAAACGGTTATGCTATAATAAATAAAAATGAAAGAGAACAGTATGCCAAATAATACTCCACCTTCCGACTGGAACGCCATTTTCACATTAATTTGGGTTATGGCTATTTCATTCTGGGGGGGGACTGTGCATACTATTAGGAAAATTAAAGACGGTACAATTGCTAGATTTACTCTGAGCGAATGGGTGGGAGACGTTGTGATATCTGGCTTCATTGGCGTGATTACATATTCTCTTTGCAGATATTCAGGGTTTGACGAATGGCTAACAGCGGCTTGTATCGGCATATCATCTCATCAAGGTACACGCGGACTATTGTTTATTGAAAGGCTAATCGCAGATAGGATCGGAAAATGAACAAGATATTCAAACGCCTAAAATCAAAAACACATCACGTCGCAACGTATCTAATGGGGATGGGAATAGTCGTAGATCAATACACTCCAGAGATTAAGCATATAGTTGCTGAAAAAATCGGAGTATCATGGGGAGTAGCGTATGCAGTTATTTTTGGTATTGCGATGTATATTCTTAGAGAGATGACAACAAAACCTATCGAGGAGAAATAGTGCGATGATTTACTTAATCAAATTTTGGCGCGAGATCGCTATCCTCATATTAACCATATTGGTTATTTTTGTGTACCTATGGAAAGACAACCAAGCCAAGGCTTTAGAGATCGACCTAGCTCAATACAAGAGCGGGTTAGAGTTTCAAAACGCCACAATCCTAAAAGAGGCGGAAGAGCATAAGCGAAAACTTGCAGAGCTTCCAAAAGAGATCGTGAAGATCAAAACACGATATGAAGTCATTTATGAAAATATCGATACATGGGAGGGTGACAAAAATGTCAGTGATTGTGAAAATGCTCTTACTTTTATGCACAGCTTTAATTATTAGCGGATGTTCATCGAAGATCATTTTAGTTCCAACGTCGTGCAATATCGGAGAAGTGGATCGTGCGGTAATCGATCACAAAGATAAGCCTACATTGTTAGAAGAGGAGAAGCGGTGTACAAAGAATTACACCGCCGTAAAAGAAGAGAATGAGATATTACGAAAGACTATCGACGCTTGTCGATAAAGTGTGACGCAATGTTGCTATAATAGGCGCAACTTAAACAAGGGCGTATGATGAAATATAATAAAGAAGAATTAACCACACTGCTCGATTACTGCACACCACTTCAATCCGAAACAATTAAAGCAATTATAGATCACGGCAATTTCTCAAAGGCCGCACAACATCTTAAAAAAGATGAATCATCTATACGTCGTATGTTTTATAAAATTCAGTCCATTGCATCAAGTGCAGGGTTTGCCCCCCAAGCAAATTTAAACCATCCGGTACCGATGGGTTTTGCCATTAAGAAGATTTCAACATTTACCAATAAGAATGGGGAGACTAATGAGTGGGTTCAGAAAGTAGCTAAAGAAGAAGATCGATTTAATGCTATGCAAGAGGCAATAGAATCGCTTTGTAGTCAAGTTGAAGGCAAATCAAAACCAGTTAGAAATATTAATATTGTAGATGATGACTTATTGACAGCTTATATTATTGGGGATCAGCATCATTCAATGCTATCATGGCACGAAGAGACTGGCGATGATTATGATATGTGTATATCTGAAACGTTACTAACTAATGCTGTATCACATCTAACCGATGCAACACGATCAACACAATCTGCATTAATAGTAAACTGTGGAGATTGGTTTCATGGTAATGATGGAACAAATAGAACGCCTAAGAGCGGGAATGTATTAGACGTGGACGGGCGGCTAACTAAAATTATCAGAACTGGTATGCAATTAATGGTTAAGATTATTGATAAATGCCTATTGAAGCATAATACGGTCATGGTACGTAATGCTATGGGAAATCACTCCTATACACTTGAAATGTTCATGAGTGAGTTCCTTTCGGCATGGTATAGGAATGAGCCTAGAGTTAAGATATTTAATGAGCCTAAGCCGTTTTGGTATCATCAATTTGGAAAGACATTGATAGCCGTTACGCATGGAGATACTGTTAAGCCAAGTGATTTAGGTGAATTAATGGCTTCAGATTGTGAGGATATTTGGAGCGAAACAAAACATCGATATTGGATTTTAGGGCATGTCCATAGTAAACATTCATGGGAGATGAGAACGTGCATAGCTGAATCATTTAATACCCTTGCCGCAAAAGACGCATGGCATAATGAGCATGGGTATCGTAGTAAGCGTAATATGACCGCTATTACTTACCATAAGCAACACGGGGAAATATCACGCAATACGGTTGATATAGGAGCTATTTCATAGATTCAAATAACGTGCGTAAGCCCCAATCTTCCCTCTTCAATCTCAATTCCGCGATATATGGCTTGGATTGCCTCGTGCAAATCCTGCTCCATGTCTTTATACCCACGGTTCCCAGGCATCAATAACTTCTTTACCGCATGGGCAATTGCTGGGTTAGTCACATTAAAACAACATAACACATCATATACATCGATATATACATCTTTTTTAATCTCTCGGTCGTACTTTGATTTAAATACAGCCCCGTTAGGCTTAATGCCTAGTGACTCAACTATTTGCTCATCAGTGTCATAAGCACCGTCTAGCCCGTATCGTTCGCGATGTTTTTTGCGCTCATCTTCTGACAACTCTCTTACCTTATACTGTGTACCGTCATACTCCTCCATGATTAGCTCTCTAATCTGTTCTTTTCGACTTTGGCTCATCTCAATAACTCCCTTTCTTTTTCCGCATCTTTTGCGTGTTTATTTGCTTCATCGATGGTATCATAACAACCGATGTGCACACCGTATTTCTTCACCAAGTACCGACCGTTTTTCATTTTATAGACTCCGCGTACTCGTAGCATCACTTGTCCTTGTTATCTAAAATCCATTGGCAGGCTTTGAAGATTGATTCTGGTTCTGTGCTCCCAGTAAAGCTACTATCTTTTAAGCCAGATGTTCTTGGTTCACAGAGTACATAACCACAACCATTACGATATATTTCACTTCTAAGCGAATACTGCTGATTCATGGCCCACTCTTTACACTTATGAACCAGCTCGTAGATATTTATTTTATCTTTTGAGTTTGTCTCATTAAAAGTAACTTCAATATGCTTCCCTGCAACCCTACAGTCTTTGATTGTTGCATACTTCCATTTCCATACTTCTCTTAGCAGCTCTTTTGAAATCATATCACCACCCCTCCGGCTCAAACGCATGATCCGCTTTAGCCATCATACACACGCCATCAGGGTTAAAACGATCTGGAACTATGTACCCTACAAACGCGATAGGATCATCGATACATAGATAGTCAAGATCGCCGTTTACAATAATAGGGATTCCTCGGTTCTGCATCATCTTGCCATCCACAATGCTTCTTGTTTTCAAATGAACCACCGATACATTACGTTTTGTTTTAGAGATTGACAAGACGTTGCCGCTTAACACACACTGTCTAACTTTTAAATTGCACATCATTTTCCTTTTTGATTTTTAACGCTTCGTAATAATCGAAGTATTCTTCAACGTGCCTAAAATCACGTATCGCTATATCTTCGGCACCGAATATCTTCTTAATCTTGCCTCCGTAATATCTTAAAGCATCCTCCCGCTTCATGCGCTTGGGGAGCCTCTCGAAATTACGTAAAATTTTATCTATGTCGTTCGTAAAGTCAAGATTTTCTCTACGCTCAACATACGCTTCTCCGTGGGTCTTCTTCATTGTTTATCTTTTCTTTTTGTCGTTTTCTACACGCTCTCTTCTGCTCTGCCCGACGCGCTTTCTTCTGCTCATCGGTTAGCCCATCCAAGCTCATATACTCACGATCTTTAACTTCTCTTCCACTGTCACGCTTTACGACATTGCGATACCATCGTTTTTGGGTTGCTATTTTGTTGATCCGTCTTTGTTCTTTAGACAGCTTTATGCGGGTAGGTTCCCGCTTAATCTTTTTTGGCTTGTCCACAATGTTGATTTTGATTTGTTGGGTCGTAGACGGCTTGATATGATTTTGTAGCGTCGGCACGATGTGTTTATGACTCGAACTTTTTCGGGATAGAAAAGGCGTGTATTCCTCTTCATCTTGAATGCCCCATGCTTTGTGCAACTCTTTTTCGTTCATGGTAGGCTCTAGCCCTCTCTCCCGCATAGCATTGCAATATCTTTCGTATGGACTCATCTAGCAACCTTCCTAAATAGTTCTTGAGCATATGCTTTTTTCATTTTGTACCATTGCATTAAGTGCCATCTAGCTGATTTTATAGCAAGTTTTAAATAAAACATCGGGCTTACTATCCCTACAAAATGACAATCGTAAACTTTTACATCTTTTCCTTTAAAATCACAAAAAGACTTTGTAAACTCCATAATGTTATCGCCTGCTCTATCATAATCAGCCCATCCAATTAGCATATTGTCTATATTGATGATTACTTTATCATCTTTGTAGTCAAATAATATCATCACGCCACCTTTTTATTATCTTCAATTTTAAAACTTAACACTTCAACTTGTTGCTCCAGCTCTTTAATATACGTCATGCAAAATTCTGTAAACTCTGGTAGGTTGATTGCTCCGGTGTTGTACAGCATCATTGCTTTTGTGAATTGATCTTTGTCCATCACTTTACCTTTACTTATTGTTTTCGTTAATCCATTTCACAAGAGTATTTATACTCACTTTGTATTTTCGACACACCAACTGCTTACCTGATTTAGCGGCAAATAGTTGCTTGATGTCTGCCTCGTTTTTGTCGAGGCGTTTCATTGCGTTTGATCGTTTGTATTGTTTTTTCATTTCCGCTTCCTGCCACTCATCCGTATCTTTTCAATTGGATACTTAATACCATTTGCCTCTTCATCAGTCATATATTGTTCAAAAGAAAGATTTGTTCCGATCAGTTTCCATTTCCACTCGTTAAACCCCTTTACTACTTCTTCATAAACACGCCAAAACTCACCATGATCATTTCCTCTATCCATTGTATGAAGTCCAAAATGATCCTTAAGTAAACACCTATTCCCATAGTACGCTTTATCTACAATGTATAATCGTAATTTGCCACCACGTTTTTCATATTCTTTAATTGCTTTACAGGTCAATGATTTTATATCATCATCCATATTACTTAGCAGTGTATTGCATCCATTTGTGTAGTATAATGCAGATCCCATCCTATCCCCTTTTGTTTTGATAGAATAAGTTTAACGTACTAAATATAAAAGTACGCTTAATTATGATAAAGATTGTATCAAAAAGGTATCTCGTCTTCGTTAATGTCAATCTCTGGGAAATTACTTTCAGGCATAGGGCGTGGCACATACGACACCGGAGCATTAACCCCACGGTTAGCTTCATCGCTACTGTTTGCATATCAGCTGTGGTTGTTTTCTCCGTTTCCTTTAGGCTTAGATACGAAATCAAAACCTTCGACAATCATTGAATTTTTAGAGCGTCTTTGTCCATCAGTCTCCCATGTTTCTGTTTGTAGTTTTCCAGTTAGAAAAATCTGTGTGCCTTTTTCACCTGCATAGGTGTTGATAGTCTCCGCCATCTTTCCGAATACCGTTGCATCAATGAAGCATTGCGTTTCACGATCAGCATATTTTTCACTAGCAACAAGCCCCATTTTTAGGATTGGCTTTCCGTCCTGAGTATATTTTAAATCAGCGTTGCGTGTTAGTCTAAATAGTCCATATGTTTTTGGCAAACTCATTTTTGTTCCTTATTGTAATTCGTATGGGCTTGTTATAAGCCGCTCTTCAACATATACCGGGGTAAGCTGTTTATCTTTTGGGTTCAAACACATAACATAAGACCCTTCCGCTGATTCAGGAGAATAAAGACCGTTTGGGTCAGCTTGTGGGATAATAGCATATCCATATCCGTTGCCTTGCTCTGATACATATTGAGGGTTTGTATATTGTGTGGAATACGGAATAGGATACCCGATAGAATCGCACAGCTTGTGCATAACGCCGTGCATATCTCGCATATATGTATAAGTACGAAGCCCAGCGTTATCCCGCATTTCCAAAATCATCTTCATATTCTTTTTTTCAGTAAAGTTTATGATAGACGGCATACCAGTTGATTGCACTGCAATTTTTGTTTGCTCCGCTTGCTGTCTGGCTTGTAGTTCCTCGCCTGACTCTTGAACATCACACCCTGCTAAAAACATCGATAAAGTTAAAGCCATAAAAAATAAAAAGGTACGCTTCATTTTAAATCTCCTCCGCTCATCATAGAGCTATAAAACGGCTGTAAGCGCAAAGGCACTTTTTCGCTCGGAAAGTTAGCAAACTGATGTTGCACCGTTGATCGGATAATTGCTTTCGCAGCATCGTCACCTGCCGCGTATTGAACCTGATATTTTGACAGATCGCGAATTGAACCATCAATATACTGCTGTGATTCCATAAATGTCTTTTGATCGATTGATCGGCTCATAGGCTGACCAAAATATTTAATAGCCAATGATACCGCTGAAATAATAACTATTGTTGCAATAACAAATGCAACGCCTTTGGAATATTCTTTTAGCATTTTTTGCTCCTTATCTCTCATAAGCAGGGATACGCTTTAAACACGTCCCGCTCATTGTAATGTCGCTAAGTTCATCTCTTAGCACCTTATTTTTAGCTTCCAGTTTCGATATTTTATCTTCGTCTTCCGCAAAGGCCGCATCGATCTTCTCGGACACCATCGCTAACAATATAAACGACACCAAGAACAATGTTAGGAAAGCATAAATGAATCTTTCTAACATTTTCTTTTCTTTTTCTAGCTGACCGTATGATTTAGTCATTTTTGCGCTCCCGTTTTGTTTCTTCAAACTTTTTATAATTACTATCACGCATTTCTTCTTCGGTAAAATACTGCTTTATTCCCCATGTATGCGTTAAATAAATATGACCATTTACAAATTTATACCACTGCCATTCATATACTGGCTCAGATGGTTTGATGCGGTATCTAATAATAGCTTTACTATTGATGACGCCGTTTTTGTAAAATAAGCACTCATCTTCTTTCCAGCACACGGTCCATCTATCCGTTTCTAACGTCAGATTTGGATTCTCTATTACAATATGGAATAAATCAGCATCAGGGTGGCGGTTCTCACCTTTTGGTATTACTACGTTTTGCAAGAAGAAATCATCAAGCTTAGAAAGCAACGTAATCTTATCCTCATGGTCATCGTATTTTCTAATCCATGTAATCAAATCTTCTTTAGTCATTGCTTCCCCTTCTTAGCATGATTGTAGCTCACCCACTCGCTTTGCAACCTATGAGGGTTAAGCCCATATTTTACAGCGTAGTGATGAAAGCTGAGTGTCTTTCCTTCTTTGAAATCGCTTTCGATTCGTTGGATTGCCTTTTCATAAAGACCGTTTACTTCTTCTTGGATGTTAACCATTAGTTTTCCTTTTTATTAAACATTTGTAAAGCTTTAATTATTTGCTCAATATCGTCTTTCCAAATATAAATCTCGTTTTTTTGACCATCACATTCGTGAACAAGCATTGCCCCTATCTCTGGGGCATCTGGGTTGTCTTTAATTGTAATAGACTCAGCTGTACCGTGAAAAACGTGTACAGTAATAATCTTTTCAATTTCCGCTTTTGTATCCATAACCTATCCTTTTTATTTATTATCATCCCACAACTCACGGCTAGGGAATCTAGGTATAGTAATACCTTTTTTATCACCAAAAATATAAGTGATATGATCGATCAATACATCGATCTCCTTGCGCTTTAACTTTGTAGTCGAGTCGATTTTAAAAAGCAATTTAATCATGTTTTTAATGATCTGCTCCTTTACCAACTCCATACTCCACATAATATCGTTACTGAAAATTCCAGTCATATAGAGATTGTTTTTATTCAAAACTTCCGCTATCTGACTGCACCATAGATGAATTGCAGAATTTTGTTTAACGGTTCGCATATCGAGATTTTTAATATCAACGGTATAAACCGCATCGCTTAACTTTTGCAGTGCTTCGTAATCTTCGTCGGAGTATGGGAGTAATGACCCACGCTCTTTTTTCAGTGTGATCTTCATTTTTTCAATTTGCTATAATTAATTTCTAGCTCATCGACAAAATCGTTTAAATGAGTTTCCATCTTTTTAATGTACTCTTCATCACGGTAAACTCTGATTTGGTAAAAGTCCATCAGTGGATGAAATGCTAAAAAATCCCACCATTCACGACCGCTAATCATAAGGCTACCCATAACTTGCGGTTTATATTCCAATGGAAGCCCGCCATCAAGCATATATTTAACAATGGTACTTGGCTTAGGGCATTTGATCTCTAAGCCTCCATTGTCTCCTACTAAACCATCAGGGCTAATTCCGATCGTCATTGCATCATTAAAGATCATTCCGACTTGTTGAACTTCTACTTCGTGCATAAACTCATATGATGCTCTTGCGAGCGGCTCAATTTCATTGCCTCGCTCCATCCACTCAGATTTAAAAAAGTTTTCTCTATCTTTAGTTAGCCGTTCAGCTATAAGTTCGTACATATACCCCTTGTAGCTTGCCGATTTGTCTCCCTTTGCGGGGGTAATTATATCTTTAAATCTTGATGCAGTTGGAACGCCTAGACGAGCCGAAAACCACTCATCGCTTCCTTGTTCAAGATTTAGGATTTTCATTTTGCTTTGCCTTTTGTTGCAAAAGCTTAATTACATGTTTTAGTTGGTTGGGTGTCAAATCGGAAGTCCTTGATACTTTGTAATTTATACAAATCCATTGCGTAGTAACTGACGCATCGCTTGTGGCTTTTATGAGTGTTTCAAGATCAGTTCGCATTTCGACTGTATCATCTGTTATATCAGTTGGGCGGTTATTCATGTCTTCTGGGTCAATATCACTAAGACCTAAAATACGAATTGTTAAGATTCTGCTCCAGTAGCCGAATTGCTTGCCACGCTCGATTTCAGCATCAAGATACATATCGTTCCCTTTGCTATCTTTACGAGGATTAATTGGTGGAAGTTTAATATATGATTCAATACTCTCTCCACTTCCAACGTGCCAAAGAGTAACTACTACGTTATCATCTTTCATTGTGGATATGATTTCAAGGCCGCAGTCTGTCAATGGTGCTTGAATCGTTTTTATCATATTGTCCTCGCCTGCAAACTTCCAAGATCCTCCGGCGCCATCTTTTTGTCTGTCTGCAACAAGCACAACGCCTTTTTTTCTAAAGTCCGCTTTTGCTTTTAATAATTCTTTCACAACAACTCCTTAATCTTCTCAATAATCAAATTATCAAAATCAGCTTTGTCCATGCAAGAGCTGAAAATATCACGTTTAAAAAACAATACAGATTGCGCTTGCTCTAAAATCGCATACGCATCGTTAATGTACTCGTCGAGGCTTTCCATGTCGGCATCGTATTCAGCTTGGAAGCGTTCCTCGTTTTTATCGCATTGGCTCAAATATTCATTTAACTTCATCTTTCACCCCTTAATATCAATCCGACGATGCTCCACACGCTCACCATCTCGCAAAGAAAGTCGAGTGCGTAAAATGTCGTTATCGTTCTTCAAGCTGTCTACTAGACGCTTTAACTGTTCGTTTTCTATCATCTCTTCGCAAAGGTCTAGCGCATTTACAAGCACTTCCTCATTCTCTGCAAAAGCGTAACGATCTGCCAATATTTGTGATTTACGGATTTTCGAGATCATGCCGGAACCCCAAACACTTTGATGGATAACTCTCCAAAACGCACTTCCCACCGAAGCAACATCCATTTAATTTTTGTTTTCATTTTACGACCTCCCAGTCTTATAATTCGAAAGAAACGGGAGAGACCGGGATTGCATACTCCCGTCTCATTCCAACTATTATGCGTAAACTCTAGTGATACACTCATTCAAAAATTACTTCCAATAACCCTTAAGATATGAGTGCATCAACTAAAACTCTTTACTTTTTTGTTACAGATATACCCCCCGAATGGAGGGAATGTTATGAATTCATTAACAAATATCCTTCCAGTGCCCATATCTTATTGCGGGCGTTTTCATACGCTATCTTCTTTCCGATCTCTTCATCGAAGTTCTCAAGCGATACCGCCGCTGATTCCCCCGTCACCATAAATCCGTTTCGGATTGTTAAGACACAGATTGTCATTGTAGTTTCAGGAACTCGATGATAATACTCTTTTGCGATTACCGCATCAATATCTGCTGGCGTAAGACGTTTTGCGGTCAAACCTTTTTCTTGAATTTCTTTTTCGATTTCATCTTCTGATGGCATATATAACCCCTTAAGCATTTTATTGACACCGCTAACGATGCCTAATTAAAAGCTCTATGTGATACCACCCTTGCAATTCCTAGTTGCAATTTTTCTATGGGGGTTGCATCATTTAAAGCTTTATTGTGAAGTACTACCCATTACTGACGCATTACACACTCGTCTTGCATTTTTTTAATTTAGATTGTCAGGAACGTATAAACCTGCTCTGCCACTTGATAGCACTTCATGCTAAAGCTTTATAGTGAAACGCACTAAGACACCAGTGACTATCTTATATTAATGCGCTCCATACTAAAGCTTTTTAACGCCACCCCGCTTATCGGCACATTATCTTTATAGGTTGATTTGCGACCTATTTGTAATTCAATATCAAAACAATAATTTTTAATTGTGAGCCTAAATATTTCACATTTTCGGCTCTATTATATCGTTGTGAATAACGCATCATAAGTAATTAAAGTCATCCTATGATTAATGACTAGCAAAGAGAAGCGAACTTCTTTTTGCATGAGGTATTGTAACATACATTTCTTTAAATACGATTAAATGCAATGTAAATAAATTATATTTGCGCTATTGACATTATATTTAATAAATAGTATGATTTCGAATATACATAAAAAAGAGGACAATATGGAAAATAATGAATATCCTAAATGTTGGGTTTTTGATAGTAATAGACGAAAGTATGATGATAATAATAGATCATCACCTATCTGGCGTTATCATTGGAGAGAAACGAAAATCGTAGGGGAAACTTCAAAATCTTGGATCACAGAGTATAAAGAAAAAATACCTAAAAAAAATCCAAAAGGGGTTGTTTTTTCTGAGCAAGAATTGGACGATGCGGAATATGTGCATAACAATAGTTACAAAATAAGCCAAAGAGTGTTTTATGCTAATGACTATAAAACATTAAAAAATATTGAAGAAATTTTAAACAAGGAGCAAAAATGAACCTATTCCCCCCTATCGAAGTCGCCCGTCATTTCAAACTAGATGAGCAAAAAGTATATCGATGGTCGAAGATGTCAGAAGATCACCACTACCGTAAAACGTATGTGATTTATGAAAAGCTAATGGCAAGAGAAAAAAGCGAGTTAGTGATGAAAATGACCGAAGGAGCGAAACAATGAATGTAAATTTTAATGAAGTTTCTATAAAAGCAAGAAGAACTGTTTTTGTTGATGGTAAAAAAAAGATTCAGCAAAGAAAATTCTACCAAACACTAAATCCATTTAACAAAAATACAGATGGGACAATAAAAAATAGAAACGATATTATCAAAGAGCTAGAAGAAGCTATTTTAAAATGGCAAAAGGAATACCAATGAAAGCATTAGATATCCTACAAAAGACAAGAGCGCAATTAGAAGATAGCCACGAATTTTCTAAAATGTATGATGATGCAATATCCGAACTGGAAGCCCTACAACAACACATAAAATCACTCGAAGCACAGTTAGCTAATACTGAACAGCTTACGTGCAAAACTTGTAAATGGTTCAAAAAAGATTATTGCAATAATCTAGATTTTCCAATAGACTATTCAGATTTGCAATCATGTAGAATGCACGAACTAAAGGACACCCAATGAATACAACACCGATAGAGTTTATGGCGTGGGATAAACTAGACAATGTTATGCACTATATGCCATTTATACATAATTACGACGGATATTTAAATGACTTTATGAAGCTTGAATATTTAGAGTTTATGCAACTCACCGCACTACGCTCAATAAACGATGAGCCTATCTATAATCATATGATTGTAAAAAACAAAAATGGTAATCATTTTATAGTCGATATGTTTGATTATACAAAAATGTTCTATATAGCGTGTGAAAAACTCGAAATAGTCGGTAATCGCTTTCAATCACCTCATCTATTGGAGCTATGTAAATGAGCAAAAATACATTTAAAGATGAATTAAATAAAAAAGACGAAATGATACGAGAATATGAAGAACTGATAGATGAAATATCAGAAATAATAATTAGTCGTGGTAAGTTTTTTGAACATTGCTCACAAAGTGAATTGTATGAAAATTTAAAAGAAATTCAAGATAAAATAATATTCTTTAGGGGGAATTAATCGCCCCAACATATCCAGCCTATTAAAGTGCGGACATGTGCTATAATATCACAACACACCCCATCCACCTCTTCACAATGTGCAAACGATGGGGTGCTTAAAGCGTAATTAAGACTTTTATGGTGTATAATACTGATACGAACTTTTAACGGCTACCAATCCACGCTTACATTGTAGGCGTTAAGAGTTTAGCGATAAGCTGAGATGAATGGGTTGGTAGCCACTCCTCTCCTCTTAAATAATCATATACCGAAAGCACAAAATGTCAAACGTAATCATCAACGACGTTGAGGTTCATTTAGTTTCCCGTGATGGGTCAATTTTTGCAAATAGTTTAGAAGTGGCAAGTGTTTTTGAAAAAGAACACAAAGACGTAATGAGAAAAATATCATCTTTCAGCGAGAGAGGTCGGCGCAATTTTACGCTTACCGATTATAAAGACAATCAAAATAGATTCCAACCAATGTTCGAAATGAACCGTGACGGTTTTATGTTTTTAGCTATGGGTTTTACTGGTGAAAAAGCTGAAAATTGGAAACTTGATCTAATTGATGCGTTTAATGAGATGGAACGTCAAATCAAAGAGCCACAATTAAAACTTCCTACCGACCCTATGGAAATCCTATCTCTTGTTTTCGATGCTCAAAAAGCAACTAATATAGAACTAATCGAAATCAAAACAGAGATCGAAGAGTTAAAGGGTGACATTGTCCTAACCCCATCACAAAAACGCATCCTTCAAAAATCAGTAGCAACAAAAGTTTACAGTTTCAACGCACCACAAGAATCAAATAAAAAGCTATTTTCAGCGGTATACTCAAAACTAAAAGATCGTTTCGCAGTTTCAAGCTACATGGAAATACCTCGCCTATCATTCAACGAAGCAAAAAGCATGGTAGATAATATCACGCTTATTGATTTGGTTTAGGGGGACAGGATGATTAATGGAAAAGAATTATTCAGATTTGAAAATTATAATCATTGGGTAAATTGGGCTGCACGGTATTTTCGTATGTACTCTAATAATACACCAAAAGAGTATATTTTATGCTTTGACAGCATTGGAAGATACTGCCGAATTGGTAAGGAATTTATGCGTGCTAGAGACCAAGATACATTCCCCATTATTGCCTATGATATGCGATGTGAGGTAGAATAATGGCGGAGCGTAGAATGATGAGTAAAAAGATTATCCACTCAGATGCATTTTTAGATATGCCGGCAACGTCGCAAAACCTTTATTTCCATCTTTTACTAGAGGCAGATGATGAGGGCTTTGTAAACTCTCCAAAGCGCATACAGAGAACGATAGGAGCTTCAGATGGTGACGCTCAAATGCTAATTGCAAAGAAGTTTATTTTATCGTTTGAAAGCGGTGTCATTGTAATTAAACATTGGCGTATCCATAACTATATCCAAAATGACAGATTTAAAGTTTCTTCACATTTTGAAGAGCGATCAAAGCTCGTAATTAAGGACAATAACGCATACTCTTTGAATGATGGATACAACTTGGATACAAATTGTACGCCTAGTCTAGGAGAGGATAGTATAGGTAAGGTTAGTATAGTAGAGAATATAGATCAAAATGACTTCGATCTCTTCTGGAAACACTACCCTAAAAAAGTCGGAAAAGATAAAGCACTAATAGCTTGGAAGAAAAAGAAGAACAAACCATCCATTCAAGAGATACTTGAAGCTGTACAACGATACAAACTATCCAAGACGGTACGCGATGGTTTTGTATGCCACCCTACTACATGGATTAATGAAGGTCGCTGGAGCGATGAGGTAGAATTATCAGACTACGACAAAGCAAAAGCAATTCAAGAGCATACCGGCATGAGTGCGGAGGATACGCTTGAAATTCAATTAGCGGAAGCTCAGAGAAAATGGGAAGAAGAAAATGGGGGGATGAGATGAAATACGAACTAAACAAAATTTACAATATGGACTGTTTGGAGTTTATGAAGCAAGTACCTGACAAGTATTTTGATTTGGTGCTTACTGACCCGCCTTATGGAATTAACGCAGCGGCAAAAGGAAGTGTTGGGGGTGGAAGCTTTAGAGGTAAGGCAAAAGATTTTGGTGCCAAAGATTGGGATGCCTATATACCTAGCAAAGAAGTATTTGAAGAAATTAAAAGGATAAGCAAAAATCAAATTATATTTGGCGGAAATTATTTTATAGAGCATTTGTATAATACTAGATGTATGATTACTTGGTATAAACATGCAAATATGCCAGATAGAACTTTTGCAAATTGTGAACACGCTTGGACTTCATTTGATAATAACTCTCATGTATATTCTTTTCTTTGGGATGGTTTTATACAACAAGATATGGCAAATAAAGAAGAACGACACCATCCAACACAAAAACCAGTTGAATTATTTAAAATGATTTTGAGGGATTACGCTGTTAAAAACAATTACACAAAAATATTTGACCCATTTGGTGGAAGCGGAACTACTGCTATTGCTTGCAAGAGTTTAGGATTAGATTTTTGTATTACTGAACTAGAACCCGATTACGTAGCAATAGCAAACAAACGCCTAGAAGCGGTGCAAGGGAGTTTGTTTTGAAATCACAACTAATAACCGAAATAAAAGCAAAGCTATCCATACCTAACGGTACGTTCATCGATGCAGAAATAGCCGAATACATTGCACCGCTTCAGCCGTCGCAGTATAAAGACTTCTTCAAAGCACTAAGCGGAGAAGAGTACGCCTTCAAAAAAGGCATCGATCGCGTGGCAATAGTAGCGAAACGGTTCACACCTGAATCAGACCACGAAGCGGAAGCACGTGTAATCGCTTCATTAATGCACGATATAAACAAAATCGTACTATCTGAGTCAGAATCTAAGGGTGAAGATTATTATCGCCTTATGATGGCTTTAAACGTGCGTAAATCGTTTCAGCTAACCGATAAGCAGGCATATGTTATGAACGAAATCGGAGGGCGTGAGGCAATCATTAAGATCAACACGACCGAACCGAACACATTGGAGCGCAAAATTATCGAGTCACTGAAACGATATGAGCGTGATAATGTCGGGAAAACTTTAGCGTTGGCAAGCTCTATGAGCAAAAACTTGATCGGAAATTTAACAAAAGAAAAGGGGATGAGATGACACGGGAAGAATATGCAATAGAAATTAAAAAATGCTCATATGCAAATGATAAACTAGATGTTTGCATAGAGTATATAAAATCACTCGAACAACAAAACGCAGAGCTACAAGCACGCATTAAAGAGTTAGAAGAAAAGCCAAAATGTTGCCAATTTCATCAAGACAATATTAGTCGGTGTGAAGGTTGCGATTGGATAGATGAGTGCATACATCACAAATCTTACACGTCAAAGCAAAACAATGTACACTAAATCAGAACAGCTAAAAAAGAATAGAACACCGAAGCAAAAGAAGTGCAAGCAATGCAAAGAGATGTTCACGCCTGACCGTCCTATGCAGTCATGTTGCTCTGTATCACACGCTATTGAATATGCCAAAGCGCAAAAGATTAAGCGAGACGGAACCGAAAAGCGAAAGACACTGAAAGCGTTTAATGATTCGGATAAAAACGTGTTGAAGCGTAAGGCTATTGAGGTTTTTAATGCATACATACGGGCAAGGGATAAAGATAAGCCGTGTGTGTCATGCGGATACATTGGAGAAGGCCGCCAATTCCATGCGGGACACTATAGACCAGCGGGTAATGTTGCTATTCTCAGATTTGACGAAAGAAACGTGCATAGACAATGTTCAATATGCAACAATCACCTCAGCGGGAACTTGGTCAATTATAGGTTTGAACTTATCAACCGCATAGGTTTAGATCAAGTGGAGGAACTTGAAGCAACAAATGATCCAAAGCAATACACTATCGAAGAATACGCAGAGATAATAAAAAAATACAAACAAAGGATAAAAAACATTCAAATTTAAAATATTTTTTACAAATTGATAAAAAACTCTTGACAACACAAAATATATTTGCTATACTTACGACATATAACAACAAAAGGGGATAAGATGAAAAGCTTAACAATGAAAGAAGTTTTAAAAGAGGCAAGAGGGTTGGCTAAAAATTTAGGATATACGCTCAAAACTCAATATGCAACAATCAACGGGAAGCAGGCGTATAAAATTGTAAATCGTACGACTGGAATAACTAAAATTTCAAACATGACTTTGGTATCCGCATGGGAAACCTTGCTTGATGGGAGATTTGCGGAATGATCCCGAACGAACACATAAACTATAAAGTCTTAGCCCAGCACTTCGGGCTAACAAACGAAGCGATGCGAATCAATTATAAAAAGTTCAACGAAGGAAAAAATAGTCTTTGGTTGGTGTACGTAAAAGCGTATAATTTCGATAATGGAATAAGTAAAAGTTTAAGAAAATAATGCTACAATATTACTTGTTCAGCACAAGATATCGGTAATTCACTCGGATCCGACGGGATATTTAAAAAGATAACATAAATGCTCGCCTAGCTTAACGATAAAGCACCTGAACACGTTAATCAGGAGAACTTGGGGTTTGAGTCCCCATGCGAGAGCCTATAATTTGAAATAGACGCACGGATAGGATCATTACCTACGGAAGTGTGTCGATTTGAGATTAAAGGGTTGATGTGATTAGTTATCGTGCAGTAGTTAGAAATATTCAATTAAACGGAATTTATCCAGATCTGAAAAAGCTTAAGAGCTTTATAGAAGAATATCATCTAGGAGGGGAAGATAATCCACCAGTACTAAGACGCTATTCTTTTAAAGATATTGGTTTTATCATATCAGCCAAAAGCCGATATGTCACTTAAGATGATCTAGCTTGTAAATAGTAGAATAAAATAGCGCAATCGCAGAGTCGATGATATTTTGTAAAAACGGATCATACTCGTTGCGATCTTTTTCAATCATTTCAACACAAATTTTAAGCTGTGCAGATATGTTTTTATTCCCCTTTAAAGCAATAGTTGGAATTTCCTTTACAATGCCATATTTGCCCTGATATGCTTCGGCTAGGCTATCAGCCAAACCAATTACATCTTCATAAAACGAACCAAGCGCCATGTGTTGCGCATAACTCCCAGTTTTTAGATGTTCTTTGTGTGCAATATCACGAGCCATAAATAGAATCGATAATGTTTTTGAAGCCATGTTAACACCTTTGTGCAAATTTACTTCAATTATACCTAAAATTGTAAATTGGTGCTATAATATTCTTATGGACAAAAAACTGCAATCACGATTCTTTACTATCATGGGATGTTATCTTGATGATGATAGAATCGCTGCATGGGCGGTTTCTACTTTTAGAACCGTAGATAGCTCCGCAGAGATGATCTATAAGGATTTGTTAGCTTGCAGGGTATCTGCATGGATTGATTATTTAGAGCATATCGCAGAAGATATGAAACACATAGAGCTAAAAGAATGGTGCATGAATAAGCAGTTTGAGTTAGATATTATGAGGTCGCCATTCTGGAGCAGAGGCGATGATAAAATGATTGAAATGGAGGCTTGGAAAGTATGAAGCGAAAAAACAGAAAAATTAACACATCTAATAAAAGATGCAGAGAACTGACAAAGTTTAAGATTATTAATCCATCTATCTTAATGGATATGCCAGTGTATTCAGAGGAAACATTTACTGTGGCTGGTGTTTATACATACGGTAAAACCCGACATAAATAGGAAATAAGCATGACATATTTTTATAAATGCCCCCTATGTAAAATAGAGACAGAGATTAACAAGCCAGTCGGTGAAGTAGATCGCGTAGAACACTGTCATATCTGCGAGAGCGAAATGAAGCGGGTTTATAATGCGGCTATGATAAAGACCAGTGACGGGACGAAAGTGTAATGGCATATTCAAAGGAACAATGGGATAGGGCAAAATTCTTATTTGAATTAGGCTATCCATTGCGTGATATTGAAGAAGATTGTGACATATCTCATACACAAATAAGCCGTAAAGCTAAACAAAATGGTTGGGAAAAGGTTACAG
Organism: Bdellovibrionales bacterium; assembly: GCA_041650075.1. Lineage (GTDB taxonomy): Bacteria > Pseudomonadota > Alphaproteobacteria > UBA9219 > UBA9219 > CAIXLI01. Next base: position 19,054 of record JBAZLX010000001.1, on the reverse strand, counting down.
AGAAGCAAGCTATAAAAGCCGACGTTATCGCACTTGAAAAAGAAAACGTTACAATTCAGGCAAAAAAGGTTACAGTTTCGCAACGTGTAGCAACATTATCAGACTTTGAGATCACCATCCTTGATGAGAAAGTAACCCAAGAAACTGGATTAAGTAGCTTAATACTAAATACGCAAGCCTTAGCAGTTATAAGAGCCAATGAGTCCCTTACAAGAGGAACTAAGAAGGCAATGACTAAGGTTAAGCAGTACGACGGGGAAGGCAGAGTATGCGGTGAGACTGTAGAACTATTTGAAATTGATTTAGATCCTATGGATATTAAGAATAATGTTGAGGCTGTTGATAAAGCATCTATAACCCTCAAAGTATCGGAAAGACATGCCCCAAAAACCGAGATAAATAATCTCAATGCGCAGCGGAACAAAACCGAAACAAAGCGGGTGACAATTGTTAGAAGAAACGATTGAGCTATCAGCCCCGCAATATGACTTTTTAACTTCAAGAAAAAAACATAGTGGCTTTGTGGCTGGATTCGGTAGCGGGAAAAGCTATATCGGAACTCTTAAAACTCTTCTAAAAATTATAGATGATCGAATTCCAAAAACAGCTTATTATTTGCCTACATATGGAGATATTAGAGATATCGCGTTCGATGGATTCCCTACGGTGGCTGACGCTCTTGGGTATGAATATAAGCTTAATAAGACAGATAAAGAGTTCTCGCTATATGATAGCGGGGAAAAGATAGGGACAACCCTATTCCGCAACCTAAGTGAGCCTGAGAGCATTGTGGGTTATCAAGTTGGATATACACTGATAGATGAGACAGACATCCCCAAGCGTCACATTATGGATAAGGCGTTTAAAAAGATATTGGGGCGGAATCGTTTAGTAGTACCAGTGGAAGATGAAGATACTCTTTACCAATTTGTTACTACAGGAATTACCCCGGAAGGAACTTATTGGCATAATGGAGTTGGAGCACTATGTTGGGTTAATTCTATTGACGTTGCCGGAACGCCAGAGGGTTTTAAATGGTTTCATGATCGTTTTGTGACAAGATTTAATCCAGATACAGACATTCTAATTAGAGCTTCCACCTACTCAAACTTACATAATTTACCAGATGACTTTATTGATACACTAAGAGAGCAATACCCGAGTGAGCTATTTGAGGCTTATGTTAATGGCGAATTTATAAACTTAACTAGTGGAACAATCTATAAATACTTCAAGCGAACCACTCATCACTCTATCGAAATTGATAATACAATAGAAGAGCTCTACATCGGGCAGGATTTTAATATCGGGGGGTGTGTGTCTATCGTATATGTTAAGCGAGGAGATGAGCTAATAGCCGTTAATGAGTTTGAGAGCTACGACACCAAGACAATCATTGATAACATAAAGCATAAATACAAAGATAGAGTCATAAATATATACCCAGATGCAAGCGGTAACGCTAAAAAGACATCTGCGTCACAGACAGATATTAATATGTTGCGTAATGCAGGGTTTAAAGTGTTTGTAAATGGTCGTAACCCATCTGTAAAAGATCGTCACAATATCGTTAACAATCAATTTGAAAAAATGAGGCTAAAGGTTAATACAGTATTATGTCCAAAATTCACCAATGCTCTAGAGCAACACGCTTTTAATCAGAATGGCGAGCCTGATAAGTTTGCAGGGGCTGGGACAGTTGACGACTACACAGATGCAGGCACATACCCAATAGCATATATGTTCCCAATCGTCATAGATCGTAAAGAAATAAAAGTTGAAAGCATTCCAACTTACTCTCCGTTTGCCCGATGAAACACAATAAGATAAAATAACAAAAATAGGAGACATTATGAGCAAAGAAGAAAAACTCCGACAGATTCATACTGAAGCTATCAAAGCGTTTGATATTATCCAAAAAGTACAGCGCGACGAGCGTATGCAGTGTTTACAAGACCGACGCTTCGCCACTATTCCAGGTGCACAATGGGAAGGCACACTCGGGGAACAATTTGAGAATAAGCCGAAGATTGAAGTAAATAAAGCCAATTTAGCGGTCAAGCGTATATTTTCAGAATATCGCAATAATAAAATCTCTGCAATGTTTACAAGCAAAGAGGGCGATGAGTATGATGATCTAGCTGATACGTGTGCAGGGCTATTCCGTGCAGATGAACAAGACAGTCAGGGTGATGAAGCATACGACAACTGTTTTGAGGAAGGATGTATGGGCGGATTCGGTGCGTTTCGTTTGCGCTCAGACTACGAAGACGACGAGGACGACGAAAACGAAAAGCAACGCATTTTATTTGAGCCAATTTATGACGCAGATACGTCTGTATTCTTTGACCTAAATGCAAAAAGATACGATAAATCGGACGGGGTCTATGCTTTTGTTATGATCGCCAAAACACCAGAGGCATACGAGGAAGAGTTTGGGGAATTCCCATCATCTCTTTATAAGACAATCCATCAGAGATATTTTGACTGGTTTAGCCCTGAAGTTGTGTATGTAGCTGAATACTATAAGTTTGAAGAGAAAACCGAAACGATTCATATCTTTGAAGGCATGATGGGAGAGAGTGAAAAATATAAACACTCGGATCTTACTGAAGAAAAACTAATCGAATTAAATGATAGAGGCTTTAAAGAGGTACGTACCCGCAAAATTAAGCGTAAAAAAGTACACAAATACATTATAGACGGTGCAAGAGTAATTGAAGATTGCGGGATCATTGCAGGCAAATACATTCCTATTATTCCATTTTACGGACAACGATGGTTTATTGATAATGTAGAGCGATGTGCTGGAGCCATCAGATATGTTAAAGATGCTCAACGTCTTAAAAATATGCAGATTTCAAAGCTTGCAGAGATCAGTTCAAAAACATCTTATGAAAAACCTATTTTTACTCCTGAACAGGTAGCAGGTCATGAGCAGCGATGGTCGGAAGATGATGTTAAGAATTATCCGTACTTGCTCATTAACCCAGTCATGGACTCAAATGGAAATAGTGTAAATCAAGGAGCTACAGATTACGTTCGCCCACCGAATGTTCCGGCAACATTAGCGGCATTGATCCAGCTATCAGATACCGACATGAATGACATCTTGGGCAATCAGCAAGCAGGAGAGCAAGTAGTTAGTAATATCTCAGGAAAAGCAGTTGAGATGATTCAAAACCGTCTTGATATGCAATCGTTCATCTATGTGTCTAACTTTGCTAAAACGATCAAGCACGCCGCTAAGGTTTGGCTATCGATGGCAAGTGATATTTATGTGGAAGATGATAGAAAAATGAAATCTATCGGAACCCAAGAAGAAATTAATTATGTAAAATTGAACGAACAGGTTTTCGATGAAGAAGGAACTATCAAAAGAAAGAATGATCTATCTGAAGCCAAGATGGATATCTCCGTAGATGTTGGGCCTTCATCATCATCTCGTAAGGCCTCAGTAGTTCGTGCGCTAACCGGCATGATGCAGATTACAACTGACCCAAGCGATGTAAAAGTATTAGGTGCTGCGGCTCTTATGAACATGGAAGGAGAAGGGCTTGGGGATATCCGTAAATACTATCGCAAACAACTATTACGTATGGGAGTGGTAACGCCTACTAAACAAGAAGAGCAAGACCTTATCGCAGAGATGCAGAATCAGCAACCAGACCCGCAAGCGCAGTATCTACAAGCAGCGGCACAAGAGGCTCAGGCGAAATCAATGAAGGCGCAAGCAGACACAGCACTTGCAATGGCTAAGGCGGAAGAGACAAAAGCAGAGACAGAAGAGACGCTAACAAATCTTACACGTCAAGGCAGAGAGCATATTATTAATACAGCTAAACAGATTAATGAGATGACTATGGGTAATGAGGGGCAATAAGTCCCTTGTTCACAATTCTATTTTAACTTTTGCTTCATACCCGCAGAATGGGCAGAAGTTTACAAAGTTTCCATTTCCTGTATCATTACCTACCTCTAAAAAACCATTGGCAAGCTCCGTACAATATGTCACAGCGTCCCCGTACCCACCATATTCGCAATTATGTGGTTGCGTGTCTTCCCACATTCTAGTCCGCATTCTAATATCAACATATTCCCCATTAATCAATTTAATCCTTATCGCAGAATGGCACGACAAATCAATAATGTCAGGAACTATAAGAGCTTCTACCTCCATTTTGCCAAGCTTACAATCTTGCTCGAGTTGTTTAACTTTTCTTATAAAATTTTCATTTTGTGTCATTTAATCTCCTTGCATCGGTGGGAACATCTCACTGAACTGCTTGTCATTCACCCAAGTAAATGCTTCTATCTTATGATCATCTACAATCATGAATTTCACAATATCCAAAACCGCAACGGCATTTTTACTTTTACTATTCTTGTTTTCCTGCTTGCATCGATTGGAACACCACTTCCCACGTGCCGTCATTTCTTTGACAGTTCCGCACATCTCGCACTCTTTTGGCTTTTTCTTATATGTCTTTTTATTCATTAAGGTGTCCATTCATTTAAGGTTATTCCTCATATACTGTTTTCCCGGAAATTTTATGCAAGGCTATTATTTTTTTAGCGCTGTCCAAAGTAGAATAATCATCATTATTCATCCCAAACCAAAAGCAAGGCACATAAAATGGCATCCACCATTTCTTAAATTGGGGATAATACCATCCTCGGTTATAGACCACTCTATATTTTGTCATCATTTTATCTCCTCATAAGACACTATATTAACACGTTATTGCTTTACAAAACATTAAAGATTTAATCTATTTGCGCCATATTCAAAAAACCGCTAATATTTTTATACCCAAAAATAATGGAGAATAAATGCTAGAAGACGATCTTGACGAAATGGTAGAAGAAGGTACGGATATTGAAATCGATACCGGAAGCGATGAGGATGAAAACTCAGAAGCGGAAGATGAAGAAATCGATGTCGTAAGTATCGCTGGGGAAACGCCTCCCGATCAAGAAGAAGAGGTTTCGCAAAAAGCACCTGCATGGGTTCGCGATTTGCGTAAAAGCTATCGCGCACAACAAGCGGAAAATCAAAAGCTTAAAGAAGAGCTAAATCGAGTTAAACAGCCGGAGCAAACAACTGTATCGGCTCCGATCAAGCCAAAACTTGAAGACTTTGATTATGATGCAGAAGAGTACGAGGCCGCAATCGAGAAATGGCACAGCGAAAAGCTAGTCCATGATGAACGACAAAAAGAGCAAGCTAAGGTGCAAGAAGCACAGCAGAAAGAGTGGTCAAATACTCTTGAAGCATATACTACGTCGCGTAACGCTTTAAAAGTACCAGACTTCGAAATTGCAGAGGAAGTGGTTACGGGTAAACTGTCTATTGAACAGCAAGCCGTAATCTTGCAAGGAGCCACTAACCCTGCGGCAGTAGTCTATGCACTTGGAAAGAATAAGGCGAAGATTGAGGAGCTATCCAAGATCACAAACCCTATTAAGTTTGCGTTTGCTCTGGCTGAGTTACAAGGCAAGCTGAATGTGTCGCGCAAAACGGCACCAGCTCCCGAACGAGTTGTCAAAGGTTCGGCACATTCCGAAAAAGTAGATGCCACTCTTGATCGATTAAGAGAAGAAGCTACAAAAACGGGCGATACGTCGAAACTAATGGCCTACAAAAGATCACTCAAAAAGAAATAAGGAGATCACTAAATGTCTAATTTTTCCAAACAAGAGACGGTTGCCTTTGAACAAATCCTAGAAGGCTTTGAAGATGCAATGGTAATGTCTCATAACGTCAACATCTATAAAACAGATCCAACCATTATGGAGCGCTCAGGCGACCAAATCTGGCGTCCACAACCTTATGTTGCTAAGTCGTTTGACGGCTCTGATCAGACTGGTAATTTCGGATCATACACTCAATTGTCTGTCCCTGCTACCATCGGATATCACAAATCAGTGCCGTGGCAAATGACTGCAACTGAGCTCCGTGATATGTTGCAAGAAAAGCGTCTTGGTGATTCTGCACGTCAGAAGATCGGATCAGATGTTAACCGTGCTGTTCTTGATGCAGCCACAGCTTATGGATCTGTTGTAGTTAAACGTACGACTGCCGCAAGTGGTTATGATGATGTAGCGGAAGCGTCTGCAACATTTGATGAACTTGGTATTAATGAATTTGATCGCCGCTTGGCTCTTTCCGCTCGTGACTACAACGGTATGGCAAGCAACTTGGCTGCACGTCAGACAATCAACGAGAAGCCGACGGCTGCTTATGAGAAATCATACGTCGGAGATGTCGCAGGGTTTGAAACGTTCAAATTGAACTACACCAACCGTCTAACTGCCGCCGCTGGTGTATCTGTAACCATTAACGGTGCTAATCAGTATTATGTTCCTGCCGCAACAAGTACTGCTGCAACTGGTGAGCGCTCAAACGTAGATAACCGCTTCCAAGACCTTGCTATCACTGTTTCAAGTGGTACAGTTAAAGTCGGGGATTGTTTCACTATCGCTGGGGTATATTCAGTTCACCACATCACCAAGCAAGCAACGTCACAGTTGAAAACATTCCGTATCACTGCGATTAAAACTGGAGCTGGCGGAACTGGTACTGTAACCATTACCCCTGCTATTATTTCAAATGGTGGATCAACACTTGCGGAAGAAATTTACAAAAACGTAGATTCAACACCTGCAAACGGTGCGGCTATCGTATTCTTGAACACCGTTAGTGCTTATATGAACCCATTCTGGACTAAAAACTCTATTGAGTTGCTACCTGGTACAATCCCAGTTCAATCGGGTTCAGGCGCTGAGGTTATGCGCGGTTCAACTTCTCAGGGTATTGAGCTTGTAATGATCAAGTTCCTTAACAACAAAACACTCAACTATGAGTATCGTTTTGACTCTCGATTCGGTGTTGTAAATCTCAACCCTGAAATGTCGGGCATCATGCTCTTCTCTCAAAGCTAACCCTAGCGGTTAGCAACTAAAACAAAGGAAAAAACATGGGAAAAGTTTACCCAACTGGCAAAGGTGAATTTACTGTTGATGCTGGCGGTCGCCTAGAGGTTCGCAGTGATACCGCTTGTAAGATTTACCAAAAAGTATCTTATACAAACCACCCTGATTCATGGAACCTATTGACAACTACAACGGCTGGCGTTCAATATGTATCAGATGCGTTCTCTATTAATACCCCTATCCGTATCGAGGCAGGAGCGTCTGAAGTAAATTACACATACGGAACGCTTACGAATGTGGGAATCAAAAGCGGAAGCACCGTTACTGCCGCTGAATATTCAGACGGAGTTATTAATAAGACAGTTTTGACACTCACGGCAACACCGATCACCATTACAGATGATGCAGGCGTAGCGCAATACGGCGGAGCTGGAAAAATCTATGATCTTCCAGAAGGAGCGATTTCAGTTGTCGGCTGTGTTGTGGCTGGTAATTTAACACTCGGAACCACTGGTACAATCATTAATGCGTTTACAAGTAACGTTGCGCTTGGTACTGCTACTGCTACAACTGGGGCAACGCTCACTGGAACAGAAGCGGACATTATGGCATCCGTAGCGAACGGAACTGCTGCCACTAAGGTTGCTGCGGTAGGTGCGACTTCAGCGTCTATGACATTGCTTAACGGTACAGCAACAGCCAAAGATGTTTATCTAAATGTTGTTGTTGCAGATGATGTAACGCATACATCAGGAACCGGAACGTTTACCGGAACCATTACTATGCTTTGGACAAATGTTGGCGATATCGCTTAATAATAAGAGCTTCGGCTCTTATGTTTCATAAGTCGGTATTCGTACCAACTTTAGAACATAAGGGGATAATATGCCGTGTGATAAAAAGAAAATGGGGCAATCAAAGCCTAAGCCGTATCAGAAAGGTAAGAAGAAATGAAAAACGCAACAATGCTTTATAAGCTCGGTAGTGAAATTAAATGGGAAGGTATCGAATATGATACCGCTATCGTTGACGAGGATGACATCGAAGAGAAGCTAAACGATGGATGGTTCCGCACAGCTCAAGAAGCCGTAGCAGATGCAGAAGCAAAAGGAGATGCGGATTTAGATGGTGACGTTACACGCAAAGAGATGGAAGTCAAAGCGAAAGAACTCGGCATCAAGTTTAATTACAAAACTACAAATGAATCTTTAATGGCGAAGATCGAAGAGGCTCTAAATGTCGTGGACTAAACGACAATTCGTACTTTCCGCATTTGAGGAGATAGGAATAGGAAGCTATAACTTCGATCTACCCCCTGAAATGTTAGAGATGGGGCGCAAACGTCTCGATGCTATGATGGCAACATGGAACGCTAAGGGTATGCGTCTTGCTTATCCTATCCCGTCAAACCCAAATGAGGGAGATTTAGATGAGGACTCTAATGTGCCGGATTCAGTTAATGAAGCTGTATATCTAAATCTTGCGATTCGCTTAGCTCCTGCATTTGGGAAGCAGATTGCCCCCGAGATGAAACAAGAGGCATTTAGGGCGTTTAACGTAGCAATGGCTAAAAATATGACGATTCAAGAGCGTCAAGGCAGTCAAACGATCCCAGCAGGGCAAGGGAATAAATGGCGTAAATTCTACTCTCCTTATCTTCTTAGAGCAGAAGATTTACCAAGCGATAACGATGGCGTTGTCGGTCAATTTAACTAAAGGAATCGCATGGCATATATAAGCAATTATTCGTCTGTATCATCAGTAAGCGGGGCGCTTGTTTTCGCAGTATCAGATCCAAGAGTAGCGGATACACGAAAGATCACACTAACGGAGATCACCGACTACATCACGGCAAATATCTCCGCAAACATGAGCGGGTATATCACACAATACTCTGCACCTTCGGCAACTGGCTTTACTGTGTCGGTAACGGATAGCCAAGACTCTATCCACTTAATCCTCACACCAACGGCAGGATTCGCGGCGGGTACGATCACTCTACCAGCGGCATCCAACTGTCTTGATGGGCAAATGGTGCTTGTAAATTGTACTCAGGCTGTAACGACTTTAACCATCGGGGCAAACGGAGCAACGGCTGTTACTGGAGCGCCTACGACATTGGCGGCGAATGCGTTCTTTACGCTAAAATATGACAAGCCAGCACTATCTTGGTTTCGAATCGGATAAGGAAAACACATGGCAGCATTACAACCATTTTCACCACATTACAAAAGCGGTCAAACCGTGACAGCAACATCAGCGGGGGCGGCTTCGGTAACAATCAATCATAATTCCTTCAATGTGATGGTTACTAATACCGGAAGCAATATTGCTTATGTTTGTATCGGTACAGATTCTGTAACGGCAACGGCGGCAGACTTTCCAGTCCCAGCAGGAGCACAAGTAGCTCTTACTAAATCTAAGGGCGAAAACGTTCTAAGCTATCTCGGCGTAGCGGCAGGAACTACAACTATTCATATTATGACCGGTGAAGGCTGGAAATAATGCAAATTCCTTGTGTTGATGGCGAGTTTTATGTTTATGAGCATATTCGAATAAATACCAGTGAAGTTTTTTATGTAGGAAAAGGAAAAGGGAGGAGAGCTTTCATTTCTAGCAAGTATCATAGAAATCTCCATTGGCAAAGGATAGTCAACAAAGACGGAGGGTTCAATGTAAGATTTGTAGCTATGCACTTAGATGAGGAGTTGGCGTTTCTGTTAGAAAAAGAGCGGATATCTCAACTAAAAACAATAGGATTTAAATTATGCAATATGACTGACGGAGGAGATGGAATTTCTGGTCTTGTGTTTAGTGAAAATCATAGAAAAAAGATAGGAAAAGCCCATTCTGGAAAAGTTCTTTCAGAGGAGACTAAATTAAAGATATCTAAGTCTGTTAAATTGTTTGGATTTGTTCATACACCAGAAATGCTAAAGAAAATATCTGATTTTCACAAAGGAAACAAAAACAGACTTGGAAGTAAGCAGTCAGATGAAGAAAGAGCTAAGAGATCATTGTTGATGATGGGCAATAAAAGTAGGACTGGACAAAAAAGAAGTGAAGAGGAAAAATTAAAATCATCTATAGCTCTGTCTGGAAGAGTTCAGTCAAAGCAAAAATGTCCGCATTGTGGTAAAATAGGCGGGAACTCAATGAAGAGATGGCATTTCGATAATTGTAAAGAAAGGGATAGTTAAAAATGGCTCAAATACCCATACTTTCTGGAATCTATACAGATGATGCCGCACAGGTGCGTACATCATACCCCCGCAATCTCATCCCAGTTCCTAAAAAGAGCGGCATATCAGAAGGTTACCTACGGCATACCGATGGCATTATTAAGCTCGCTGACGGAGTAGGAATAGATCGTGGCGGTATTAATTGGAACGGTACGCTATATCGAGTAATGGGTACTAAGCTCGTCTCTATCACTAAAGAGGGAGTTTCTACTACTATCGGAGATGTTGGGGGAAGTGGTCAAGTCACATTTGGATACTCATTCGATTACTTAGGTGTATGCTCATCAAACAAATTCTATCTATACGATGGAACTACATTAACGCAAGTAACGGACGTAGATTTAGGAAATGTTATCGACTTTGTGTGGATAGATGGGTATTTTCTTGCAACCGACGGAACCTCGCTGGTAGTTACAGAGCTAAATAACCCTTTTGCCGTAAACCCTCTAAAGTACGGGTCATCGGAAGCAAACCCAGACCCAGTTATGGCGGTAAAAAAAGTGCGTAACGAATTAGTGGCGGTCAACCGATACACTATCGAGTTTTTTGATAACGTAGGCGGGGACTTCTTCCCATTTCAGCGCATAGAAGGCGCACAGATTAATAAGGGGGCGATTGGAACTCATGCGTGTGTAGTCGTGAATGATTTAGTCGCGTTTGTCGGTGGAGCCTTAAATGAGCAATCGTCAGTCTATATTGGGATTAATGGCCAGATTGAAAAGATCGCGACATCAGAGATCGATCAGCGTTTGGGTAAATATACCGAACTTGAACTGTCTCAAATCGTATGCGAGTATAAAATCTATAACGGTCATATTCATATTATGATTCATTTGAACGATCAGACTATGGTTTATGATCTCTCAGCCTCCAAAGCGGTAGGTGAACATATTTGGTACACAATGGACTCAGGCATCATTGAAGGAACTATTTATAAAGCGCGCAATCATGTTTATTGTTATGATCAATGGAACGTTGCTGATCCGTCAGGCACTGCATTCGGTTTTTTAGATGATCGTGTATCTACCCACTACGGTGAAAAAATAGGGTGGGAGTTCTCAACCCAAATTATTTACAACGAAGGCACAGGAGCGTCATTTCATTCTCTAGAATTAGTTGGTACTACTGGAAGAATTGAACATGGAGTCACCCCAATGATATCAACCCAATATTCATTAGACGGGCTAACATGGAGCCAAGAAAAAAGCATATCAGCTGGTAAGACGGGAGAATATAATAAACGTCTCGTTTGGTTCCTTCAAGGGAGCATGAGACAATGGCGCATACAAAAGTTTAAGGGCACTTCCGACGCTATGATCTCTATCTCACGACTTGAAGCAAAACTGGAGCCGTTATATGTCTGATAAAATCATTATCACACGTAATCAGCTTGCGAAGTTTCTCCCTAATCCTGAAACTATCAAGGCGTTTGAAAATCTGTTTAAAATGGCTACTAAAGAAACCCCAACAGATCTGGAAAGCGTGGCAATTGATACTGCAACAGCATCAGCATCGGCAAGCGAGGCGTTGGCACTAATCTCTGCTATTCAGCAGTCTTTAGACTATTTGGCAACAGAGCCAAACTCTACCGAAGAAGTAGCAACACTCCGATCAATGCTCAATGAACTGCTACTAACTCCACCAAGGTCAATCGACAGAGTAGCCGATCTCGATTATATTCAATTGCGAAACACCCATACAGTAGTTAAACAGCCCGGGACGCTCAACTGGGGATACCAGTATGGGCATCTACAATTCACCCATATAGGCGGTCTAGTGCAAGAATTGGGATTAGATATTATTATTCATGGCACAAATACTTCTGGTGTCACCATATCAAAGGGGCAAGTTGTTTACTACACTGGAGCAACTGGAATTGATCCAAATCTAGCTAAGTTTACCGCTAATGGGACACTCCAAAGTCATCAACTGGTTGGTATAGCGTCTGAGGATTTTGCTATCGGGGCAAGCGGACACGTAACTGTATCTGGAATCATAAGAGACGTAAACGCAAGCGGATCAACGTACACTGAAACATGGAATAACGGCGATTTGCTTTACGCTCATCCAACAACGGCTGGAGGTCTTACGAACGTAAAGCCAACGGCACCTAACCAATGTATTCCCATGGCAGTAGTAGTAAATAACAGCTCAACAGTTGGAATTCTATATGTCCGCACAACTATCGAACAACAACTGTATTATGGCTCATTCTCTGATAGTACCGATCAAACAGCGGCGGCAATCAATACGGCTTACGCCTTGACATTTAATACGTCGGCGGCATCTCTTGGGGTATCTATCGGAACACCTACGTCAAGGATTGTATGTGCAAACTCTGGTCTTTATGAGTTTAGTTTCTCCGCACAAATAACATCTGGTAGTGCATCTACAAAAACATTATGGTTTTGGCCTCGCAAAAATGGCACAGATATCGCAGATACGGCAATGAAGGCTTCAATATCCGGTTCTAGCGTCACAGCAAGCGTTTCTAGGTCGATGTTCTTTAGTATGAACGCTGGCGACTACATAGAGGCAATGTGGGCAACTGACGATATAAACGTTACTATTGAGGCCGCTCCATCTACGGCGTTTGCCCCAGCTACCCCATCTGTTATAATGGCAGTATCTCAAATCGCACAATAAGGAATTAAAATGGCAGTCACAGTTAAAAATATTATCCCCCGCAAGCAAGCGGAAAACACACAAACAGCACAATACACGGCTACAAACTGCAAAACGATAATCGATAAGTTTACAGTTACCAATACAACGGCGTCAAACGCTACAATCAGTGTAAATTTGATCGCTTCAGCTGGATCGGCAGGGGATAGCAACTTGATTATCAAAACTAGGTCAATCGCTCCAAATGAAGTCTATACGTGTCCTGAGTTAGTGGGGCAAGTGCTAGAGAGTGGCGGGTTTATCTCAACGATTGCAGGAACGTCATCCGCTTTAACTATTAGCGCATCAGGGCGAGAGATTACGTCATGATTAAAATAGAAGCTGGGCTATCCAAAGAAAACGAAGAGGTTCTTTTCAGTGATGAATCTATTCAGAAGCTTTCTAGGGATGGCGTTCCAGTTTCAAAAATAGATCACCCATGCGTTAAGTATTATTCGGCGTTTGTAAGTGGAGAATTTGTAGGCGCATTTATGATTATTAACAATACAAGGCTAGATAGTGAAATCCATTTGCTTTTATTGCCTATATCGGTAAAATATTATCGTTATTTATGCGTTCTCATAATAAATGAAGCTTTCCTGACTGCGCACAGGGTGACGGCTAAAATATACAGCCATCTCAAAACAATCCAAAATCTTGTTAAAAAACTCGGGTTCTCTTATGAAGGAACCATCAGAGAATCATTCGAGCTAAACGGCAAGGTTATGGATATTCAAATTTATGGATTATTAAAATCCGAATGGAGAAGCAAATGAGCTTTGTAGGAGATTTTCTTGGCAATGTCGTTGGAGGCATTACCGGAGCAAGCCAAGCGGCAGATGCGGCATCCGCAGCGGCAGGAACACAAGCGGCATCAGCACAATCAGGCATAGAAGAACAGCGAAGACAGTTTGACGCTATCGTAAAAATGATGTCCCCATACCTTCAAGCAGGTGAATCGGCTCTGGGGCAACAGCAGACATTGCTGGGGCTAAGGGGAGCATCAGATCAACAATCTGCTATTAACCAATTGCAACAAAGCCCATTCTTCCAAGCGCAGCTACAGCAAGGGCAAAATGCAATGCTTCAAAATGCCTCTGCCACTGGCGGTCTACGAGGCGGGAACACACAAGCCGCTATGGGAATGCTCGCCCCACAATTGTTGAATCAAACATATCAGCAACAATTAGCGCAACTAGGCGGGTTATCACAATTAGGGCAATCATCGGCAGGGCTACAAGCAAATGCAGGGCAAGCATCTGCGGCTAACATAGCGAATCTCTACGGGCAACAAGGAGCGGCGCTTGCAGGAGGGCAAATGGCACAAGGCGGAGTTGCTGGATCGTCATTTAACACTCTACTCCAAGGCGCAGGGCTATTTGCTGGCGTTGGTGGGATGCCTGGAATTTCTAAATTATTCTAAAGGGAAGAAATATGGAACCAATTAACTATATGGGGATGCTTCCGCAAGTAAATCCGATGCAAGGGCTACTAAGTGGGCTTCAAGCTGGGTCGGCTCTTAGAGAAACTGGACTAAGACAACAAGAAATTCAGCAAAAATTAGATGCTGAAAAAGTTGCGCAAGCACGAACGGAGCAATACCGCACAATGTTTTCAGACTATATGGCTGACCCAAAGTTTGACAAACTATTGGCATTGCAAGCCACATTTCCAGAACAAGAAAAAGCATTTAAGCCATTGATTGAACAAATGGACAAGCGGCAGCTCGCAGCAGAACAAGCGGCAGGGATGCAGATCACAACGGCATTAAAAAATAATAATGTTGAGCTTGCAACTAAAATCCTTGATGAAAATATTGAAGCGGCTAAAAACTCAGGGCTAGACACTGCGGCATTTGAGCAAGTTAAGAACGCCATATCCGCCGATCCAAAAGCCGCTTTAGGATTAACGCAGTGGCTCACAATGCACACAATGACCCCAGAACAGCAAGAGAAGTTTGCAGAAGCTCAAAAAAAGCTGGAGGATTTGCGGCAATCACAAGCGCTATTCCCAGAGAAACAGGCACAAGAAGCAATTAAAACCAAAAAAGAGGGATATGAAGCTACTATCAAACAAGCAGAAGCTAAGATAGCCCCACAAAAAGTGCAAGCGGACTATCAAAAAACTTTAGCAGAAACAAATAAGATGCTTCAGGAGCCCGAATTTGAAAGACAAAGAATAGCAATTGCTAGACAAAAAAACGCCATTGATAGAGAAACAAACGACATCGCTCGGCAGACAAAACAGATCCAGCTTGTTAAGATGCAACAAGACTACATGGATAAAGCCAATGAAAAAAGCTCAAAGGTGTATTCTGCATACGATAATCTACAAAATTCAAAGCGAACAATCGATCAGGCATTATCATACTTTAAAAAAGGGAATATCCCTGGACTTGGGTATGCCGCTGAACGAGCGCATGGCCCGATATCTTCAAAAATAATGACAACAGACCCAGATGTATCCAACTATGAGCGATTGTTGGACACTATTGGATCACAATCATTCATAAAGGCAGTACAAGATGTTGGAACAATGTCTGGCTTAACAGAAGTTGAAGGGCAAAAGCTTCAGTCAGCAATGGTTAACCTATCGCTTAATCAAGGCCCAAAACAAGCAAAGCAAAATCTTATTATCCTAAAAAATTTAATGGAAAAATCATACAAAAATGTAGAAAAGAAATACGGCATAAATGTGAAACAAGAGAAATCAAAAGAACGTCGAAATATTAGTGGCGCAGATGCAGCCGCAGCGCTAGGAATTTAACATGGCAACCTATGAACAATTAAAAGCAAAAGCAATAGCTGCATACAAAGCGGGGGATGACGAAACAGCGGACTCAATCGCATCAATGCTTAAAGAAGCAAAAGCTTCAAATGCTTTTACAGATGTTAATGGAGTTTTGCACTTAACTGCTACACTCCCACAAAAAAAAGAACGTTCAATCGGTGAAAAGATTGTCGGAGCAGGTGAAACCGCCCTTGGAGTGCTAGGCGGAGGGTTAGCAGGTGCAGCGGGTCAAGTTGTCGGAACAGCCAAAGGGGTTGGGCAAACTATCGCATCTGGTGAATTAGGAACACAAAAAGGAGCCGAACGAGTGCAGCGTGAAGCTACACAAACGGCAGGTGAGTTCGCACAACCATTTATGCCACGCACAGAAGCGGGACAAGAGTATTTAGGAGCAATCGGAAAAGAAGCCGCAGTGCTTCAATATATGAACCCTATGATGGCAGAGGCCAATGCTATCGCACAGTTGGCAAAAGCAACTCGACCACAAGTTTCAGTTATGACAGCCCCAGCAAGGCAAGCGGCTGGAAAAGTAGCGCAAGCAATACCATCTCCTAAAATAGCACCATCATTAGCAGAGGGAGCGGATGAGGCAGTTAAGGCGGCGCAAGGGCTAGGAATAGATGTTATGACATCTGATGTTCTAAGACCTCAAACGTTTATAGGCAAATCGGCTCAAATGGCATCAGAGAGAATACCGCTGGCTGGTACTGGGGGAAGAAGAGAAGCGCAGCAATTACAACGCGTGCAAGCTATTAAAGATGTAGCGCAAGAGTTTAAAGCTGATTCCGCTCTTCCAGATTTGGAAAGCTCTGTAATGGCGGATTTAGCTAAAACAAGAGGCGACGAGGTAATAAAATACGCTCAAATGAAAAGAGATGTATTTGATAGAACATCGGGATCACCAATGGAAGTCCCGAATACTACTATTGCGATTGATAACCAAATTGCTAAACTTAAAAGCCTTAAAACATCAGAATTAGACCCAGTTGTTGCATCTCTTGACGATTTTAAACAATCCATACAAAATCAAGATATTAAAAGCGTGGAAGAGTTGCGAAAACTTCTTGGCGAAAAGTTTAAATCACCTGACTTAGTTTCAGTGCGGGGGGTAGGAGATAAGGCAGTATCCGATATTTATGGCGCACTTAAAAAAGACATGGAAAACCACATTGTTCAGTTTGGAGATCGTAGAGATGTAACAAAGTGGGGAGTGGCAAACAAAAAGTTATCTATCATGAGCGGAGAACTCGAAAATAATGCTCTTAAATATACGCTAAAAAAAGGGAATGTGACCCCTGAAGTAATCTCCCGCATGTTGTACAGCAAAAACGTAAGCGATTCACAAATGTTGTATAAAAATCTCAGCCCAGAAGGAAGATCAAACGCAAGGTCGGCAATTCTTGGAAAAGCATATCAGGATTCACTCGATGCGGAAGGCAAAGTCAGCACAGCTAAATTCCTAACCAATATCGACAAATTGGATGAAAATGCAAAAGTGTTTTTCAAGGGTGAGGACAAAGCAAAATTAGAAGGTCTTAAAAAGGCTTTAGCATTAACAAGAAGAGCTGACGAAGCCAACCTAATGACACCTACTGGGCAACAGCTATACCCAGCGGCTATGGCAGGGGCAGCTGGTGCGGCAGGTGGAATCACTGGAATATTCGGGTTAGGGACTATAGGCCTAATTGCAAGAGCGTATGAATCCGCTCCAGTACGAAATGCACTTATGCGGTTAAGTAAAGCCAAAACGCGGTCAGAGCAAAATGTAGCAATGGAAAAGATCAGCGAGGCTATAAAACAAAAAAGCGGTAAGTTCTAATTTGAAACATATCTCCAAATTAGATAACATTAACAAAACAAAGGAAAACCAATGGCGATTGAAGTAACACCACCATTTCAAGAGTTTACAGATTTAAGCGGCGCACCGCTCGATAACGGATATATTTATATAGGTACGGAGAATCTGAACCCAGAAGTAAATCTGATTAGCATTTATTGGGATGAGGCTTTTACAACTCCAGCGGCAAATCCAGTTCGTACGATTGCTGGGTATCCTTCGCGCAATGGGTCGCCCGGTAGAATTTTCGTAAAATCAGCATATTCCATCATAGTAAAAGATAAAAACTCTCAACTTGTTTATTCCTCTCTAAGCAATAATAGTACTATCCAAAGCGCAATAGTGGGAACCATTGCCGCCCTCCGCACTACCGTATATTCTGGACAGCCTTTTGTATCTGTCACTGGCTACTATACCGCCGAAGACAACATCGGAGTACGCGAATACTACTGGGACGCTACATCTACAGAAGCTGACAATGGAGGAACTATCATCGCCGTAACTGGTGTTGCGACTGGTCGATGGAAGATGAAGCATAGCGGTGCTGTAAATGTCAAGTGGTTCGGGGCTAAATGTGATGGAGCTACTGACGACACAGTGGAGACCGGGTTAGCAAAAGCAGTAGGTGACATAATCATAGAAGGCGATACAATAAACACGTCTACAACTATGACTTCATATTATGGGAACGGAACTGTTTATTCATCAGTTGGAGTATTAAATACAAAATTTTCTAAAATGGGGTCAATATCAACTGACAGTAATATTAAGTTAAGAAAAATATCATGTGTAATACGACAAGATACTGCAAGTTCAGGGTGGTATGCAATAAATGATACTGGTCATAAGCCAGTAGGTGTCAATCCAGCTTTAGCAGTTGATGTAAATGGAGATCTAGTATTATCGTACAATTTTACTGCAACAGATGTAGGATCTTTAGTTATTGGGCAAGACGAAACGTATGCAAATTTAGGAGTTGATGCAGGAGCATCAGTAGGCGATACGTCTTCTACAATAAAGCTATATAAAAATTTTGAGGCTGAGGTAAATTTGTCAGCTTCAACAATTGTAGAATCGACATATTTTTTAGGGACTGGAACAGTTATAAATAATGGAAACGGGACATCAACAATTACTTTTCCAGCAGGAGCTTCATCGAGTATTATTCCATATATAGTTGATAAAGGTGCTAGAAAAACATCATTAATATCAAAAACTGCATCGTCTATTACAGTAGGTCAATATGAAAGATTCTCTGGATATATTTATTATGATGGCACAGCATGGCAAGTTTCAACTGGTGCTTACACAAAACCAACAATGTCATTCACGGCAGGAGTTTTAACTGTTACTCACGAAACATTATTATCAACCGAAGCAACCGTAACTGTTACAGAAAGAAGTGGTGCTATTGTTGCCCAGAATGATGGATACTCAGCAACAACTTTTACAGTAGTTTTTAGAGATTTTGCTGGAACAATATTAACAACAGCTGCAACATCTATGAGATTTTATTATAGCGGCAATGATAATGTCCTACAGTCAAATTGTGTTGGTAATATTTTTGTTTCAGTACCGCTATGTC